>NZ_LUKD01000006.1 GCF_001592745.1 Bdellovibrio bacteriovorus
AAACGACAGTCGTAGATAATATTAGAACTATTAGTTTATAGTTCCAACTCATATAAAAATAATAACTAACTCCTAATAACATCACATTTCGAAACTTATGCGGCAGTACATAATACAATAGGAATACTGTTGGCAAAAATATCGCATAAGCAAATGAATTAAAAATCATTTCGTACTTCTTCCACGTCCATATAATAAACTTTCATTTATTTTTTAAATGAACTAATAATACTAATGCAACCAATATTCTAACTAAAAAAACAGTATGAACAGAAATTTCAAACCTAGAATCGTTAGGAGAGACATGTCAAAGTTTATTAAAAAGATTTTTATCTTGTTTTTGCCATTTAGCTTCTTGTACTCAGTATTCATTATAAATGACTACAATAACTATTGGGGCTTCCGGAGGAATTTTCACAGCTATAAAGGAATTATTATCTATCGGTTTCGTGATTACATGAGAGCTCCGAAGAAGAATATCATTATTGGCGACTCAAGAGTGGCACATTTTGATGAAGCCACAGCACCATATCTTAAGGAAGACCAAAGCTACTCTAATCTCGCGTTCGGCGGAGCAAGTATGCTTGAATCTATTGAAATGTTTTGGTGGGCGGCCAAACAGCAAAAACTTGAAAATGTAATAATGTCGATCAGTTTTTATACGATGAATAAGAACTATAATACCAACAGGTTTTTTGAACGCCTTAAACTTGCTGAAAATCCAGGTAAATATCTAGTCAATTTAGAGTACTTCAAGCTTACCTTGAATGACGCGCTTTTCCCAATTGAAGCCACAGAAAATCCGGTTGCATCTTACGAAACATATAGAAAATATGCTGATGCGATTAACTCTGTAGTTGCCGATAATTATGAAATAAATATGACTGTTCTTGAAAGCTTGAAGAACATCTCTGAGTACTGCAAAAAGAATAACATAAATCTTGTTTTTGTAACTCCCCCGATGCATCCGAGTATTTGGACATCCGTGGTTAATCAAAAAAAATTATTTGATGAAATCAATTTTTATAAGAACTATTTGGCACAACTAGGCCCTATTTTAGATAATGAAACTCCAAATAATTTAATTACTCTTTCCCATGCTAGCGATTTTTCTGATGGCTTTCATTTGAAACCTACGTCTGAAGGTTTTTTTAAATTTAAATCAGCCGTCATGAACTTCGCATCAACATCTAAGAATAGTCATTAGCATTAGCAAGCGAACAAGCATGAAATTTAGTGAAAACACAAAAAGATAGTGTTTTTCAAACTTCGGCACATGTTGTTTGAGAGTTTTCCGTTTTCACCCTCTGCCGAATGATCATGGCTTTTTCAAGTGCTTCACGTCTGTCTTCGGGATTTGCGATGTTATAATAAAATGCTCTAAACCACGTTCCAAATATAAAGCCACGACCGCTTCTGCTAGGCTTGTGAATTCCTTTCAAGAACAGGCCGTAGAATTGATGAAGTCCAAAAACCAGATAGGTTTTGATATTACTTTTTAACATGAGTTTCCATGGCAAAGTATATTCAACTTTTGTGTTGTTCGAATGAACAGCACTTAATTCCCGAACGTATTTTGTGACGCTTTCCTCATTTACATCAAAAGAGTAAAAAGATTCCATGCAAGCGTTATCGTGAAAACCTTCATCATTCACAAAAAAATCTGTTTTCTTAAAATCTTCAAACGTTTCAATTTTTTTAATGTTGCGCATGAGAGTCAGCTCGATATCCGCAGGAATCGGAAGAGGCCTCACAACAAAATATGGTTTTTTAAGGAAATAAGCCTCAACACACGATGTAGAATACCAATTCAAAATCGAGTCGCAGAGATATGTCCAGACTCTGACACTGTAGTCAGGGATGATTCTAAAGTTCGGATATTTCTCCTGTAGCTTATAAAGAGGAAGCAAGCTGTATTCATCCGGATGAGGTCGATAAATCAGAATGTGATCAATTGTAGGCAAGTATTTATCGAGCCATTCAAGAAATAAAAGCCTTGATTTCGTAAATAGCTCGATTCTTTCTGACAAATCAATACCAAGAAGGCGCTCATCCATCTTCCTACGATCTTCGGGCATATCGGCAAACGTGAAGCTTGAAGTAAAGAGCAACCACTTCTTCGCAGGATCAAGATTAAATTTCTCTGCGATTTCCTCCCGACTTGGGCAAAGTATAGAGGCGATTTCTTTTCTGATGAAGTCGACAGATAACGCGCCAAGAACGGGCAATTTCTCCTTGGAAATTCCAGATTTGGCAAGTTTTTCATGAGTTCTCTTTCCCCAACACACATGGTGGGCAAGTCTCGCTTCCCCTTTTGGAGTATGCAAATCAATTGCCTCGAAATCGTCGCTAAGAACTTGTTCGCATTGAAGATTAAAAATCGTATTTGCAGGACCAAAGCGTGAAAAAACTCTGGCTACATACTCTGTGTGATAAAGTTGTGGAACTATAATTACTTTATAGTTCTGCTTACCAAAAAGACTGTAGTATTGCGACTCATAAAAGTTTGCAATGTCACAACTATACCCTAAATGCTCGAGAAAAACTTTTAATAGGTAAGCATTCTCGATTTCTCGCTTCTTCACTTCGTAAACAATTAAAAAATCTTTCATGCTTATGTAGACACCTTCCCAATAAATTCTTTATGCGGGCTTATTTTTATCAAATGTTTCAACGAATATACAATTAGTACGACTGTATATATCTGCGCTTGATCCACGTAATTGGATGTTGGAAGTGCAATGAGATATATGACATTTAAAAAAGTCCAACTTAAAAACAGGATAAACAGGAGCGCGACCGCATTAAAAATTTGAACCTTATTGGCCTGCGTAAAGAACTCATCTTCTGCTTTTTTATCGCAGGAAAAAACTGCAAATGTGAATAAACCAAACAGCAAAATGAAACCAATCACGCCGTGCTCGTAAACCAAACTTACGATCCCGGAATGACTTTTTAAATGATGAAATCCTTTATGAAGATAAAATAGATCAATCTTAGAAGAGCTTCCCAGCCCAAAGCCGATCACCGTGGATTCAACCGTTCCAAGCACCTCGGAAATACGCGTGGAACCAACAATTGTACGTAATGCGCCCGAGGTTCCTCGATTTAGGACACTCGCTAAATCGATATACCTAAAAACAACTAATAAAGCTAAAGGGACAAACAAGAGCAATACAGCTAATGAACCGACAGGCAACGAGATTGAATAGTATCTATCCTTGGCTGCAAACAGCTTGTCCATAAGCAAAGGTCGAACACGAGTTAACATATAGTATCCAAAGACTACACCAGGAACTAAAATTATTGCTTTAACTTGAAGGCGTTGGTCTTCAGTAAAAATACTCACAGACAATAAAATATAAAAAGCGAAACCAATAAATGATTTAAAGGCAATACTACGAAGAGTTTTCAAGTCAGGAAAATGAATACCAATGCATATCAGAAGTAACGCTTGAAGTGGCAATACATTGGACATGAGCACATGTTGACTTTTACCCATATAAAGTATGCTTCCTATGTCACAAAATACGTACAAGGCAAAAGTAAGAAAATACACGTTAACGAGAGTTGCCAAGGTAAAGTAAAAATCCTTAGATCGTAGAATAATCCAAAAATAAGGTATCGCTATGAAGCATATGAAAGCGACGTAGGGATTAAGTTCAGATGTAGCGTGGCGAAATCCATTTAACAATTGCAAGACCAGATATAAAAGAAAAAGGCCTCCCGAAACAAAAAAAGCGCGCGTAAGTTTCACCTTTTTCTTCATGAAGAGAAAAATTGCGAACACAAAAATATATAACGACAGATAAATCAGCGATGGGTCAGAGCCGAATTTTCTGGAAGCATGGTACAAAACGTCCCCGCTGTTGGCGATGGTGATTACAATCGAAAAAACAATCACTTCCCAACTAGTCATTCTATTTCGTAAATTATTGAGAGAATTTTCCACTAAATCCAGCCTCAGGTCGTTGTACTTGCTTCCTTTGCGAATTCTTATTTTACAATCAAATAAAAGTTTGCTTAAGACAAACAACTATAATGACTCTTGGAGATAACAGAATATATGTATTCAAAGCACTCATGAATAGATCCATGAGTGCCAATCGAACAACTAACCTTGCTCCCAAATAGGATATCTGAGCTTCCAATCACCACTCTCTTTTGTCCATAGATGAGGAGAACGGAATTGGTCACACAATTCGTGAAAACGCTCTGGCTTCATTTCGATATATTCCATAACTTCATTGAAGTATTTGTCAGGGAATTCACCGTCGAATTTTTTAACCAGTGCAACACCTTCGTCACGAGTCAAATGCTTATTACGAATCTCTTGAGAAGCATCGTAAGTAGCGCGTCCCAAACCAAACTTGATATATGTTGTATAGTAGTGAAGATCATCAATCTTATCATCAATACTATTGTACTTGCTGTATGTCCCTTGTGTACGGAACGGGCGAGCTTTAAAGCCTGTGTTTTCTACTGCGTAGTAGTAAACTTCTTGAGGAGTCCATTTTAGGTAATAACCTAGGTAATGAACTTCAATTTTCTTATTTGCAAGCTCTGAAGATTCAATTGGCAAGAAAGACATCAAGTCGCGCTTCTTAATATTGTGTTTTTCTTCCAGTTCCTTAACAGAAACACCGCCGAGATAGATATCATCGATGTTTGAAAAGCTGAAATATGATTTGTCACGCAATGAAGTCGTATTGTCCGCAATGGGATTTCCATATTCCGCTTCGTTCTCACCGTAGAAAATTAGAGGGATATCATATTTAGCCGCAATTTTCGGAGCCAAATTCTTTTGTCCCAAAATAAACGTTTGGAACGGATGAAGAAGATTTTCGATCGACAATCTCGTCAAAGTTTTCATCACACGGCCATTGCGCGTGAAAGTCAGATTGTCAAAACCACCGACGTCGAGCCAGTTTTTCCAATTCTTGTAACCATAGTCCGTGTAAAGAATTGGCGGCCAAGTGATTGTAAGTGGATTCATGCCGTATTTGTATTTCAAGATATGAGCTTGATAAGCACTGTCTTTTCCACCGCTGCCAGGCACGATACAATCATAGTGACCGTCATTACGGCGATATTTATCAAGAAGAGCCATTAGCTCATCTTCACGTTTCTTCCAATCAATGTTGTTTTTCATTTCAGCTGTGCGACAAGCATCACACACGCCATTCTCATCGATATTCAAAGTAACTTTTTTACTTTCAATCGTATGACGAAACTCTTGCGTAGATGCCGGTCTCTGATTCGACATCACACACTTTTTACAGTAGTGCACTTCACGCGGAAGGCCGTACTTTACTTCCAACTCACTCATTCTAACCTCACAAAATATTTAACCAGTTTTTGTAAATCTTAATTCCATCCGGGCCGCTTTTTTCTGGATGCCCTTGAACACCAAAAATATTGCCCTTTCTTACCATCGTTGGATATGCAAATCCTTGATAACTACATGTACCAAGAACGCAGCTTGCATCTTTCGGTTCAACGTAAAAAGAGTGTACCAAGAACATTTTTGACTTATTCTCAAGTCCTTCTAAAAAAGCGTCTTCCTTTTTCTTCTCAAGAAAATTCCAGCCAATAAAAGGCACGTTCAAAGAAATGTCTTTGTAGCTATTTGGGAAACGACGAACTGTACCCGGAATCAAGTCTAGGCCCTTATGGCTGCCAAACTCTTCACTTGTTGTAAAGAGAAGCTGCAATCCCAGACAGACGCCCAAAAAGGGAACGCCTTTGTTAGCTTGCTCGCGCAAAGTTTCAACTAAATTGAGCTCAACCAATTTCGCCATTGCGTCGCCAAAGGCACCGACACCTGGAAGAAGAATTCCGTCTGCGCTTAAGATTTCATTCTTGTCGCTGGAAACAATAGGAGTACAACCATTTACTTTCAAAGCTTGGGTGATGCTAAAAATATTCCCCAATCCATAATCTACAATAACAACTTTTTTCATAACGCCCTACAAACCACGCCCATTGTCTTCAATGCTTCAGAAACTTCCTTAAAGGAAACTGGTTTAATCTTCCCATAACTGCGATTCTCACTTAAGAAGCGCGTATTTCCCTCAGCCTTCTCAGAGTTGACTGTGTTATGTTTAGAAACCACGTCATAATGAAAAATCGATCCCACAGCGATACCATTTGCTGTGGTTTCTTTTACCACACGAACAATGTCCGCAACGCTGCCTGCTCCCCCATGTGCTACGACGGGGACCTTCACTAACGAGCATACGGATTTGATAAGATCGATATCGAACCCTTCACCGGTACCTTCCTTATCAACGGATGTGATAACAAGCTCACCAGCTCCGAGGTTTTCAACTCGCTTTACCCACTCCATCACTTCAACACCGGTATCTTCACGTCCGTTGTCAATGAAAGCTAAGTAGCGGCCATCGGGCTGCTTAATGGCTTCGACTGAAATCACAATAGTCGAGGAACCAAAGCGATGAGCTGCTTTTTCAACCAAACTCGGATTACGAATTGCCGCCGTATTCAAAGAAATCTTATCAGCGCCGCTATCCAATACTTTTTTAATATCGTCAAGCGAGCGAAGCCCTCCGCCAACCGTAATAGGAATGAAAACATCGTTCGCAATTCGCGAGACCATGTCCGTCAGACTATTGCGCTCATACAGACTTGCAACGACGTCCATGTAAAACAACTCATCCGCGCCAGCCTCATAATATTGACGTGCGAAGACATCCGGATCGCCGAGAACTCGAAGGCCTTCTAAATGAATGCCCTTCACTAAGTTCGGCCCCTTGATATCCAGTCGGGGAATAAGTCTAATATAACGTTGTTTTTCCATGAATCGCCTTCACTATTTTCTAAGTCTCTATTTTTAGAGCGTAAATCCGTCGTCTACAATAATATTTTGACCATTTATGAATTCTGAGTCGGAAGAAAGCAAAAACACTAACGTTCCGGCCAGATCAGACGGCTGGAGCATGCCCTTATTTAGACAAAACTCACGATACTGATTCAAAAACTGTTCTGGCTGCGCATCAAGAATTCCACCAGGACTGATACAGTTAACCCGAATGCCTTTGTTTTTCACATATTTCGCCATGTACTTAGTAAGATGGATCAAACCTGACTTTATGGCTGCATATTCAACAGGCATAGTCATCTTTGTACCGTCATAAACTTCAAATCGCGGCGGCACGACACCATACACTGACGAGATATTAACGATATTTCCATGCTCCTGAGCCTCGAAATACTTAAGGAAACGCTGGGAAGTTAGGAAGTACCCCCCTAGATTCAAATTTAAGTTTTCACAAAAATCCTCATAGGTCACATCAAAGAAATGACGTCCATAATTCTTATTGCGAGGATAGGCATTATTCACAAGAGCATGGATTTTGCCAAATTTCTGAGCGACTTCGGCAATGACGGAGCTGACCGATTCTTCAGAAGTGATATCCATTTTTATCGGATATGAGTTAGGAATCTGTTCAGAGGCAGCCTGGGCATTTTCAATTTTAATGTCTGCAACGACGACGATTCCGCCCTCTCGAGAAATGGCATTCGCAAAAACTTTTCCCAAGAGCCCCGCCGCTCCTGTTATGACCACTACTTTTTTATCGAGCTTCATTTTTCTTCCTTAATAGCGACGTCACAATTTCGAAATCAAATTGAGTGTCAATATCCAGAGAGCGCTCCTCCGGCATTACATAGATTTTTGTTTTACCCGTAAATAAGGATTGGCTGTGAAAGAAGGACTCTCTATTCCAAACATAAATTGACGCATTAAGATCGTAACACTGAGGAGCATCCTGCCTCCGTACTACAGGGAGATCCAATTTTTTGGACAACTCAACAAAGCCGTCTTTCAACTCAACTAAGTTAAAATAAGGAGACCGGCGTGCAGGCATGCCGGTGATAACATTGTCACATCCTCCCGCCTCAAGCATCTCGACGGCATTAATAATGTCCTGCACATCCCGAAGTGGCGAAGTGCAGTCTAAATCTACAAATGTATCAAACCTAATACCGCTCATCTTTTCCGCTTCTTCAGCACAATGACGGATCACGGGAATCTTAGCTGCGGTATCAGTCGCAAGCTCTGCAGGACGTTTAATAAGATATTTTACCCCGGCATCACGTGCTGCATTTAAAATATCATCCGAGTCTGAACTAAACGCAATGGCATCAAACAGCCCTGACTTTTGCGCCTGTTCGATGGAGTAGGCCAAGAGGGGTTTTCCATCCACCTCGCGCAAGTTTTTTCCTACGACACCTTTTGACCCGCCACGGGCACAAATTGAACATAAACGTTTCATAAATTTATAAACTTTCTTTCTTGAGACGAATGTTCTGCGGCTTCAATAAGCTTCAGTACAGACATCCCATCATCAAAAGAACTTAAAGATTGAGTTCTTCCTTCAATAAGAGACCGCGCTTGCTCTAAGTAAGTGTCGGCAACTTTTAAATTGTCCAGCACGACTTCAGAATTAATCATCAGACGTCCTGCAACCATATCGACAAATAAAGTTGCATCCTGACAGTGAACGAGAATTGTTCTTCGAGCGACACGATCTAAATAATTAATGCTCACAACGACATGGGGACTCTTTTGAGTTTTTCCTAAAAGAGTGAATACATCATCTGAATCAATCTCAAGATTGCTGAAGTGTCCACCTTGAGCCGCTAGATATTCGAAATTCCCAAAAAGCCACTGGGTATAATCAAGCTCATGACTAAGATCGCGTAAGACGCCTCCACCTTGGTCTTTTTTTGCAGAGTAGACTTCACGATAATCACGTTGAGGCCGCCAACCCGGAAGATACTGCCCGCAATAGACATGAGCGGTTACAACTTCACGGTTCTTCAACTCCTCTTTCAAGCGGGTCAACAGAGGGCTCCGTCTCAAATTATAAGCGACATAAAGTCCGGCAAACGAGTGTTTAAAAGAAATGACTTTGTCCGCTAAAGGTTTTTCAACCAAGACGATACCCTTGAATCCCGCTAGCTTTAAGTTTTCCAACGCTGCGAGATGCTTATCCGTGCTATTCGCGACGACAACAATACCCGGATTATACTCAACAACTGCCGACGAAACATCTCGATAAATTTTTTGATGAGTTACGTCTTGTTGGGTAACTACGGCTACTTCAGCGCCTGCAGCTTCAAACGCCCCGAGATGACGTTTGCCGATACTTCCGTACCCAACAATCAGAACCTTTTCCGCGGAAGTGCTAGCCACCGAAATAACCCTCGAAATCCGCCTGCGCGCGATGGAAATCCTCAAGACGTCCTATATCAACCCAATAATCTTTCAGCTTGAAGCAACGGACCAGATTGTCCTCTTTCTTTAGTACGGTAAAGAGACTTGGCATATCAAAGAACTGCCCCTGCGGAACGTGAGTCAACGCTTCTGGAGAAAGAATGTAAATACCCGCATTTACGAAAGTCAGCTCTTTGGGTTTCTCTTCAATAGAAAGAATCTTATCGCCGTCAACCTTCACAACGCCGTACGGAATTTCCACATAGTGCTCACGCACTGCCATTGTCGCGGCCGCCCCCGTAGAAACGTGTGCATCCAACATTTCGGCAAAATTAGCTCGCGTTAAGATATCGCCATTCATAACAAAGAAAGGCTCTTGTGGTTTATTTTTCAACATCGAAAGCCCGCCGCACGTCCCCAGAGGAGTGTCTTCGTGAAGATACTCGATAGAGACTCCCCACTTTTCGCCATCCCGGAAATGCTCTTGAATCATTTCAGCACGATAGTTCACGACAAAAACAAACTTATGGAAGCCCAGCTCGCTAAAGCGTCGAACAATAGTCTCTAAAATAGGACGTCCGCCGACTCTTAGTAAAGGCTTTGGCATATTGTCCGTCAAAGGGCTTAAACGTTTTCCAAAGCCGCCGACCATTAGAATCACTTTATTGTTGCGCTTAATAAGACCTAAAAGCTCATCTGAACCTTCGATACGCACGATGCGGCCGTTGTTATCCAAGACAGGCAGATGACGAATATTCCACTGACGCATCTTTGCGAGAACTTCATTTTTCGGTACACCTTCACCGATCGATTTAGGCGTGCGGTTCATAAATGTCTCGATTTGTTGATCCATTTGCGCGGACTTCAACAAAGCACGGCGGATATCGCCATCCGTTAAAGCGCCAACCAACCGACCATCTCTATCTACAACAAAGCAGATCTGCAGAGAGTTTTTATCAATAATCTCCATGGCGCGACGAAGAGTGTCTTGTGGCGAAACGAAAATATCGGATGTAGCCTTCATATAAACCCCAAGTATCCTTAAATTTTATAGTCAAAGAACATTTTTTTCGGGAAAGATTTAAATTCGATCCGCTGAAGAATGTTCATCATCTTGTCAGCGGCATTCCCACTTCCGTAGACAGAAAATGATCGTGCTCCATTTTCTTGTTTAAACTTCAATGCAGCATCCATAGCTTTGGCAATTTCATTACTTTTCCCATCAACATTAAAAACCGACGCAGCCATCTCGCGACCTTTTTGCCTGTCTCCAATGTTGACTGTTGGAGTACCCAAGGCCGGTGCTTCGATAATACCGCTCGAGGAATTTCCCGCGACAACAGAGGCAAGATTTAACAAAGATAAATAGCGCTTCATTCCCAAAGAATAAACATAGGCCGTCGTTTTTGGATGGTGACTTACAAAAGAGTCAATTGCTTTGTGAATTTCTTCGTTACCGTGATCTGCATTAGCGCGCGTAAAAACAACTGTTGTGTTACCTTCTTTAATTTTTTCATCCAGCACCGTTAAGAGAGCCGCCACCTGTTCACGGTCTTTTTCCGGGTTCAATGTCTCGGGATGATAGGTAACTGCAATAACTCGCTCCTGAAGCGTAATTCCGAGACTTGCCTCGAGCTCTTCTTTGGAAAGTAACGGAATCTTTTTGATATTATCCACACCCAACGCGCCAACATCGTGCACCCTATCTGGAGCTTCCCCTAATGAAAGAACACGCTCGCGATATCTTGAAGATGCCACAAAATGGATATAAGAAAGCTTCGTGATACAGTGACGGTAAGCCTCATCTAATGCTCCTTCGGTCACTTCTCCGCCGTGCAAATGGACGAGAGGAATTCCCAAACCGTTACAAGCAATAGCGAAAGACAATGCTTCGTATCTGTCTCCCAAAATCACGGCGACATCAGGCTTATCCTGGGCCAAAGCCTTCGCAAATCGTACTAACGAGTTCCCCATAATACCGAGATGTGAAACCTCTGAAGAATCATTCATATCGATTTTAATTTGATAATAAGGCTTAAACCCCTGAGATATGATTTCCTGAACCGTCTGACCGTGTTCTTCCAGTAAATGCGTTCCCGTTACAAAAAGACGCAATTCGAATCCGCTCTCTTTCTCCAAGCGCTCAATTAACGGCGTCAGAATTCCGTAATCCGCTCTAGTACTAGTAAATACGCAGATCTTAGTCATGGATAAGTTCATTCTCCTGGTAATCGCGCGAAGACTTTTGCCCAATGAACTCATACCAGCGCATAGGTGATACACCTGAGCCCGGTCTACGTGTTGTTAGATTTTCAGAGGTAAAGACTTCTCCCGCCTTAATGGCTTTTTTTGCGACTAAAGACTTTCGAGCGACAGCTCGATTCTTCAATTCGCTGTCCGTGGGTCTTTTTTCGCTTCGGCCTAGCGCTTGGTTGATATTGCGAATGGCTTCAACCATAGCTTTCAGCTCAGCAGGCTCTAAGGAGGCTTTGTGATCGGGGCCTGCAGCGTTACGATCTAATGTAAAATGTTTTTCAATTACTTTTGCTCCAAGAGCTGTCGCGGCTATAGGAACTTCTATTCCCATGGTATGATCCGAATAACCAAAAGAAACGTTCAGCCTTTCGCCCAAAGTCTTCATCGCACGCAAGTTCACGTCAGACATTTGCGTAGGATAGTCCGTATTACAGTGCAGAACTGTGATTTTCTCCAACGGAAGTCCCACGCCTGTGAGAACTTTGATCGCAGCTTGAACTTCATCAAAATCTGCCATTCCGGTAGAGACAATAACAGGTTCACCTCTTCGTCCGATAATCTCAAGATAAGGAAGGTTGGTTATTTCTCCGCTAGGAACTTTCCATTGCCCCATGTTCAGAGTTTCGAGAAATGCCAGACTTTCAAAATCAAATGCCGTAGACAAAAAACGAATATTTCTTTTTCGACAATGTTCAATAAGAACATAGTGATCGTCGTAGCTCAGCTCCAGTTTTTTGAGCATGTTTAACTGTGATTGCTCTTCGCCGAGATTTCGCTTCTGATATTCAGCCATCACAGCAGATTCGGTAACGAGATTCTTGGCTTTGAAAGTCTGAAACTTAACAATATCCGCACCCGCATCGACTGCGACATCAACAAGTTTTAATGCAGTCGCCAGGTCTCCGTTATGATTGACACCAGCTTCCGCTATGATGAGAGTTTCATTATTCATAACTCACCTTATGGAATACTCCTGCGCTTAATACAGAGTTCGCTGCAACTTTGAGCCCTTCTTTAAGAACGGCATTACTGCCGATAAAGCTTCCTTCTTGAACGTTGCAACCGCCATTAATTACGGCTGCTGTTGAAACATGACAGTGACTGCCAACAACCGAATCGTGTTCAATCAAGGACTTTGTATTGACGATACAATTAACGCCTATGATCGCGTTCGCATTCACGAGGGCGTCATGAAGAACAATAGTTCCCTCACCGATTGAAGCTGATGCGGAAACATAAGCTCGCGGCGAAATCACAGTTGCAAGTTGGGCACCAAGATTCACAAGTTGTTGAAAAATCTTTTTACGCAACTGCGGCGTTTTAATCTGCCCCACCGTTATTAAAAAAAATGTTTCTTTATTGATATACTTGGGCAAATCCGCGTCCGTTCCAATTATGGGAACGCCATTCAACGTAGATCCTACCTTCTCGGCCAGATCAAAGATACCGCGAATGTTAAAGACACCAGTCGCTCGAATAACGTCGATACAGGAAGCACAATGGCCTCCCGCCCCTATGAGATAGAGATCTTTCACGAATGCCTCACACTGCTTGGAATATTAACGATCCGATCAGCCAGCGATCGAGCGACGGTCAAATCTTCACTGTATGCAGATTTATACATGGGTAGGTCCGGCATAAGATTCCAAACCGGTCTGGTCATCACACCTTGACGATTTGTCTCATGCAAAAAGGCATCTCTTTCTTTTCGGTCGCTTAAAAGAATAGCGTTCAGCCAATAATTGGATTTTGCCTTCTCAGGTTCGACAAAAAATTGAATGCCTTTTTTCTCGAAAAACTGCCTATACATCTCAGCCGTCGCTCTTTTGTTTTCCACAAAAAATGGAAGCTGCTCTAACTGACCGACAATCAGTGCCGCGTTCAAGTTAGGCATACGATAGTTGAAACCGATCTCGTCATGGAAAAATTCCCACGCGTGTGGAACCTTTGCCGTTGTCGTTAAATGCTTGGCTCTCTTCCCCAGGGCCTCATCATTTGTAACCAACATCCCGCCGCCACCGGAGGTTATAATTTTGTTTCCATTAAAACTGAAAACTCCGATTTTACCAAAAAGACCTGTATGAACCCCGTTATAAAAACTCCCGAGAGACTCGGCAGCATCTTCGATAACGGGAACGTTATAGGAATCGCAGATCTTTACAATGTCTTCAATTTTTACGGGATGACCAAAGACGTGCATGGGTAGACAAGCCATAATCCGACGCCCTGTCTTCTTATTATAGCAAACACCTGCTCTGACTTCCGCATGAGATTCTAGAAACCTATGCAGAGATATCACTGACAGCCCTAGAGTTTCGGCGTCGCTGTCGAGAAAAACAGGATGAGCTCCACAATAAGAAATAGCATTCGGTGTCGCCACAAAAGTCAGGGCTTGAGTCAGAACTTCATCCCCGTGAGAAACACCTAAAAGGTGCAGAGCCGCATGTAGAGCCGAAGTTCCATTCCCCGTCACGACTGCTTTTTTTGCTCCGACGTACTTTGCGAATTCAACTTCAAAACGATCTACAAATGCGCCTACTGAAGAAACAAATGTCGAGTCAATAGCTTCATTGACGTATTTTTTTTCATTACCAGAAAAGATCGGAGCATGCAGGGGAATAAACTTTTCACCCTTATATAAATCCTGAATAAAACTAATAACGTCATTAAACATTATAAATATCTGCCTTATACTTCGCCAGATTCTGCTTGTCGGTGAACCACTCAATTGTTCTGCGAAGCCCTTCTTCAATTGAAACTTCAGGCTTAAAACCAGTCATTGAATGAATTTGCGTATTGTCGCACCAGAGACGATGAACCTCGGAATTCTTGGGACGAACGCGTTCGGCATCATGAATAATCTTAACATCCGACTGCATAATTTTTTTGATCAACTCAAGGGTGTCTTTGATGGAAATTTCAAAATTCGATCCAATGTTGACAGTCTTGCCAACAGTCGCCTGAGACTTCGCCAATGCCAAGAAACCGCGGCAGGTATCTGAAACATAGTTAAAGTCGCGTGTTGGCGTCATATCGCCCAAATTGATTTCTTTTTTCCCAGACGCAATCTGAGAAATAATAGTAGGAATCACTGCGCGTGCAGACTGACGAGGGCCATACGTATTGAAGGGACGTGCAATTGTTAGCGGAAGATTGAAGGAGTTAAAGAAACTCATAGCCATGGCATCTGCCGCTATCTTGGATGCACTATAAGGGGATTGAGGCTGCAAGGGATGTTTTTCATCGATAGGAACATACTGAGCTGTCCCGTACACTTCACTTGTTGATGTGTGAATAATACGCGAAACCCCTGCATCCATAGCCGCTTTACACATATTCAAAGTACCAGTGACATTAGTTTCAACATAACTTTGTGGAGCGATGTAAGAAAAGGGAATTGCAATAAGAGCGGCTAGATGAAAAACAACATCTACATTCTTCGAAATCTCTTTGCAGAAAAAAGGATCACGAACGTCTCCCGTCACAACTTCGATGTCTTGCTTTATGGGCGAAGAATCTAACCAACCCCAGGAATTAAAAGAGTTGTATTGTGCCAATGCACGTACATCATATCCTTCGGCCACCAACATTTCAGTTAAATGAGAACCAATAAAACCATCAGCACCCGTAACAAGAACCTTTTTTGACAAAACAACACCTCGCTGAGCCGCAAATCTTATCTCTGAGGAATTCTTGAGTCTATTCAAAGGATTAAATGACTTAAAGCAATATTCTGACGTACAAAAAACTCTGCAGCTTAGTTCGCAATTGTATATAAAGAGGCTGTTGGGCGTCGCATTAAAAATGCTGAACACACCACCTTCTCAAAACCCAATTAATGCGTAATACCGATAACAAACCTCGGTGTAAAATCGACTCATTCCTGAGAGAGTGTGTACCCCACATCATTTTTTCGACATGGTAAAGTTCTTTGTTATGTCATATTGAATTCTGCATTCACCTAAAGTCTCTAATTTTGAGCAACAACACTCCCTCACTGATGGTTGCGAAATCTTTTAAGATCTATCTACATTTACCCTGCGTCCGACTCAATCACGACGCTCGCGACCCAGCGCTTTTGGTTTAAACTAATGAACAGAACACATCTTCCAAACAACTGGTTGAACATGCTTACAAAGCCTGAATGCATCCATTAGCAAATGAACAATAAATTTTCTATTGAAAGATCAAACGACTCGATCCACTCAATGCCGAGACAATATCACGCATACTCGAGTTTACAACTAACTGCTCTTGCCTTAACTTTTCTAGAACATAAAAAAATAGTATTCAGCTAGTGTTAAGATTTTTTTCACTTAATTAAGTGTCGAGTAAGCAACTTCTTATAATGAATCTGGTCGCGTTCGATTTGTAGGTTTATACATCAAGCTAAATAAGGACCATAAGAAAGATCGCCGCGCGTCATCACATCTTTAGAAAACCAACGCTAAGCATTGACTTATAATTAAGAGTACTATCACTGTGTAATGCTACTACAACTATCAAATGACGGTTTTTATTTTACTATGCATGAAACAAAACACAATCTGGTATCTACCCTAGCAACGATACTATTCACTCTTTGTCTTGTTGTAAGTTTGTTCTCTAGAAACCTAGGCGAGTATTCGTTCGACCTTATTATTATATTCATTATTATTGTGACGCTGGCTAAAGCAACACCTTGGTCATGGAACACCCTTAGCTATCATACGGGGTTCTATAAATGGGTATATTTTTTTTACTTTTGGATATTTTTAACGATTCTATTAAACCCTCCAATTCATGTAAAAAGTTTTGGATATTTGTTAGAGTTTCTTTGGATTCCAGCTTTGCCATTATTTGCTCGCGTACTTTCTTTGTGGCGTCCAGAAAAATTTTTTGTTCCGGCCTTTGCTATCATCACTTCGATTTCCGTGTCCGCCATAATTGCACATTATTTTTTGGTACCAGAAAACCCTAATTTTTTTGGCTACCCAAATCGGCTCCAAGGGACATTTACAAATATAAATTTTTTAGCGCATTCTTATTTTTTAGTATTTCTTTTGGTATTAGGTCTGTTGGTCACGCACATTCAATCAAACCAGAGGCGCTTGGCTCTTATCTTAGGTTTTACAGCCCTAACTCTACTCTTATCCCTATTTTTGACATTTACCCGGACAATATGGATATCAGTAATACTGGCAATGCCTATTATGTGCTTCCTCGTAAACAAGAGGACTGCCCTGAGAATATTTTTAGCTTCGTGTGTAATTTTCGGAACGTTATTTATCTCGGACGCAGGAGGAACCAGGGGGCGCATTGTCCAAACTCTCTCAACAAATAAGGGCGACACGATTAGACTTACTCTGTGGAGAACTTCTCTAAAAATTTTCCGTGACAACCCCATTTTTGGAGTTGGCTATATGAACAATAAACGGGATATCATGACGTACCTTAAAAAGTACGAGGAGCAGAATGTTACAACAGAATTTGACACACATCCGCACAATGAAATTCTATCGTTTCTAGCAGGGACTGGCCTTATAGGAACGGTTCTGTACATAGGTAACTTCGTACTCTTCTTTTTACTTGGCTTAAAATCATTTCGGTTGGTCGGCTTGAATGAGCCGGTAAAAAGAGGACTTCTACTTGGGGCAATCACTATACAGCCAGCTTTTTTGATTGCAGGTTTCGCAGATAATAACTTCGAAATTCACGTCGCCCGCAATTGGCTGGTTATCTCCTGGGCTATTTTAATTTGGATCGCTACTGAGACCAAAACTACTATAAATATAAATATTAAAAAACTATATAGAAAACCCGCTGTCACAAGGTAAGGGACTCTGAAGATGTTGTGTCACCGCACCATTGCTTGCCATGCACAATTTAATCTTGCTCAAGTCCTTATAAATAAATAAATTGCCACAATGAAACATTTCATTGTGTGTGATCTGGACGACTGCCTCTTAAAAACAGACTTGCTATACGAACAATGGCTTGTACTGCTTAAATCAAAGCCTCTGGTATTTTTGGCAAGCCCATTCTGGCTCATTTATGGCAAGGCGCACTTTAAGACGAAACTTGCACAGCACGTTCCGCAGACTCCACACCTCGTTCCCCTTAGAAATGACGTTGTCACTTATTTGAAGGAACAACGCGATCTAAATAAGTGTGACTTGATACTCGCCTCGGCTAGTCCCTATGTTTGGGTAAACGAGATCTCTCAACGCTTAGACCTTTTTAGCCACGTTATTGGAAGTGACGCAAACACAAACCTAAAGGGTCTACAGAAGTTGAATGCGATTAAAAGCTCCATAGGCTCAACACCGTTTTCGTACGTGGGCGATGCTTTCGCTGATCTAGCCATCTGGCGCGAATCGACAGAAGTCGTTGCTGTAAATCCTTCAAAGGCTTTACAGCATCAGATTGCAAAGTTAAATAAGCCAACAACCATTCTCAAAGACGAAACAAAACCCACTTGGAAGTTGCTTGCCAAGCAGATTCGGCCGCATCAGTGGATAAAAAACATCTTAGTTTTTTTACCTGCCTTGGCTGGACATAAATTCTTAAATTATCAAACTATACTTCTAGGCTTATTGGCTTTCGCTGGATTTAGTCTGGCTGCTTCTTTCGTCTATGTTTTGAATGACCTTCTTGATCTAAAATCCGATAGAAACCACCACACTAAAAAATATCGTCCCTTCGCTTCTGGCGATCTTAAGATAAAATGGGGAGTTCTACTCTTATCCTCCCTTTTACTCGGAGTTGCTTTAATTTCATCGTATTTGCCGATTCAATACTCTGGTTGGATAATAACTTATCTTACACTCAATCTCGCTTACTCATTTTATCTTAAACAAAGTGTCGTTGTAGATATCTTAATTCTATCTATGATGTACACGCTGCGCATCTTTGCTGGGTCAGCGGCAACAAGCGTTCCCGTTTCAGAATGGCTGTTAAGTTTTTCAACCTTGTTTTTCTTCAGCCTCGCCTGCGTGAAACGGTATACGGAGATTATACGCAGTAAAAATAAGATCACTCTGGACGGAAGAGGCTACCGACAAATTGACTATCCCATGGTTCAGGGGTTGGGAGTTGGGTCAGGGCTCTTATCAGTTTTAATAGTCTTGCTCTACCTTCAAAGCAGCGATGTTAGATCTCTTTATAGCACTCCTCAAAATCTTTGGTTCACCACGCCAGTACTGTTATTCTGGATCTCTCGCATCTGGATATTGACCAATCGCGATGAGATCCACGACGATCCTGTTGTCTTTGCCGTTAAAGACAAAATTAGTTGGATTTGTTTGGCAATACTAGGTCTTGTATTCGGGACAGCTTTGTAATGGATTATCCGAGCTGGGGTTTTTACCCCGTTATAAAAAATCAAAGTGTTTACACTGTGCCAAGCCGAAATGCACAGATTCCTTCATTTGGTTCCTCCAGCCTACCTCGGGGGCTAGGTCGCTCTTACGGGGATTCATGCTTAAATGAAGACGGTACTTTATTGCTATCCAATCAATTAACCCACTTTATCTCCTTCGATGAAAATACAGGCATACTCCGCTGTGAGGCCGGAATAAGTTTCGATGAAATTCTTCAGTTTGCTGTCCCTCGTGGATGGTTTCTCCCCGTCACTCCAGGCACAAAGTTTGTGACTGTTGGCGGAGCTATCGCCAACGATGTTCATGGAAAGAACCATCATCGCGCAGGGAATTTCGGGCATCATGTTTTATCGTTTGAACTGATTCGTTCAACAGGTGAAAGAATAGTTTGCTCACGTAGCAGTCATAGTGATTTCTTTTTCGCTACGATTGGCGGGTTGGGTTTGACGGGATTAATAACCTGGGCTGAGTTTCGACTCACGAAAATTCTTTCTTCTTCAATCACCCAAGAACAAATCCAATTCAATTCCTTGAGTGAATTCTTCGTACTGTCAGAACAATCAGAGAAAGAATTTGAGTTCACTGTATCTTGGGTTGACTGCGTAACTGACAGCAAAGACGTGCGTGGGATCTTTATTCGCGGAAATTATTCCGACTCTGCTGAATCTAATAGTCTTTCAGTGCACAAAACAGAAACATTTAAAAACATTCCACTGTTTTTTCCCGATTGGATCTTAAATAGCTTTTCGATACGCGCATTCAACGAACTTTATTATCGAAAAAATCTTACTTCCCGCAAAAGGAATATTGTTCACTACGAGCCGTTTTTTTATCCGTTGGATTCTATCTATAACTGGAATAAAATTTACGGAAAAAGGGGCTTCTTGCAATACCAATTCGTCATCCCATATAAACAAGATGCGGGTGCAGCTCTCAAAGAAATTTTCAATCTACTTAAGAGAAGCCAAATGGGGTCATTCTTGGCGGTTTTAAAAACATTTGGCTCCATTCCGTCGGAAGGATTACTCTCTTTCCCGAAAGAAGGCGTAACACTTGCACTTGATTTTCCAAATCATGGAGAAACGCTTTACAGAACGCTCGAACAGTGTGATCAGATCGTTCGTTCCGTGAAAGGTGCTGTATATCCAGCGAAAGACGCTCGTATGAGCAAAGAAAGTTTTGCGGAGTTCTATCCCCGAATCAATGAATTTGAAAAGTATATTGATCCGAATTTTTCCTCTAGCTTCTGGAGACGTGTAAAATGAAAAAAATCCTAGTCATCGGTGCCACTTCAGCGATAGCGCAAGAAGTAGCTAAATTGTACGCGACGGAGAAAGAAGAGCTGATTCTTTGGGGCCGCAACCCCCAGATGCTTCAAATTATTGCTCAAGATCTTAAAGTCAGAGGAAGCTCAAAAATTTCTGTCGTAAGCCATGATCTAAATGACCTTTCAGTACATGCTTCAAAAATAGAAGAAATTTGGAGTGAACATATCAATATAGATATCGTATTCTTAGCTCACGGTGTTTTGGGAGATCCTAGAAAAGCCGAAATTGATCAAGATGAAATGTTAAATATTTTAACTAGCAATTTTATTTCTCACGCCTCTTTATTAACCTATATTGCACAGAAAATGGCGCGACAGACCTTCGGCACTATCGCTGTCATTTCCTCTGTCGCCGGTGACAGAGGAAAGCAATCAAACTATGTCTATGGCTCTGCCAAAGCTGGCATGACTGCATTTACGGATGGCCTAAGAAATCGTCTGTACCCTACGGGGGTGCACGTACTCAATATCAAGCTTGGCCCTGTAGACACCCCGATGACGAAAGATCACAAAAAAACGCCTTTGTTCGGGAAAGCACCTGCTGTAGCTAAGGGAATAGTGACGGCGATAGAAAAAAAGAAGAACACCGTCTATTTAACTCCTATCTGGCGTTTGATCATGTTCATCATTAATAACATTCCAGAGACAATTTTTAAGCGCCTTAAACTTTAAGGGGCCTTTTCAACAGGGAAAAAGAATAGATCAAAGTACTTGTTTGTTCCAGATTTCTCTCTCAAGGCTTCTCTGGCGCTATCTAAGGAATATGATTTTTCTTCGATAGGATCAAAAACCATATAGTCAAGCCCCTCGAAGTTCTTAAAAATATCTCGGTCTCCACCGATATTAACGGTATTGCACTCCACAAGAACTACGGGTCTGTACTTACGCAGACTCTTCGTCGCCCCCTTAAGGACATCGAATTCATGCTCTTGAACGTCAATCTTAATTAGATCTACTTGCTTTAGACCGCGATCAGATACAAACCTATCCACAGTTGTAAGTTGAACATTCACTTGCTCTAGCCCTGTCTGCCCACCAGGAATACTCTCCTGATTGAGTGAATTACCCCCATGATTCTCGGAGTCCAGATAAAGTACGCCACTGCCAACGTCACCAGAAACCGCATATGGCAAAATTTCAATATTAGATATTCTGTTGCTCACCACGCTGGCAGTAAGACATTCCCTAGCATTTTCATCTGGATCGAACGCGTAAGCTTTTATTTCCGAACTTTGCATTGAGGCTACGATAGAGAAAATTCCAATATTCGCACCGATATCAAGAAAAACACCCTCTTGCCCTAAAACTTTTTTAATAAACTTTTGATTGTAAGGCTCGTAACTGGAAACACCCCAGTGCATTAAATGGTATGAGGGCCCGTACAGATCGCCCAAGAAAAGATAAAATTTCTTGCCCTGATATTTTACGTACGCAATCCCCTTTGACTTAATTCCAAACGACCGCTTAATCCAGCGTGGCTTGTTGAATTGAAGTAAGAGAAAATTACGAACGGGCTCTAAAATCATGCGTAAATCTTTCAGGGTTTTCTCAAATGAAAAACATACACTGCCAAACTTTCACAAGTCTACAAAATGACTGCCGGAATTTGGGTGACGCCATGCAATGATTCTGTTTTGGCGCTGGCATTCTGAGTTCTTAGTGATTTCATCTGCATTTATAAACGGCAAAAAATTCAGTATTTCGTTCGAAAACGTATGCCGATTTAAACGCACTTTTAAATTGATCATCAAACAACGGCTTTTCAGTATAAAAGCTCAAGATGCTCCAAGGCTCTTCCCCTTTCGGAAAAACAAAATAGGAGCGACAAGACTTTATTTCCGCTATCGTAGAATCCGGAATACTTATACCTGACGCTGCCATGTCCATCAGAGCGGCGCCGTCTAGAAGCATTCCCTTATTACGACCAATTAACGCGGATTTATAAAAAGTGGATTCATAGGTTTTGTTTCCCGCGAAACCTAGTTCAACATTACCTGGTAAAGACGTCGCTAGGTTCAAAAGATCCGAGAACTCTCTTTCTCGCACGGATGTTTGTGCAAGAAATTTAGCAATTTGTTTTTGTCTGTTAACGCCGTTAATAGCTAGCGTTAACAAAAACGCAGCAGCGAAAAGATGAAATCTTGAACGCCCCAAAGAATCCATTGAAAAATATTGTTGGATGGCCAACCACAATATTAACGGAACAAAGGGTAAAAAATGATGCTGACCCGCTCCCGGCTTACTTGCAACGACGGCGACCAAGAACGATACGACACACAAAGCGATAAACGAGAGCTTAAATTTTTCGTTAAAACGCGAAAAATACAAAAATAATAAAAAGCTCGCAACAAAGCTAATATTCTTTAAGAAAATTTCAAGTACCAATCCATGTTTTGATGCCATTTGAAGCCACAACAAATAATTCTCAGCTCCAATGTTAGGTAATAGAAAGGGCATCACGAGCGCACAAAGAAATGCAATCGCCGCCAACAGAATTTTGGTCCAATATCGTCGGAATCTATAAGTTTCAAAAAAATAAACTGCGACGGGAACAAAATAAAGGCATGCATGAAGTTTACTATTAGCAGCCAAACCAGCTAATAATCCTACAAGTAGAGAAGTCCCCCAGAAACTGATTCTAGGCGCGAAGCTCACAACCGTGAAGGCACAAAATAAATTAGCCATGATATAACTATCAGGACGATTCCAATAACTGAAATTGTAGTATCCCAAGAGAGCAAGAGGAATAACGCAAATACTTAATAGTTTCTGAAAAGCCGAGCCTTTGATCTTCGTGCTTAAAATATAAGTGCAGCCTACTAACAAGAATAGGTTGATCACACCCGGCAACTTCGCCGCTAAAATCATATTACTGATAAGCGATTGAAAAAAAGCCACGACCAAATACGGCCAAGGACCGTATAACAAAGAATATCTCGATGGCGCACTTAATTCTGTGTAGATCTCAAGCCCCTTTCCATAAAGGGCTCCCACAGATGCAATATTTGCTTCCGCATGGTCGAAGATCAATGGCGTGAACAAATAGCCTAAGCTCGTTAGGAGCAACCATCCGCACCCTATAAGCAGAGCCCCCTTCAATAGAAAATCCAACGTCCTAGAGACGACATGAAATTTTTTGAAATAATAGCCGACGATCACAAACAATAAAAAATTGATAAGGAGTGATGAGATCATGAAAATAACTCCACGCTATTGGAAAGCTTTCTCTAAAATGTAATCGCCTAATATTGGAGGCACTTCATCCTCCCAGAATTGGGATCCATCGTCATCTTCCTGAATTGTAGCCTGAAGTATTGCTGCAGAGCCTCACAAAAGAAATTGCCCACTCCTTAAGCACCTTGGGAGCTGCAATTAATCGAATAATAAATTCCCGTACGCTTCTTCGGAAAATACTGAATCTATGACGGCCTTGTCTACCAGCTCGACCGACGGACGTTTACAAACAGTGTCCAAAAAGCGGTAATACTCATGATGTACATTGATAAATTTTGTTAAAACGCTCGGTAAACAGTACAGCGGCTTATCATGGGAAGTCCTTGCGATTTCCTTCGCGAGTTCGCCGTTTTTAACGTTTAAGGACTTGATGAACACAGGGACTCTTCCGTAAATCATGCGCTGTGATTCGCTCAACGAGGAAAATCTGAATCCGTCATTTCTTTCTCCCTTGGATGAGAAGAAGTCGTCACTAAAAACATGCTTTTTGTAAAATGAGATCGTCATGGCAGGCTTATGATCACCGAAAATTACAAATATGACTGGCCGACTGTTCTTTTGCGCCAATTCATAAACTTGTTTTTGAAATCTTAAAAACTCTTTTAAAGATTTTTCTAACTTAGCCTTGTAATCGCCCTCTCCCCCATCATCCTCCACCTCTTTGTAGGGGCCATGCGTATGAATAGTAATAAGAAATGCGAATGTGTTCTTTTTCCCATCAAGATTAGATTTATACTGTTTCAGTGCACTTTCGAACAAAATGTCGTCTTCAGGGGTCACCGATAAATCCGGCCAGTTCATCTCTTCTAAGAAAATAGACTTCTGAAAACCAAATTTAGGGTGAACTAAATCCCTGCGCCAAAAGAAACCTTTGTTGTTATGAGCAGAAAAAGATGAGTATCCATTTTTTACGAATACTCGTGGAAGCCCCATGGCTTCATGTGAGTAACTTTCTGCAAAGTACTGAAAATCAATCCCTTTATATCTTTGACTTGGAAGACCAGTCAAAACTTCAAACTCTGCCTCCGCTGTCATTCCACCATATACCGGGGAAATCATTGTGGATCGTTCGAAGCCCTCTTTTTCTAATTCAGCCATTGGAGTTACAAACTTCGACGAAGAACTCGTATAGCACGATTCACACAAAATCAAAAAAACATCAGGCTTTAAAGGAGCATGTGGCGAAACTGCTATCTGTCTTTCACCTAACCGAGCAGGTCCTTTAGCTGGAATCTGCCCCATCGGAAGGGTTAAAAACACATGATTTAAGATGCCATTTTCTTTGATGTTTGTTGCAAAATTCCAATCGACGTAATGAACCTTGGCGAGAGAAAAAAGAAAGCTGATCGGGTTGCTCGTACTTTGTGTGGGATTACGTTCCTGTACACATGACGTTGTCACAAGCAACACGGCCGGTAAGAAGGCCAATTGACGCTTTCGCAGTGCAAATCCTTTAACAAAACAAAATACCAGCCCAATTCCAAGAGCGGGAATCAGAAAATCCGTGTAACCTTTCAAAAAAAAAGCCTGCTTCCAAGCAAAAATATCCGAAGCCTCAAAGGCCGTATTCGTGTGCGACATTTTCATTATGTGAACTCTTAACAGAATTGATTCGATCAAAAAGACAGTTATAGCCGAATAGTAAGGTCGCAAAACTATCAAAAAGGAAAAGTAAAGTAGCCATGGAAGAATTAATTTGGATGGTAAAATATATCCGAACACTATCCCCTGTAAAGACAAGCTTAAGATACTAAGAAGTACTAACCCTAAGGGGGACTGATATTTACAATGCCATCTCATTTCCATAACGAAGCCCTTCAGTAGCAGCCATATTCTAACGACCGTACCACATCTTTCAGATCAATCTCCTAGCGTAAAGCAATAAAACCACCCATTCCAGAGATTTTCATGCAAACAGATCTGTAATCCGAGTTTTTTCTGGTCCTCGACGTATAAACAATTTATTTTTACATAAACAAATATAGTTTGTTTTTGGAGAAGCCGACTTTTAGCATTTTTCTACAAAAGAAAAGGAGTTCTTTTATGTCAAAAAAAATCGTTTTTATTTCAATTCTTGCCGTCTGCTTCCTTGGTTTTAAAGGTAAAGACAGCTTCAAAACGTTGGGTTTAAAGTTTTCAGCACCAACTGTATTTGGGAAAACCAACGTAACTAACCCAGAACCAGGAGAAATCGTTTATGACTCATCGGATAATAAATTCTGGGGTTACGATACGTCTAACAACTGGGTTGAACTAAGCAGTGGATCAGCGATCGTACCCGTCGGCGTGGTACTACCGTTCGGTGGCACTACTCCGCCAAATGGCTATCGCTTTGCAAATGGCGACCTTCTTAATATTGCTGATTATCCAGATTTATTTGCTGCTATTGGCACGGCATTCGGTGGTGACGGCGTATCGACATTCCGCCTACCAGATCTTCGTGGCCGCTTTTTACGTGGCGTTGATGGTGGCACAGGAAGAGATCCAGATGCTGGCAGCCGTTCAGCTATGAACACTGGTGGTAATGCCGGTAATGCGGTGGGTTCAATTCAAGCCGATCAGTTACGTTCACATACACATAGTTTCACTGTTGGCCTGTCTGGTGGCGGTACGGTTCCAGCGAATGGAGCGGGTAGCTACGTTTCCAATACGACTTCTGCAGCTGGCGGCAGCGAGACTCGTCCTGTTAATGCTTACGTAAACTTTATCGTAAAAGTAAACTAAGCTTAAATTTTACGGGGGCGATTCAGCCCTCGTAAAAACTTCTTAAAACCCCCGTCAACTCCTCCACCGACGAGTGCCCCGCATAATACCCCTGATACCATTTCGCCGTCTCAACCAGCGCGCGAGACAAATCCCACTGCGGTTTCCAACCAAGCTCCGTCAAAGCCAGCTCACTATTCAGCTGACCATGAATCGAAAGAGATTTCGAGGAATCCGCGACAGAGACCGAAGACCAAGTCTTCCCCCACGCCTCACTAAACTCTTTCATCACTTCGCCAACCGACTCATATTCGGAGGCGCCCAAATTATAGGTCGCCGACGAAAGCTTAGGGCCTTTTTCAAAAAGCCCCTGAGCCACAGACAAAATCCCCGAAACCTGATCCAAAACATGGATCCAAGGTCGGACGGATTGAGGATTGCGAACTTCAAAAGTTTTCTTTCCCAAAAAACTTTGCACCGCTTGAAAAATCAAACCTTCAGAAGAAAAATCCCCGCCACCTATGGCCGAAGAAATCCGCGCTGTCGCGATAGCCACTTTATGTTTATTATATTTCTCTGGAGAGAAAAACGAATCACGATACGAAAGCGCAATAAATTCAGAACAAAGTTTCGACGTCGCAAAAATTCCCGAAGGCCCCACCGCAGACGATTCGCTCACCGCTGCATTATCGTTAGCACGGACATAAGCTTTATCTGTACCCAATACGACAACGGATCGAACCGACGCCGTTTCACGAAGAAGCTCCATCAACTGCGCTGTTCCCAACACAGATTTAGAGATCAATTCTAATGGTCGTTGCTCGCCGTCTTTTAAAAATCCCGTCTCACCAAGATGAAGAACGACGTCGGCTTGCGCAAATTGCAAAGCCTGACGCAAAGATTCTTCGTTGCGAAGATCTCCGTACGTCATAGCAATGGTCTGTCCAAGGTTTGTAAGATCAAAAAGATTTGGCGAAGATTCTAAAGATTCACCAAAACCAAAAACTTGTGCTCCGAGGTGCTGAAGAGATAAAGCCGTCCACGCTCCTAAAAAAGAGTTCGGGTAAGTTAAAAAAACCCGTTTGCCTTTCCAAAAAGCCGCGGACGTTGAAGAATTCATCTAAGAACCTAAAAGTCCCTGTTCGACACCTTGATTACGATGTTCCGGATGCACCCAGTGCGCAAGCACCTGCCCCTGAAACTTCCAGTAAAATCCAATCGGATCTGTATCAAAGATAGCCACGCGAAGCTCGCCCTTACCTTCAGTTGCCTTCATTTTAAGCAAAGTCTGCGCAAGAGATTCTTGATTAAGACTTCCGGTGCTCGCCGCCGGAATGCAGTGCTCTTCATAAAGACGAGCCAACAAAGAAAGCTCGACCAAGTTGTAAAGCGATTCGCGAATAAAATATTTATCAGAGTGCAGTGACTTCATAGATATTTAGGGTATCGAGGGAAATGTATGGGAGGTATCTTTTTCGGCAGGAAACATCGCAGCAGGACCACCGCCAGGTGACTTTCCTGGAGCTTACGACGACAACCCGACAAGGCGAAACATTTAAGTCTTCGCAAATAGCTTCGACTTCCGTGGCTGTGTCGCGCGGACTCCAAGAAATACTTAACTACGGTACGGGATCCAATCCGAAAAGAGTACTTAAGTTCCTGTAAGGATGTTGACGGTTGCCAAAGGTCAGCAATGAGGACTAATCTTTGGGACCAATACATTTTGTCAATCGTCCCATAATCTTGAGTGTTCATCACGGAGGACGTCATGGAAACTACCGGAGAAAAAATCCAAGTCACCGCCAACGTCGGTGACGAAAGAATTCAAAATGGAGTCGTTTACATCAAGTGGTTCGCGCCACCTGAAAAGATGTCTCAAGCTTTAAAAAAGCTCGCACTCTTTTGGGGAATCGCCTTGGTCTCTGTTTTAATCCCCGTCTTTCACTTTGTAAGTGTGCCCTTATTCTTTGGCCTTGGAATTTTCTTCGCCCTCCGAAGCTACAAGAGTGAAGGAAAAGTTTTAAGTGGCGCGGTTCCATGCCCTCACTGTTTACACGAAGTCCAAGTGAAGCCGGCAGAGCTTCAGTGGCCGATTTCAGAGATCTGCCAGAATTGTGCTCGCGTAGTCAGAATGGAAAAATCTGTTGTGTAAGTACGCAAAAAACTTCTATGCTGACAAAGCATGAAACACGCTTTTGGCATTTTAGTTTATTTGTTACTCTTCACATCCCAAGCTTACTCTCAAGGAATGATGGAGGGACTTACTCCCCCCGGCCAACAACGAACTATTCTTTCGTATACAGGTTTGTTTTTTGATAAAGCGGAGTTCCCGCAAGAGCGCGCATCGACATCTTATCAATCGTTCGACTTTACCACGCCCGTTTATAAAACTGACTTGCAGTCGGTCTCTTTGAACTTAAGCGGCTCTCAATATCTCGTCGATCCCGCGCAAAATGAAATCTACGGCCTTTACGATATTAAATTTGGCTTAGGATATACGCGTGTGATCGATGATAAGCGCCTATGGTCCGTCAATGCACGCTACGGTTCCGCAAGTGACAGACCTTTTGAAAGTGCCGACGTCACCACTTTGGGAGTCACCGCATTTTATTCTTATCCCGATGATGAATCCAGTCGCTGGCTTTTGCTTGTCGACTATTCAAACAACCGCCCGATTCTAAATAATATTCCATTGCCGGGTTTTGCTTACTTCTACAATCCATCAAAAGAATTTCGTTCGGTGCTAGGAATTCCTTTTGCGACCTTCAACTGGCAATTTGCTGAAAAGTACGGTTGGGATTTTTTCACGTTGGTCCCTTGGATCATCAAGACGTCGGTGTATTACAAAGTCACCGACTTCGCGAAGCTTTACGCCGGCGTGGATTTTTCACAAATCACGTACTATCTTTATGGAAGACAAAACAAAGACGACCGTCTTTTCTATGATGACAAAAAAATCTTCGTCGGAATTAAATCCCCGATCAGCAAACAAATCTTCGCCGATCTAGAAGCCGGCCACTCCTTCGACCGTCGTTTCTTTATAGACGAAAACTACGTTCCCGATCCCGACAATGCCGTGTCGATTGGAAACGCCTTTTACTTTAAGCTGAGCCTAAGATTCATACTCTGACCCAAAATCCCATGTCCGAGACTTGATTGCCCCGCCAAGAGCGGGGCTTTTTATTAACAAGTTATTCAATCACACAACTTGCATTGCCATCCAAGTATTGACCAATTCTATAATTATGTATATACAATATATGACTGTATTTTGAATGCATCCTTTACGTGGTCTACACTTCTAGGAGGTCAGGATATGAAGAAAAAATCGAGTATCATCGAATTATCAGTGCCCGAATTGCTAGTAAAAATGAAAGGCAAGCGTATAGCCAGAAAGGTTGATGATAAAGATATCGACTTTTCTGAGATGCCGGAGCTTTCCAAAAACCAGCTTAAAAAAATGAAAAGAGCTGGGCGCCCGCTTTTGGGAGACGTACCTAGGAAAGCCATTTCTATCCGGGTGGATGAGAACGTATTAAAGAAACTAAAAGCAAAGGCTAAGAACAAGGATATTCCTTACCAAAGCCTCATCAATGAAATTCTAAAGAAAGCGGTTGGATAACCAGAGCTTTTACCCAAAACGACCCGTGATATAGTTTTCAGTACGTTGATCTTTTGGGTTCGTGAAGATCTGATCACTCGCCCCAAACTCAATCAAGTCCCCTAAGTACATAAACGCCGTATAATCAGAAACACGCGCCGCTTGATGCAGACTGTGCGTAACAATCGCAATCGTCACGTCACGACGAAGCTCCCCGATAAGCTCTTCGATATGACGAGTGGAAATAGGGTCCAACGCCGACGTGGGCTCATCCAACAACAAGATTTCAGGCTCTGTAGCCAAAGCACGAGCGATGCAAAGACGCTGCTGCTGACCGCCCGACAAAGCTGTCGCCGAAGAAGACAAACGATCCTTCACTTCGTTCCAAAGACCGGCTTGTTGCAAGGAACGCTCAACACGTTCTTCGATAAAGCTTTTCTTTTTTACGCCACGAACTTTCAATCCGTAAGCGACGTTTTCATAAATACTTTTTGGAAATGGATTGGGCTTTTGGAAAACCATTCCGATACGCATGCGCACTTCCATCGGGTCGATCTCTTTACCCAAAATATTTCTTTTATCCGGGTGCAGAAGGATCTCGCCTTGATAGTTCGCATTGGCATAAAGGTCATGCATACGATTAAAGCAACGAAGCAAAGTCGTCTTACCGCAACCCGAAGGGCCGATCAAAGCCGTCACACGGTTTTCGTAGATAGGTAAAGTGACTCCGTTAAGGACTTTTTTATCCCCGTAAGAGAAAAGCAAATTTTTAACTTCGGCGCGAAGCTGTAGTTCCATATCTATTACCATTTCATCTTTTTACGGAAACGAGAACGTAAATAAATCGCTCCGCCATTCATAATCAGGGTCATCACTAAAAGCACAACCCCTGTCGCCGCTGCATTCACATGGAATTCCGGCTGAGGACGCGACAACCAGTTAAACATTTGAATCGGCATCACAGTAAACGGATCCATGAGCCACTTAAAGTTCACAAAAGGAAAATGCCCCTCAATCGGAGGCGTAGGCAAGAAGGCAATAAATGTCAAAGCACCAATCGTAATCAAAGGGGCTGTTTCACCGATGGCACGAGACAAAGAAATGATCACACCCGTTAAAATACCGCCAGAAGAATAAGGCAAGATATGGTAGCGAATGGTCTGCCACTTAGAAGCGCCCATCGCGTAACTTGCCTCACGAATGGTATTAGGAATCGCGCGAATCGCTTCACGTGTGGTCACGATAATGATGGGCAATACGAGAAGACCCAAAGTCAGGCCTGCCGTCAAAATACTCTGCCCTAACTTCAATTTATATACGAAAAGACCTAAGGCCATTAGACCGTAAGTGATCGAGGGAATACCGGCAAGATTGATGATATTCAGTTCAATGATTTGGGAAATCCAATTTTTCTTAGAGTACTCTTCAAGGTAAACTCCAGCTGCGACCCCTAATGGAATCGCGCAAAAAGCCGTCGTCAACATGATACAGAAAGACCCTACCCACGCAGATAAAATCCCCGCGCGATCAGCGAAACGAGAAGGAAAGTTCGTAAAGAAGTCATAGTTAATACGCGCAACACCTGTCATGGAAAGATCCACGATCAAAGTCAGAAGCGTAATAAGTGCGAACAATAAAGACATCAGCCCGCACAAAGCAAAAACAAAGTCCCACATCTGACGGCGTTTGATATTCGCCAAAATATCTTGTTGGACTTCCATTATTCCTTCTCCTGAAACTTCTTACGAAGATAAAGTCCGATAATATTAAAGCACAAAGTCAGAACCAAAAGACTTAAACCAGCAACATAAATAGACTGATAACCGATAGAGCCGTGAGGAAGATCTCCTAAGCTCACTTGCACGATGAATGCGGTGATCGTTGCCGCTGGTTCTGTCGGATTCATCGTTAGATTAGGTTGCATGCCGGCAGCAATTGCTACAACCATGGTTTCACCCAAAGCCCGCGAGATACCTAAAATATAAGCAGAAGTAATTCCCGAAAATGCTGCCGGAATCACCACGCGGAAAGCCGTTTGCATGCGTGAAGCACCCACGGCGAAAGAAGCCTCTCGCAAATGCCCGGGCACCGAGCGCATGGCATCTTCACTTAAAGAACTGACATAAGGAACAATCATCACCCCAATAACAAGTCCCGCACTAAGGACGTTAAATCCGCCTAAAGAAGGAATCAGTTTTTGCAAAAGAGGTGTTACAAAAAGCAAAGCAAAGTATCCGTAAACAACCGTTGGCACCGCCGCCAAAAGCTCCAGAATCGGTTTTAAAATCTCACGGAATGAAGGACGAACATATTCACTTAAAAATGCTGCCGCCACTGTTCCCAGTGGAATGGCTACTAACAAAGCAATGATCGTTGAAAGAAAGGTTCCGCAAAGCAAAGGCAAAATGCCATAACGAGGATTTTCAAAAAGCGGAGTCCACTGCGTGTCCGTTAAAAATTCAACGATCGACACAGTTTTAAAAAATGGAAGACTTTCCGTAACCAGGATACCGACGATACCGATAGTTACCAAAACAGAAGACGCCGCCGCCAAAAACAAAACTGTTTCGATAGCGCGTTCTCTTAAACGACGCATCCGCCGTACCGGGTGGTCGGCGGATGTAAACTCATTTAGTTTTTTGAGTTGATTCTTATTCACAGACGTAAACTACAACGAACCTTCACGTTTCAGCAACTCTTCAATTTTAAGACCTACTTCAGAGTGCCCACCGAAAACTGTTCCCAGTTTGTTCTTTTTCACGTGTTCTTTGCCTAATTCATAGGCTTTTGCCGGAAGTGGAACGTATTTTACTTCAGGAACGATGGAAGCTGCGTTGCTTAAATAGAAGTTCACGAAGTCTTTAACTTCCGTTTTCTTCATAGAAGCTTCATTCACATAAATGAAGATCGGGCGAGAAAGTGGGAAGTAAGTACCCGCCTCTACTGTTTGACGAGAGGGCGTCACCGCTTCTTTTTTAGGAGCTTTATCGCCGCCGATGATACCAACGACTTTAAGCTTTGCTTTATTCTCTTCATAATAAGCAAGAGGAACGTAACCCAAAGCGTGAAGGTCGTTTGAAACACCCGTTACAAGCGTGTTGTCATCTTCGCTGGCAGTGTAATCACCACGAGAAGACTTCGATTTACCGACGATAGCTTCCGTGAAGTAATCGAAGGTCCCAGAGTCAGAACCCGCTCCGTAAAGTTTCAAGTTTTCTTTAGGCCAAGCTGGGTTGATATCACTCCATTTTTGGATTTTACCTTGAGCTGCGGGCTCCCACATTTTTTTTAGGTCGGCCACAGAAATCGAGTTCAACCATTTGTTTTTTGGGTTCACAACCACAGCTGTTGCGTCATAAGCAACGGCTAGCTCTAGGAATTTGATTCCCGCTTTACGGCAAGCTTCAAGTTCAGAAGATTGAATCGGACGAGACGCATCTTGGATGTCAATTTCGCCACGGCAGAATTTTTTGAAGCCGCCACCTGTACCGGAAATACCCACAGTAACGCGAACCTTCCCTTTTTGTGCCGTTTGGAATTCTTCAGCCATCGCCTCTGTGATTGGAAACACAGTGCTCGATCCATCGATTTTAATAACTGGAACTTGCGCGTGAGCTGCGGACGCACCGAGAACCACACACAATGATAGAATTGCATTCTTAATCATACACACTCCTGTATAAGATATTGGTCTAGCACTAGATTGCTGCTCTGTATTGTTAAGGTTTTATTTAGATTTAGCCGTTTCGCGTTACCCAATGCTAGAGTAAACTCGAACCAGTATGGATACAAAATCGCCTAAAGAACAAGCAACTCTTCTGGAACAGATTCATAGAACGATGTCTGACAGCGTTTACATCTTCGATGTGAATGAAGAAAATCTCGTATGGATCAACGAGCGTGGCGTAGCTCGCTATGGGTACACTTTGGAAGAGATTCGCAAGATGGGACCGGAGTACTACACCCGCACGATGCACCCCGAAGACATCGACTCACTCCGCCAAAGCGTTAAAAAATCCAAAGACCTCAAGGATGGCGAGGTTTTGAATGTCGAATACCGTTTTAAAGATCACAGTGGCAATTATCACTGGCTGAGTGATCGGATCACTGTTTTTTCTCGGAACGAAAAAGGCGAGGTCGCTACCCTGCTGGGAGTCGCCACAGAAATCGATGCCCGCAAAGCCTACGAAGAAACTTTAAAAAAAACGATTCAAAAACTGAATCTTTCCCTGTCGGCGGCCAACATGGGGACGTGGGAGTGGGAATTAGAAAAAAATGTGCTTCTATGGGATTCTCAGATGTACCGCATTCACGGAATTCCCAACAATCCGGATCTGTCTCCTCTTGAAGAAGTGTGGAAGCGCTCCAACCGCGCAGACATGGAAGTTGTAAATATGCGAGTGCGTGAAGCCGCTGAGAAGCATCAAGACTTCTATGTCACCTATCGCATCACGTGGGAAAATAAAGAAGTCCATCATATTCGCTGCTACGGAAAATTCATGGCCGATGACGCCTCTCGAATGTACGGAGTTGCCTGGGATTCGACAGAAGAAGTTTTGACCGAACAACAAATTGCGGAAGCCAAAGCAAAGCTGATCTCTGCAACTAAAATGGCCGCCCTTGGAGAAATGTCTGGCGGTATCGCTCATGAAATCAACAACCCCCTGACCGTCATACAGGCCCGCGCTTTTCAACTTCAACAAATGGTCGAAAACAACAAACTTGAACCTGAAAAAATCAAACAATCGGCCGAAAGTATCAGTCGTACAGCTGACAAGATCGCGCGTATTATTAAATCATTACGCTCTTTTGCACGTGAAGGTTCTCATGATCCATTTGAGATTGTGCCGGTAAAAAAGATCGTCGAAGAGACTTTAGAGTTTTGCCGCACCCGTTTTTACAATCACGGTGTCGAAGTCGAAGTTCCCGATATTGATCCCGAGCTCGAAGTTGAATGTCGTATTATCCAGATCGAGCAGGTGCTTTTGAATCTTTTGAATAATTCATTTGATGCGATCTCTCAGCTCGATGAAAAATGGATCCGCATGGATGTGAAAGAAACGGAGGACGCTGTTGAGTTTTATATTATCGATTCAGGGAAAGGCATTCCGGAAGAAATTGCCGAACAAATCATGCTCCCCTTCTTCACCACAAAAGATGTGGGCAAAGGAACGGGCCTAGGGCTTTCTATTTCTGCAGGAATAATCAAAAATCACCAAGGTCATCTTTCGTTAAACAAAGATGCGATGAATACGACTTTTGTTTTTATTCTTCCGAAAACTCAAGAATAATTATTGACAGCGCGAGCACACGCCAAAGAAATCAAGACGGTGGGATACTTGTTTATATCCCATTGTCTCAACCATTTTTATATGCGGATCTAAATCGCAGATATGAATCGGCTCTACACGCTGGCATTGACGGCAGATGACATGGTGATGATGGTGCCCCGATTCTAAAGCCAGCTCAAAACGAGCGACACCGTCGCCAAACTCCAGACGAGAAACAAGCCCCGCCTCTTCAAACTTCTTAAGAATACGATAGATTGTGACAAGGTCCATCCCGTCGGACTTATCATCGAATTTTTTAAAGATTTCATCTGCCGAAATAGGATCAGGATGACCTAAAAGAATCTTAAGCATCTGTGTACGCTGCTGGGTGAGCTTCATCCCCGCCTTACGAACTCTTTCATTTAAAGAGTCAATATCGATATTTTTGCGTTCACTTCCACACTTAGACATAGGGGATAAATACACCACTTACCCCCGGAAATCCACTAGGATTCGCCCTTTCGCAGAGACTGTAAAGCATTTAGACAGTAATACGTGTAAGAAAGAGCTAATAGAACCGGCACAAAGAAAAAGGCCAGTGGAATATATGAAAGGAGCCCTAATAAAAGCCCCAAGCCATAGAGAGCCTTAGAGTTTCTTGCTGCAATAAGATGCCTTTCATCCTTACTCGCATAATCCTGGAGGACGTCGTACAAAAAGACTTTTTTATTCAGCCACGAAGCGAGCATAAGCGGAACAACAATTTGTAGTCCCGGTAAAAACCACAGCGGCAAGGTCACCACAAAGAGCATCAAAAATATCAAGGTCGCCGAAAGGGTATTCCAAACACTGCCGATCAACGTGCCCCCTTTTTTCTTTTCGAGCCCACGGAAGTCCACGTCACCTACCCACTTTAAAACTATGGGCATAACAAAAAGAGATGTCATGACAACCGCAAACAAAAACACCATCGGAATGAATAAGAGGATCAAAAAGACAACGCTGCACCAGTAAGCAAAGTCCGTCAGTCCCGTTATTGATGTCATCCAGCTCACCGCAGTCAAAGATGAAAAAAATCCGGTCAGCCCACTGATCCAGGCAGGCCAAAAACTGACAAAGAGAGCGAATAAAAATACAAACGATAGCACCGGCGGCAGAAATATCAGAAGCGCCATGCGCGGTCGGGCTAAGGCTTTAAGAGATTGGTGCAAAGAAGTCAAAATGCTGTTCATATTTAAATCTTTTCTCTTTATGCAAAGACATGCAAGTGATTCAATAGAGACATTATGCTAAAGACCATCCATCTTTTTCGCCACGGACAGACGGACTGGAATGCCATTCGTCGCATTCAAGGACACACAGATATTCCTTTAAACTCAGAGGGCCAAACCCAAGCTCTTCAACTGCAATCGTATTTTCAAGAAAATGCGGTCGATTTGTTCGTCACGAGCGATCTTGTGCGTGCGCACGAAACAGCTCGTATTGCGAACTCTCTTTTAGCAAAGCCTCTGCATGTTTCACCGGCCTTTCGCGAAGTGAATTTAGGAGAACTGGAAGGACTGACTTTGCAAGAAGCTCACGAAAAGTTTGGCGTGGAGTCTTGGGAAAAGTGGACATCCGTAGATCCGGCTCATTCTGAATTCTGTTTTCCAAAAGCCGAAAGCGCTAAAAAGTCCATCGAGCGTTTTACAGCAGCTTTAAAAGATTTGTGCCTGAAGCACGAGTTCAAAAGTGCAGGACTTTGCACTCACGGTCTTGTCATGCGTCGCTTTCTGCACAGCCTTCGCCCCGAACTTCAAGAGCTTTTACCCATTCCCAATTGTGTGGTTTACAAAATAGAATGGGATTCTGAAAAAGAGCTTTTTCATTTTAACTCGTAACGAGTCAAATCCAAATATCCGAAGTTCACGGGATCGGTGCGACGATAATGGGAATTCAGCTCATCGTAATGAGTCCAAAACGCCTGATTAGAACGACGAATGCCAAAGGTTGTAACGAGTTTCTGATAGTCTTTTTCGGATTTCACTTTTTGTGCGGCTGTTACGAAAGTTGAGAGATCGTTCTCCTTCACATCAAAAATAATATTCGGGTAAGGGCCCCAGAAACCTTCGTAAACTGTTAAACTGTCTTCTTTTGGAGCCATTCTTAAAGACTCTGCCAGAATCCAGGAAACACTTTCATGCTCTTTATTGTGGATCAAAGAATAAACTTTTAAATCCCCAGAGTTCATCACGACTTTCAGATATGCGACATCAGGAAAATACTGCGCAAAGGGAGTTTTCCCGTCAGCTTTGATTGCCGCGATCTTTCTTAGCTCTGCGTTGAACCCCTCTACCCGGAATTGGGGCTGCATACTTTCAGGAACCTGCAAGGTCTTCCAATTGACGGTGTCTAAGCGGCCTCTGACTTTTTCATTCAGATGAAAGAAAAGGATTTTTTCGACCATTTGTTTTTTTGTTTGTCCCTCTTCTGTAAAGCGAACTGCCGTGGGTTCGGAGGAACCGATGGTCGGAAACACATAAGTCATTTTCACTTGAGTTAAAAGCCCCTTGTACCACTCACGGCGATACTGCAAACGCTCTTCGGGAGGAAGGAACATCAAGAACAACTCTTCAGCTTCCATGCGAATCATATCCATATAGACTCGTGTTAAGAGCTGGTGACTGACATTCCCGAAGACATCAAAGTTTACGACGAGATTATAAACCAAACGCTCAAATAACGGATAATCTAAAATGAAAACTGTCTTAGAAAGATCACCCACCGCCCCTTTTAAAACGACAGCATTGTCATCGTGACGGAACACCGTCAAAACAGCGTTCGGATTTACCGCATCACCATTCCAAATATCCGAAAGTGCATAGCCTTCGGGTTTTAATTTTTTTTGCTCTTCCGCACGCGCTCTCCGGTAGTTCTCTCGGTGATCAATCAGTTTTTTGTAAAAGACCGGAGTCTCTTTAATGTCAACATCACTGCCGAAAACTCCTGGCAGCATCAAAAGATTTTCTACTTTACCCACGTACTCTTTGGAAAGAACCATGTTGTCTGATTTTGGATTTAAGAAAAACACATAAAATTGTTCCTGAATGGAGTTTACCGCCATGCTGCCATTACAAACCGGTCCTTTAATAAAAGTACTTACGTGGTATTGAGCATCGTCTAACAAAAACTGATAACGAGCTTTCACAGGTATATCTTTAAATGCAATGAACGGGTTTTCCGCGACGCCTGATTCATAGGAAGGCATGGCGCTGACCTTCCAAGATTTTTCCCAGAATATTTTTTTGATACGATCCAGCTTGGCCGGGCTTAAAGCATAGGGAATGTGGGTTTTCATGACCACCGTACCCGGGAATTTCGTAAAACAATAAAAAAACTTTTTTACTCCGGGATCGTCATTAGGTCGACGGGTGGAGATTTCCTGCACACCATTCTGGCAAGGTGTTCGTGAACGCACCAGACGGAAGAATATATCGTTTGCTTCCGGAAAATGAAGGTGCGCTAAGAACAAGTGCTCATATAAATAGCGGCTGACCAATTTATGAGTTGGGTCCGTCTGATTTAAAAATTTTTGCCAAACTTGAATTTGTTTTTGTATTTCTACAGGAACACGAGCGAGTTCCTTTTGCGCTTCAGAGTTGGGGCCTTGAGCTCCTCCTTCAATCCAAGTTTGGATCGTGTCTATCTCCATAGCATTTAACGGCGGCAGTCCATAGGGCATTCCAAGATAAGGAGCCTGCTTTTGCAATTTCTTAAAATCTTCTGCGGGAGAAGCACAGATTTGGGTTTGGGCGACCTGCTTTTCGATTTCGATGTTCTGTTTTTCTGCGCGTAAATTGAGAAAACTCAAAAACAGATTTCCCTCTGATTTTCGAGAGTTATTCAAATCAAAGAAGCCTTTTTCCTGCCAGGCTTTGGCGCCATGAGCATCAATCCACAGTCGTGATGGAGGCACGCTTTGGGTGCGAGTTCCATCGTAGACATTCAACTTATTGGCACCTCTTTGAAACCCCTCAAAGTTCTGCAAATTCAACTGGCAGGGAGCATTAAAACAGCTATGGCAGGCTACGCAGCGGTTATCGAAAATGGGTTGAACTTTGCGTGTATACAGGTCGAAATTTGGTTCTTCTGCTTTTGAGACGCTTGTCATCACAACTGAAATAAAACAAAGCACAAGCATGTTAATAAATTGCATACAGCCTTACTCCCCGTGTATTCTGCAACTATAAAGCCCTTTCTTGTTTAATGGAAAGAGTTTAATAGCTAGAAAAACGCGCAAATAAAAGAGGTCGACGATGGATAGAATTCCGTTTCAAACAGTGCAAAATTCAATTGATGATATCTGCGGCATCACGGAAGAAAGTGATCTTGAAAAAGCGTCCCAGCATCTTTTTGACGTGCAACCTGATCTTGCGGGTTTCTTCATGGAGTTCATCGAAGACATGAGCGAAGGCGCTCAAGATTTGGGCTTTATGATGGCGTTGATCTTGAATCGCTCTTTTGAAGATCAGTACAAAGATCTTCGCGCGATGACGGAAGAAGAAGTGATTTCGCGCTTTGAAAAGAACGAAGCTGAATTCGAAAAATATTTGGCTTTGAACGACGACATGATCGCGGATCTTCAAGCTAAATCAGCAGCGGAAGGTCAGCCAGAAATCCTGAACTACATCATCGAAGAACTTTTCATGTCTCCAGAGCTTGAACCAAGCCTAGCAGCAAATGAACAAGTTCACTTGTTCATCATCTGCAAGTTCTTTGTTGATTGCTTGCATGAGCTTGCGAACGAAAAAGCTCCTGAGCTTGTTCGTCACTAGATCACTTTTTTAACCGCGATCGGAGCAGGTCCTTGCAGGGCCTGCTTCAAAGCCTGAAATGCCGGCTTATGAAACGGCTGCCCTAATGTGATTTCGATATATGCCACGGCCTGAGCCGGCGTCTTGGGATGGGGATTATTCACCGACTCCATCACCACATCCGCAAAACAATCAGCTAGCGCTACTACTCTTGCAAACGGATTCATTTTAATATCTCTTAATCGGCGTGGATACCCCTGACCGGGAGCATTTTCATGATGCTCTAATACGATGGCGATAATGTCGTCCGAAATGGAAGGCATGCTTCTTAAGATTTCCACTCCTCGGTAGACATGGGACTCGTAAGCGGCAGTTTGGTCACGGGTCATAGCATGCCTTGGTGTTTCAAGAATTTCATCGGGAAGTTCTTTCATACCGACGTCATGAAGAAGAGCCCCTAGGGCCAACTTTTCTAAGTTCTGCGCAAGCGTCCACTTCATGTTCTTTGCGATAATCACCGAAATCGCCGAAACCATCATTGCATGACGAATCAACTCGTCGTTGAGATTTGACATCATGTTAATAACGGCAGAAATGTCTGGCTTATTATCGACAAGGGTTTGAATGGAGCGGCTGACTATCTTTGAATGCTCTAAGGCCTGATGGTCAAAGCCCAGATGTTCGATCTCTTTAAAAATCGAATCTGCGGCTTTAGAAAGAAAGATCGTTTTCTTTTCAAAACTGATCTTATCACTTTCAAGAACGATACCCGCAATGCTGAGATTTTGTCCCACGCATTTGTGATAATCACTGCGACGCACATAAAGCCATTCGGCTTTTTCCGGAAAATGCATTTGTTCAAAGTGAACCTTCGCACCTTCCTTCAAGATCATCACATAGTTTGTTTCAGAGAGTTTTAAAAAGATATCCACGGGCACTTGCATGCCGGCGACAAACTCATCCCTTGATACGGCAACGTAATCGTCCTGATTTAAACTTGCATCCATAGGAAGCTTATCGGCACTAAACGAAGTTTCCTAGAGGATGTGTCTCAATTTAAGGCACAGTTTTTATTCTAAAAAGCGGCTTTTCCACTGATCTCGTTTATGGGCCGTTAGAGCGTATTCGTGCTCAAAAAAGCTTTCATAGCTTCCATAACGAGAAGTGATTTCTCGCAATGCCGTATGCAGAAAATTCTCATTGGCTGACATCATGTATTCAAAACGCTCTTTGGCCTTTTCAGTCAAACGAGGTTCGATCACACTCAAGATTTTTAATTTAAAAGGCAAAAGAGTTTGTTCAGTGACGAGATAATCTTGAAGAACAGTATCTTGAGGTACGCCTAAAGAAAGAAGTAATAACGCCGAGCCCACTCCCGTGCGGTCCTTGCCAACAGCACAGTGCTGCACGATCGCTCCTTGATTTAGGGAATCCACTTTGTGGAAAAGTTTTTTGTAGGCCGCATTTGCAAAAGGCAATTGGCGGTATAAAGACTCCATAAAGTCCGAAGGCAAAGCTTCTAAACTTTCAGAGCTAAAAAAATCACCATGATCAGCGTTCGTCGCGTGACTTGCGGGATTTGCCGGGCAGCACTCATACTGCACGCCATCCCATAAGATGTCTTGGTCTTTACTCGATTCGTGGTGATCGCGATAGTCAATAATATGTTCGATCGAAAAGGCTTTAAGATATTCACAATCTTGCGGAGTTAAGCGAGACAAAGAGCCCGAGCGAAAAAAGAAACCCTTTTTGACTTTACGTCCGTCCAAAGTTTCATATCCACCCATGTCTCTAAAATTAATTCCACCCTCAAGTCTCATGAATTCTCCTTAAAAGAAAATCATATCACGACAAGATGTGGGAGGGACTCACTATTCTAACTTTTCATAAACTCAATGAGCGGTGCGTAGTTTTCAGAGCGATCTGCAATCTGAAGCACTTGAATGTATTGCGCTCGTTTCTGTCCCATCTGTCCAAGGTTCACCTGCCCCCATGTGGGTCTAGATTGACCAATGTGTTCCATCAAAAGATCTGCCGCCAGTCGAGAAAAACGTCCATTTCCATTGGGAAAAGGATGAATCCAAACCAAGCGATGATGGAAGCGGGCCACGATTTCTTCTGTGGAAAATGTGTTATGTGTAAGCCAGTATTTTACGTCTCCCAACAGCTGACCCAACTCGTTTTGAATTTTCTCTGGAGACACACCGATATTTGTTTCGCGGCGACGAAAAGTCCCCGCCCACTCCCAAGTGTCTTGAAACATTCTTCGATGTAAAAGACACAGCCCTGAAGCCGAGAGCAGATCTTTTTTTAAGGTGCGACTATTAAAAGCCCAAAGAAGAGCGCGTGCTATTCCCGCAGCTTCAAACTCATCCAGTTCGCGATAAGTGGTTAGCCCGGGAATCAATCCTTGCAAAGTTTCATCGTCGAGAGGTGTGGCCCCTGGAGGACTTTGAATTTTCACGCTTCGTTCTCCATATTCTGCGATCTTCTTTCATTAAAAGTTCTTGTGCGACACTTTCAAGCAAGTGCTGTTGCGCTTGCTTGGATGTATCTTGAGCTTCAAGGCCCATCGTGTGTTCAGTGCTCTTCACTATTTCGCGTGCCGCCTTCAACGCTTGATTCTCTAAACTCTTTTGCAAACCTTCGCCCTTCGGAACAAAGAAATATACAAGTTCGCAATCCAGAGCTTCCGCCGTATCTTGCAGCGTTTGCAGCGTCACTTTGCCGGCGATTTCATCCTTCTCAATGCGCTCGATACGCTGCTTGATCACACCTAAGCGTTCACCCAAATCCTGCATCGTCATTCCTAAAGCTTCGCGGATCTCCTTCACCCACCCGTACTTGGGAGCTGGCATAGAGAGCACGGCCGTGCTTTGTCGAAAAAATCGATCCAACTGATGTCGACGAAGTTTTGCTGTTTTTGCACCCACGCGGTCCTCGCTTCTTTAGTCTATCTATATATAGACTTATTATACATTATCGTCCATATATAGGTAGACCTTTAGACAAAATATATCTACATATATATAGACGAAATGTGTGGGTGTGAGATGTAATTAGCTCTTACTGAGCACTTCTTTACGGTAATCACCATAAAAACAAGTGTCAAACGAATATGTAAATTATGTGTAATTAAAATGAAAGGTCTAGGTCTGCGGCCCCGGCTGAGACCGCAAAAGGATGTTTGACGCTTATCGAACTTCTAGGCATCTGAAGGTTGCATAGGAGTTTCTTTCGGAAACATAGCGGCCCTTTAGGGTATCCACACGTAGGTCACGACCCGCTCCACTCGTTAATAAAAGTTGAAATTGTCCATTTGAGCCCTCGAATCGGCAGTTGAAAGTTGTGTGCGTATCTTCGGCACAATCGGCTCTTGGGGCGCACATTGTGCTTTCGGCTGGACATTGTGTACAAGTGACTCCTCCTGCGAAGCCGGTGCTGCCTGAGAGAATCGTTAAAAGAATAGCGAATGTTTTCATCTTATCTCCTTTGTTTTAGTTTATTTCCAAGTATTTAATTCTCGGTATCGAGGTTTTTTCTTATAGCCAAACTGATCTCATTGAAAAAGAAATGAAATGGAAATATTCATTTCGATTATGGAAATATTTGAACTTCGCTATTTTATTGCCGTCGCTCAAACTGAAAACGTCAACCGTGCGGCGGAAGCCATCAACGTTTCAGCCGGCTCTCTGAGTAAAGCTATATCAAGACTTGAGGACGAGCTGCAAACGCCTCTATTCTTCAAAACTGGCAGAGGAATTAAACTTACGCCAGAAGGTCTTATATTGAAGAAAAAGGCCGCGCAAATACTTCAATTGGAGGAAGATGCGAAGCTTGAGTTGCGTGGCAAAGAGTCCGGCAGTCTCAATGTTTTTATTTCTTCTGAAGAAATACTACAAAGTTACTTCGGTATTGAGATCGTTCAAAAAATCTCGAAAATTTATCCCCAAGCAAAAATCCAGTTTTTAATCCGCTCTGACGAAAGCGCTATTGAGCAGGTCAAAAATGGCGAAGCCCATTTAGCTCTCATCACTTCAGAAAGTCCTATAGAGCTTTCTTCAAAACTCATCGCAAAAGTCGAGTTCAAAACGACGGCGTCGAAAGTGCATCCACTCTACAAAAAGTACGGATCTCAAAAAGCCATCCCCCCCGAAGAGCTGCTTCAGCACTCATTCGTTTCACCAGACTCTGCCGTTTTAGGAAAAATAACAAAATCGGATTCGATTGACGGCTGGAGAGACGACAAATTTCCAAGAAAAATTCGCTACAAGGTGTGCGGTCTTAAGCTGATGGAGAACTTAGTCGGCACGGGTGCGGCTCTTGCCTACTTGCCTGATTACTTTGTTAAAAGTGCTGATTTAGAAGTGCTGAAAGTGACTGGTTATCCGTACTCTTGCCATCAAAATGTCCGACTAATCACTAAGGATCCGTCCGCACTAGGATGGCTGAACAAGCTATGGGATCAACTTTAGAAATGTATCTATAGTGTTGTGAGAGAATGGTCTGCGTGACTGGATTTGAACCAGCGACCTCTTGCACCCCAAGCAAGTGCTCTACCAAGCTGAGCCACACGCAGACGATTGCTGTGTAAAACTTTACTAAAGGAAAAATCAGCGCACAAGTTTTCGCGCCGCTCGTCATTTGGTGCACATAAGTTGAGATATTATCTTACCTGCCACGGCGGCAGTAAGCATTAGCGTCAAAAGCTCCCAAAGAACTTACGCTATCTTCCGGGCATACTTTTCACGAACTCGAGTGCTGATAAAGGTACTAAGCCCCTTCCCTTCGACCGCGAGAGCCTTCATCGCCTCCACGTTTTCTTTTCCGGTCGACTGATAGGAGTATTCATACACATCTCCTCCGGCAAAAGTCACAAGGATCGAATCTTTTCGAATTTCATAGGCGATCACACCCGAGTTTCCACTTTGGTTTTTATATCGAGGCATCAGCTACCTCTCATACCCACACTCATCACCCCATTTAGCGGTGACGGAGCATCGAGGATTCACCGCATATCCGCCCTCCCCTTTGCGATGAACTTTGCAAATGATATTCTTGGCTTTGATATTTACATGACTCATTCCACCCTCGGGCATAACACCTAACTCGGCCAAGGCATCGAAAAAATCTTTGGCGGCAATCAGCCCGACTTTCGCTGGTTTTGTGCAAGCGAAAGTAGGAAGTACATCAGGATTCACGCCGCGAATTGTTTGCACACACTGAAGGTCTGGCAATATCCAAGTCGCGACATATCCTTCATTCGTCTTCTTCGCGAAACTGGTGTTTTTCAGAAGATAGGCCATGGTCACGGCTTCATCCCCGGAAAATTCGCGAGTGACTTCGTCTCCGCAGTCGGCTTGTACAGACAAAGACAAAAAGAAAATCGAAAATGCGAAAACGCAAATCTTAGAGAACATAAAAACTCCCTTTTCTCAATCTAGGATGGGAATCTTTTCCAAGACCCGCAAGAACTCCTCGGGCTCACTAGCAAAAGTCATGTGGCGGAATCTGGAAAGTCATCCGGAAATTCAGACTCATTCAGCGCCAAATAAAATCTATACGAGATGAACACCTGATGCGGGGGCACGGTTGTCGCTTTACACCTTTCGTAAGAACTAAAGGAGTCCGTTATGAAAGAAAGAGTTCTAAAATACGCCCCCTACTACGCGCTTCTTGCCCTTGCTATTTTTGTGAAAGGCGACGCTCAAGAAGGCTTACAAATTGCGATGATGATACTAGCTTTGGCGTATTTGCCGCCATGGGAGGAAACTAAACAGAAGGCCTTAAAAAATAAAGTCGGCCACGTAATTCTTGTATTATTATTTTCAGCTTCTTTGGTTCATTCACTGACAATGGTTCTATAAAGAAAAAGGTCTCTGCTTCCAGAGACCTTTTTTTTGTTTTTACTTCTTAATTCCGAAGTGATTTAAAACAAACGCGTATTCTTCCGCGTTTTCATAAAGATGGTCAAAGCGACCTGAGCTTCCGAAGTGTCCAGCCCCCATATTCGTTTTAAAAATAATTAGATTATCGTCCGTCTTTTTATCACGAAGTTTCGCAACCCACTTTGCTGGCTCCCAATAAGTCACGCGCGGATCATTGAGGCCGCAAGTCACATACAAAGTCGGATAATTCTTTTCTTCGATATTGTCATACGGAGAATAAGACTTCATGTAGAAGTAGTACTCACGATCCTCAGGGTTCCCCCATTCCTTGTACTCAGTTTGAGTTAAAGGCAGATCTTTATCCAGCATCGTATTCACGACGTCTACAAAAGGAACGTGCGCCACAACAACGTCAAAAAGATCCGGACGCATATTCATACAAGCACCCATCAACATTCCACCCGCGCTGCCGCCGGCAATCGCCAATTTCTGCGGATGAGAATAACCTTTATCCTTCAGGTATTCGGCACAAGAGATAAAGTCTTTAAAAGTGTTTGTTTTCTTCAAAAACTTAGCGTCCTCATACCATTGACGCCCCATCTCGCCGCCTCCACGAATATGAGCCAGGGCGAAGATACAACCACGATCGACTAGACGGAAGATGTCGCGTCTTTCCGGAAAGGAGTCTGGAATAATCGCACCGTAAGAACCGTATCCATAAAGATACGTGGGATTGGTTTTATTTTTCTTAAGACCTTTTTTGTATGTGAGAACCATAGGAATCTTAGTCCCGTCATGGCCTGTCACCCACACGCGCTCGCAAACATAATTTGCCGACTTATGACCTTTCACCTGTTTTGTCTTAAGGGTCTTTGTCGCCTTAGTACGCATATTGTATTCAAGAATTGTCGGCACCGTGATCGGGGACGAATAATTCAAGCGCAAACTTTCAGTTTTATATTCATAATTATCCGGCGTAATGCTCACATTGAAAGCCGCATCCTTGAATTTAATGGTGTGATCTTTTTGCTTTTGCAAATCAAAGATACGCACCTGCGGAAGGCCATTTTCACGCTCACCAAGAACCAGGAAGTTTTTAAACAGATGAAACTCACCCACAAAAATTTCTGGCTTGTGCGGAACAAAGTCTTTCCAATGATCTTTTTCTGTCGCCAAAAGACCCGTTGTCATAATCTTAAAATTTTGCGCCTCTAGATTCGTGCGGATCCAGAATTTATCTGCGGCATGATCGACATCGTATTCAAGACCTTCGATACGAGGCTGAATGCAACGAGCTGGTAGGCTTGGATTATGAGCATCCAGATACCACACTTCTGACGTGATCTTTCCGTAACTGCCGATAAAGATAAAGTTGTGAGACGCAGACTTACTAAGACCCAAAAACTGCTTAGCGTCCTTTTCATGATAAACAAGTTCATCCTGTTCAACCGGATTTCCCAGTTTGTGACGATACACTTGATAAGGACGAAGATTTTCATCCAAACGCACGTAGAAAACAGTTTCATTGTCTTCCGCAAAAGCCACGGCCCCGTTGCAGTTTGGAATAGTGTCTTTAAGAAGTTTACCAGTGGTTAGATCTTTAAAATAAACCGTGTAGCGTTCGGAGCCATCGAAGTCCGCGCAGTAAGAAAGAAGATCATGCTCTGGACTCACTTTCACTGAAGTGACATCACAGTACTTCTTCCCTTTCGCCAGCACATTTTTATCCAGAAGAATCTGCTCTTTGCCACCGGCTTTCAACTTACGGCATTCATAAGAGTACTGTTTCCCTTTTTTATAACGAGTGTAGTAAAGATACTCGCCGTATGGTGCCGGAACAGAAGAATCATCCTCTTTGATTCGCGCTTTCATTTCTTTAAAAAGCTTATCTTTCAGTGAAGCCAATGGTTTCATGTGCGCCTCATAATAAGCATTTTCGGCGTTCAGATATTTCAACGTCTCGGGATTTTCTTTTTCGCGCAACCAGAAGAACGGATCCACGCGAATATCTCCGTGCAGTTCAAGATTTTTTAACTTTTGAGGTGCCTTAGGAATGGAAATTTTATTTTTCATGTTGCTACTCTATACACAAGAAATTGGACACTCAATGAGAATTACGCCCGCATCTTGAGTAAATTACTATGCTTGGACGGAAAAAACCAATGGGAGCCAGTCAAAACTTCCTACACATTTTGCGAAGACAAATTGAATCCGCGCCTACTTCCGTGTAAACTAACTTTTGTGAGGACATTATTTTTTATTTTCTTACTCTGGAACGTTACGGCTCTTGCTCAGGATAAATCCCTGACATTAGGAATTCCGTATCAAGTCAAACGAGTGACCTCTATCATCGAATATCAAAACTTCGTGCAAAAAGCCTTGAAGGATGCGGGCTTTGAATCTCGTATCAAAGTTACTTCTGGCAAAATTCCCTATGACGAGATGCTTTCGGGCGGTGTCGATGGAATCCTTTACGATGATCTGCATATAAAGAAGGATCGCAAAAACACAGTAAGTACTTCGTTTCCTTTAATAAACACACGAAGCCGTTTCTTTTACCGCAAAGAAAACCCGAAATTTAAAAATAAGAATTTTTCCAATGCTGTCTTGGCAGAGTTAAAAGGCTGCGTTTCTTCGGCGAATAAGATCATCGAAGAAGAAGCTCTTCGTCGGAAGCTTAATTTCATAAACTCGAACAGCCCGCTTCAAAGCGTCACCGCCGTTCTTGAGGGCAAGGCAGACTATTTTATCGCGATTGAAGAAGTCGGAAAAAGCGCGGTGAATTCTCACCCTGAAGCAAAAAATAAAATCGTTTACAGTGAGGAAGTATTCAAAGAAGTTCCGCTCTATCTTACCTTCCACAAAAAACACGCCAAGGACATGCCAAAAATCGAAAGAGCTTTGGTGAAAAACCTGCGCGGCGACCTACGGCAGTATCCACAAATCTCAGAAAACCTGAATAAAGATCCCTAGGTCACGGTCTGTTCGAACCTTTTTTCGATATTTTTTTGTTCCAACAGCTTCTTCACAATAAGAATAAAAACGCCGGTAAGAATAAGATTTAGTGCCAAAGACAAAAAGCCAATTGTCACATGAGCCCCAGTGATACCGTAAGAAAGGGATACTGCCAATACACCAGCACCCACTTCGCCCCTAGGAAATAGTGAAATAGAAACAGCCAGTCGCTCTTTGAAGGTAGCCTCTTTCCTATAGCAAAATGCTGCAAACAATTTTCCAATATTAGCCAATAAAGTTATCATCACTACGTGAAATAAGGTTTCTAAAACACCCATTTCCAAGGCTACTAAACGGCGTTCACCAAAGGCAGCAGGCATCGACAATCCGACTAAAAACATGAACGCACTTGATACTATCAAGCCTACAGTTTCTTCGTCTGAACTGCCTGGTGTATCTTCTCCTGGAGTTGTGATTTCTTCTTTGGACTCGGATGGTTTAAAAATACAACCTAAGACAAAAGCCGGTAGCAACACTTCAATGTGCGATCCAACAGTGGTGACGGGATCCTTCGTTAAAAAATAAATTCCCTCACTCATTGCCGTGATTGAAAATGAGTATAAAAGCACCCACGGCCAAGAGGTGGGAAGACTCACCTTACGGTACAGTTTCACGCCAGCTATAAGTATAAAAGCAATTGCAACTAAATCGACTCCCAATTGCCATACGAAACCCGCAATTATCACTTTAAGAGGAATCATTAATAAAACCGTATCCAGATCATCAAAAATGGCCAAAATACGCGTTTTTTTAAAGGCCCAGGTTGAAGCCAAACCCGCAGCCGCCAGCATAGAGAACAAGACTCCAGCCGACGTTGGCGCTGCAAAACGTCCTACCAACAAGGACTCTACCAAGGGACCTTTTTCGGAGGCTTCTGCTCCTGGCATAAGAATCCAATAGAAATATAAACTGCAGAAAATCCAGGGGAATGCGGCCGCTGTCGCTGCGACGAAATAATCCCATCCATACTCCCGCTTTTTTTTAAGATTAATTTCAAATTCGCGACCGACTTCAATCATGATGTAGGCTAAAAGAACCATGGTAATGAATTCGCGCAACTCCGACACCCAAACGGGAATGCTAAGTAGCAATGGGAGAACCTGAGAAAGAACCAAGCCTGCTAATAGCAATGCGCTAAGTAATATGACTCTTTTCATTGAGCTATATTATCACTGAGAAAATAAGCGCGAAGCTGTATTTACACACCCGACCTCTAGCTGCGACACAAGGGCAAAAAGAACATCTACAATAGAGTGGAAGATTGAGAGGCGTTATGAAATTTATTCTGACCCTATCCTTATTTTTTGTGTTGTCAAATCCATCAAAAGCCAACTCAGCAAAAGCTGAATTCGACAATCTGGGACAGGTCTTTCTGGAAGACACTGCAAAGGGGCTAAAAACTTCTTTGAATTTACAGCTAGAGCCATGGGCTCATTATTTAATTAAGCTTCAAACGTCGTGCGAAGCACGTCAGGTTCGGGAGTTTCGGCGGAGCCTTGAGTACGACTTAAAAACTAGACAGAACGGTGAAGTTAAAAGGTCTTTTTATTTTATGGGAGTCCACAGTGCCGACTTGCGATCGCAAAATATTCAAGCAATCGCAATTTACGTTTCTGATCGAACCCGATGGAGATCACTTCAGTGCTCTCCATTAAATTCGGATTTTGATTCTATTTAAACATTTGGCGAACGCGGCGAATATCCATAATCAACTCTTCAACCGTCTCGTTGAAGTTTTCAAGCTTATGAATCACCTGGCTCATATCTTTTTCTTTGCGAACATGAGCTTTAAGTTCTTTCATCGCATTTCTTGCGCCTTCAATCGAGAAACGATCGCGGTGCAAAAGTTTACGGATCAACAACGCATTTTCGACATCTTTACGAGTGTACATACGTTGATTGTTAGAGGCTTTTTTAGGGCGAAGGATTTCAAACTCTGTTTCCCAGTAACGAAGAACATATTGTTTGATACCCAAGATTTCAGCAACATCGCCGATTTTAAATCCCATTTTATCCGGGATGGCATTGATCTCTTCCAAAAGCTTGTCATCACAAAGCATTGCCGGAATCGAGATCGGAGCCGTCGCAGTCACCGGAGCAGCTGCGGACTCTTCAATGAAATCAACGTGGCTATCACCAAGAGACAACTCGGAACTATCCATTTCGAGTTGTTCTGGCTCACTATTCGTTGTCATCATAGTCGTCGTCATCATCATCGTCCTCATCTTTTAAGTGAGCGTACTCTTCACCGTTCAACATCGCTTTTAAAACTTGCGAAGGACGGAACGTAAGAACACGGCGAGCGGAAATCTTGATCTGCTCCCCTGTTTGAGGGTTGCGACCAATACGTTCGTTTTTGCCGCGAACAACGAAGTTACCAAAACCAGAGATTTTTACTTTGTCGCCGTTTTGTAAAACGTCTTTCAAAGTATCGAAGCAAAGCTCAACAAGCTCGGAAGCTTCTTTTTTCGAGAAACCGATCTTTTGATACACGTTCTCGACGATATCGGCCTTAGTCACCGTTGATTTACCTAAGTTCTGGCCAGCCATGATTTATACTCCATTTCCGCCTTCGCACTCCGTGCTTTGGCGGGATTAACCATTTCTATTACAAAGGGTAACAAGTAACTGAAAACAATCAAGAATTTATCTCACAGAAAGATCAAAATTCTTTTTCAAGCTCTCAAGCACCTTGTTTGTCGTCTCTGCGATTTGCGCTTCTTGCAGTGTGGCATTTTTGTCTTGCAGCCAGAGGCGGATCGCGACGGATTTCTTACCCGCCTCCATCTTTTCGCCTTCATACAAGTCAAAGACGTCCACATTCACTAGCAATGAACCCGCGGCTTTACGAATATCCTTAAGCACATCGCCGACTTTCAAAGTTTTCGGCATCACAAACGCAAAGTCGCGCTCTACCACCGGGAACTTTGAAATACTTTGGATGCGGTAAGGACGAGGTTGGCCTTTGTAAAGCAGATCTAAATCAAGCTCTGCCAATGCCGCAGGCACACGAATCTTATTATCATCCAAAAGAACCGGATGAAGAGTTCCGATGAAGCCCACCTTTTTACCTTCAACTAAAAGTTGAGCATATTGTCCTTGATGCAAGAAAGCTGGCACTTCTGCTTTGTTTGCTGGTGTCACCCACGTGTAAGCAGAAATATTCAAAGACTTCAGCAACACTTCAACGGCTGCTTTAAGTTCGAACACCACAGGATAATCCAAAGATTTATTCCAAAGGTTAGATGCACGCCCCCAAAGAGCTAATGCCAAACGACTTGTTTCGCCGTATCCACCGTCCTCTTTCATAAAGAACGAGTTTCCGATCTCAAACAAACGACCTTGCATATTGCCTGCGTGGAAGTTTGTATTCAGATTTTTGAATAGCCCGAAGCTCAAAGAAGTTCTCATCACATCCATTTCTTCATTCAATGGATTCATGATGCGGATTTCTTTTTCGGAAACAGACAAGCCTGCTGCTTTCAAAGTTTCCACAGAACCTAAGAAAGCTTTTTCAGCTTTAGAGCCCACGAACGCAAAGTTCACGGCCTGCTGGAAACCTTCGGCACGCATCAACTCGCTCGTCGTGCGATTCAGCATAAATGCTTTGTCGTGATGAGACGGCATGGTCTTAAACACCGGCAAAGACTCCGGGATGTGCTCATAACCATTCAAACGAGCGTACTCTTCAACCAAATCCATGTCTTGCTCAAGGTCAAAGCGGAATGTCGGAGGAAGAATTTTATAAGAACCCGTTCCTACCTGTTCAAGCTGGCACCCCAAACGCTTCATGAAATCCACAAATTTGTGTTCTTCCGCCTGGTAGCCCAATCGATCCGTCACCGTTTGTACAGAGATCGTCACCGGAGCTTTCTTCACTGGATTTGGATAGAAATCATGGTGATCACCGAAAGCTTCACCACCCGCAACTTCTAAAATCAAAGCCGTCGCACGATTCAACCCACGAAGTGCACCATCTGGATCCACACCGCGAGAAAATCTGTAAGCTGAATCCGTATCAATACCATGTGTACGAGATGTTTTACGCGCACTCATCGGTAGGAAGTAAGCAGATTCCAAGAAAACTTCCGTCGTAGAATCCGTGACGCCCGAGTTCTTTCCACCAACCACACCGGCAAGACATGCGGGATGAGTCGTATCACGAATTGTGAGTTCATCACCCGTCAAAGTAATTTCAGAGCCATCAAGAGTGATGAACTTTTCACCTTTTGTCGCGCGATCCACGATCACTTTTTTACCGGCAATGAAAGCGGCATCAAAAGCATGAAGAGGCTGACCTAATTCCATCATCACATAGTTTGTCACGTCGACGATGTTATTAATAGAGTTCATACCCACACTTTCAAGACGCTTTACCAACCACTCTGGGGAGGGACCGACTTTCAAGCCTTTTAGGTATCGACCCGTATAGCGAGGACATAAATCAAAAGCCTTCACATCCAAAGAGATCTCACTCTTAGTCGATTGCGAATTTACTTTTGGTTCGGCCTTTGGAACTTTCAACTCTTTACCATACAGGCAAGCCACTTCACGCGCCAAACCGTAATGGCTTAAGCAGTCCGCTCTATTGGGAGTCACTTTTAATTCGAAAGTGATGTCGTCATAACCCGCGTATTCTGCGTAAGGTTTTCCGACCGGAGCATCTGCAGGAAGAATCGCGATACCTTCAGATTCTTTCGCTAAGCCTAGCTCTTTCAAAGAACAAAGCATGCCTGCTGAATCCACACCACGAACCGCAGATTTTTTAATCGCAAAGTTACCTGGCAATACAGCCCCCGGCAAAGCCACGATCACACGGTCCCCGGCTTTGTGGTTTTGCGCTCCACACACGATCTGGTGAACAACACCTTCACCTGTAGAAACGCGGCACAAAGAAAGTTTATCCGCATTGGGATGTTTATCTTTTTCTAAGATGTGACCTACAACCACGTGGTTAAAGTCTTTCGCACGATTGGTGATTTCTTCCACCTCAAGACCGGCGCGAGTTAAAGCTTCACCCAACTCTTCCGGTTTTTGAAAGAACTCAGTCACATCAACATAATCTTGGAGCCATTTTAAACTGATCTTCATTTTACAAACTGCCTTAAGAAACGCACATCATTTTCAGGGAACAAACGAATGTCTTCGATGCCGTATTTAATAATCGCCATACGCTCAACACCGAAGCCGAACGCAAAACCTTGCCATTTTGGATATTCGATTTTCGCCGCTTGGAACACTTTCGGATTCACAAGACCGCAACCGCCGATTTCAATCCAGCCCGATTGTTTACAAAGACTGCAGCCTTTTCCTTTACAGATGGGGCATGAACAATCCACCTCTGCCGAAGGTTCGGTGAAAGGGAAGAAACTAGGACGGAATCTTGTTTTCAAACCAGGACCGAAGAACTCACGAACGAAGAAACTGATCGTGCCTTTAAGATCGGCCATTGAAACTTTCTCATCCACACACAAAGCTTCAATTTGATGGAAGTTTGGAAGATGTGAAATATCGCTATCACAACGGAACACCGGGCCCGTACCAATCACACGCAATGGCAACTGTTCGGTTTCCAAAGAGTGGATTTGAATCGGAGATGTGTGCGTGCGAAGAACATGGCTTTTATCGATAAAGAAAGTATCTTGCATATCACGCGCAGGGTGATCGGCAGGAATATTCAAAGCCTCGAAGTTATAATAATCTTTTTCGATAAGTGGACCGGTGCGCACGCTGTAACCCAAACGCGCCATCACCGTAAAGATTTCTTCCACGACGATATTCACTGGGTGAGCCGAGCCTTTTGCTTGCGAAGCCGCAGGCAAAGTCAGATCGATTTCTTCGGCCGCCATTTTTGCCGAAATCTCTTTTTTCTTCAGAGTGTCTTCGGCTTCCGTGTAAGCAGCCTCAAGAAGCTGCTTCACCTCGTTCACTTTTTTACCAAACAGAGGCTTTTCCTCTTTCGGCAAAGAGGCCATTTCTTTCATGATCTCTGTAAGTGAACCGCTTTTCCCCAGGTATTGAACCTTGAGGTCGTAGAGGTCTTTAGATGTTGGAGCAGCTTTAAAAGCCGCCAGGGCTGTATCTTTGATGGAATCAAGTTTGGTCGTGGACATAGGGTCTCATAATCACCTCAGAGGCCCGTATTTTCAAGCATTTAGCTTTTACACACAGCGCAGAAAATCCTTGAGGTTTCAGGGCTTTCCCCCTATCTTCCCAGGACCCTTATGGCGCATAAAAATAAATCGAACTACAGTCCCTATAAAGCCCGTCAAGAAGCCCGTGGAAACTTCTCCCCTTCGAACATGGGTCGTCATAAGAAGCCTGAGCTGATTTATGAGCTCAATGAGGCCAACGACCGCCTGGCCGATGTCTTCCGCAATCACGGTTTCGATATGGTGAACCACGAGCAGCGCATGCAATTGGCACATTTTTACCGTCTTTTGATGTTAAATCAGGAAAAAGAGAATTTCACTCGCCTGCTGAAACTGCGCGACGTCGCTATTAAACATTTCATCGATAGCATCATCATCCTGAAATACACGAAACTCCAGTTTCCGCTTTTAGACGTAGGCACGGGCCCAGGCTTTCCGGGGATTCCTTTAAAAATCATGCTTCCCGACGAAAAAATTCTTTTGGGAGAAGGCGTTCAGCGCCGGGTGGAATTTTTAAAGCACGTCCGCTCTGAAATGAAGCTTCAAAACCTCGATATTTTGGGTCGCAATATCAACCAACACTGCATGTATCCCGTGAATGGAGCAATTACTCGCGCGGTGGAAGATATCGGCAATACTTTGGGGAACGTGATCAGTTGCCTTCAAACGGGCGGCCGCGTTTATTTCATGAAAGGCCCTGGAGTTGATCCAGAAATCAAAGCCTTTAAAGAAACTGAGTGGTCTGAGTATTACAAACTTGTTGAAGACGTCGCCTACACTCTTCCCCAAACTCCGCATGAGCGTCGCTTGGTTGTTTACGAAAAGATCAAAAACAAGCCTCTGCCTGAAGAGGATGAAGGCGAAGAGCTTTTATTTGACGAACTTTCCGGAGACGAGAAAAGACGTTGGGCCAAATACACTTAACCCACGCCTCCCTCGCGGCAAGTAAGAAATTTTAAGAATTGACTCTCTTTCCCCATAGAAATAGAAACCCGAACGATGACAAATCTTCCCCACCTTTTACAACTAGCCAAACTGCAGTCCCGCAATGGGGATATGCCAGAGGCTCGTGAAACGGCGGCGGAAGCTTTGCATACATTTGCGAAGACGGAACAACATTCCTTCTGGATTGAAAGCGCGCGAGTTTATCTTCAATCTTGTATTGAGCTTGAAGACATTGCCACGGCTGAAAAAGTCATGCTCGAAGCTTTGGAGCTTTTGGCTTCGGGCAAACTTTCTGAGTCTCTTCAAGCCTCTGTGCAGACTTTGATTGCCTCTTGGTTTTTAGCTCAGGGAAAAGCGGCTGAATCACAAGCCTATCTGGATTCGGCGATCAACAAAGCAACCCACAGTCGCGATCTTGAAGTTCTAGCAAGAGCGCTTTTAATCAATGCATTCCAACTGTCATTCAATCAAAAAACTTTCACGCAAGCCCTTCAGCTTTTAAGCAAGATCGAAACTCTGCTGGCGGAAATAGAAAATCCCGAGCTTTCCCTGATTGCAAACAATGTTCGCGGTTATATTTATATTGAATCTCAACAGTACGAAGCAGCCTTAAACACGCTTTGGAAAAATTATGAGACGGCAAAACGTCATGGTTACCAAACGTCGATTTCCTCTGTTTTAGGAGAGCTGGCACTCGTAGCCCGCGCACAACAACAGCACGAGCACTACCGCCTTTATGCCGAGCTGGCCTTAAAAGGTTTAAATCCGCAAAAGACGCCACGCCTTTATAAACGCATCCTCAAAGTCTATCCGGAAAGCGAGCGCAATCATAAAGCTCACTATGACTTTGAGATCGACGAAAAAAATCGATTTGTGCGCGAAAGAACTAAAGGCCCGATTGATTTTAAGAATCAGCATATTCTTTTTGATATGGCTTTGATGTTCATCAAACATCCAGGCCAACGCTATTCAAAGGAAGATTTAGCGGAAAAAATCTGGTCGCAAGTTTACGACCCCGATCTGCATGACAATTTGATCTATGTTTCGATCAAACGTCTGCGCACTTTGCTAGAGCCGGACTTAGAAAGTCCGCGCTACATCCTGCGTGATCGCAAAGGTTATTACTTCAACTCACAAACCCATGTTCATTTTAAGAATTTAGAGGAAGCTCCACTATGAAACTCCTAAGCTCTTTTATGGCCGTCTTCATCATGACCTCTTTCAGCTTTGCCGGACCTGGCGATGGACCTATCGTTCCTTGGCCAACCAGTGTGGTGCGCGAAGCTTTGAATGAAACGACCATCTATGGTGATTGGGTCGCTTACGAACACAATGCCGTTTGGTATATCAACATTCAAAAAGATCCGTTAGAGATCGGACGCGCTTCCATCGCGATTTCTTCTGGTGCTGTTTTCACACACAAAGCTGTCGGCTCCCTTTACCGTGGAGACAACGTCTTCTGGGGTAAGCTGGTCATGGATGCCAACCACTCGGCAGCCATCGTTCTTTACAAAGACTATGAAGGCACGAAACTCCGTATTGCCAAAGGTCACAACCGCTACGTTGACGTGAAGCTGTATCGTCAGAAATAAGGATTTGCGCCGTGATTGAGATCAGTTCGAAAAGCAACGACCACTTTCGCCGCTGGGTGGATTTATCTTCTGCCCGCGGAATCAAAAAACACCACGAGTTCATCCTGATGGGAGAAAAACTGATTGGTGAGTTTTTAGAAAACCCAAATTTCAAAGTGAAGGCAGAACTGGTTCATGAAGATCTGAAATCTTTGACAATGACGGCGGCCTCTTTAAAAGGTCAGCGCATTCCGGTCTTCAAACTTCCCAAAGCTCTTTTTAACGAAGTCGATGTGATTGGCACACACTATAATCTTTTGGTCTTGGAACCGAAGGAAATCCCCGCTTTGTCGGCCGAGAAAACGCAAGGTTTGGAAGTGCTTTCGCCTTTGGGAGATCCATCGAATCTGGGCGCTTTAGCTCGCTCGGCTTTGGCTTTTGGTGCAAGCAAAATGATTCTGACTGAAGAAAGTTGCAATCCATTTCACCCGAAAGCGATTAAATCTTCAGCGGGAGCTCTTTTAAAATTGCCTCTTTATCGCGTCGGTAAATTCACGGACTTTGTTGCAGGCAATGAAGATGTTTACGCCCTAGATATGAAAGGCGAAAATGTCGCTACTTTCAAATGGCCCAAAAACATCCGCTTAGCTATTGGCGAAGAGGGACCTGGATTTAGTGGCCTTAAAGGCTTAAAGCGCTTATCAGTCGCTACTCAAAGCGTGGAATCCTTGAATGCGACGGTGGCGGCAAGCATTGCTCTTTTCAGCTATTCTGTTTCTCAGAAATAAGCTTCCCCTGAAGGCAGCTTATTTACACAGTAAACTTTTGATTTCAGCTTCAGGGATCTGTTGGGTCATCTGACAGATCTTTTGATCTAAGACTCCGTAAACATCCCAATTTGAAAACAAAGTCTCAGCACGGCCTTTGGTCACGCCGATTTGCTTCCACTGAGTCCCGACTCGAGCAAATAATGGTGCCCCACTATCACCGGGCTGTACGCGCGATGTGGATTTAGACTCATAAGTGCTAGAGCTTTTTGTAATACGATCTAAGCGTGCCATTCTTTTTGTGTCCGTCGTTGCGATTTCTTCGATTGGATTGATCGTAACAACTGTCGGCCAGTAATTGATCAACTGCGAATGAATCGACGGCAATTCCCTCTGAGCAACAATTTGAGTGAATTGAAAATCTGCTTTCAGCGCCAATGGCTTTTCAAAAACAACAATCGCGATATCCTCCGCAGGACCGATTCGCAAACGCAAGCCTTGCACATCCAAACGGCGTTTAAGATCCGCGGAATATATAAATCTCGCTTTCACAGTCTCACGGTATTTTGTCATATAGCCGATGCGGCGAGTTTCGCCTGTCGGCGCTTTACGATAGATGTATTCACCGACTTGGATGTCGATTTCCCAGGACTTCAAAACTTCGGATTGATAAACACAGTGGGCCGCGGTCACCATCACTCGGTCCGACAAAAGATTTCCATTACACATGCCGGAAACAGTGTCTTTGCTGTCGGGGTCATATCCTAAGGCGCTGAAGAAAACGACGGATTCAAGCTCTGGCGTTTCCGCAGGAACGGCATTAGTTAAAGCCCAAGATTGTGTCGCTAGCAGCATGGTGAATAAGAAAATCTTCATAGAGCCCCCTCTGAAAGAAGGAGCTATTTCAGCTCTCAAGCCAGGTCACCAAAAAAGGCGGCGATGACACCCGTGATCACCGCCAATGTTCATTAATTAGATTTGAGCGATAAATAGTAAAGACGATCCTCTTTAGGAAGTCTTTCAATCGCATAACGAAGCATGGTTCGAGGCATTTTTGCAGCGTGAAGATCAAGAAAATGACGAAGATCTTTTTCGCTGACTCTTTTACCTGCTTCTCGCAACATCCAACCACTGGCCTTATGAATCAAGTCATGACTGTCATTCATTAGAATTTTTGCGATTTTAAATGTGTCTTTCACTTCCCCTTTTTTGATGAAGTGAAATGTGGATAGCATGGCGATCCGACGCTCCCAGACACTTTTTGATTTTGCTAACTTCTGCAAAATCTTGCGGTCGCGATTGTACAAAAAAGCACCGACGATGTATTCTGCCGAAGAATCAACGAGGTCCCAATTGTTGATATATTTCGTGTGTTTTAGATAAAACTTATAGATCTTTTCTTGCTCTACTTCAGAACTTTTCGGGAATTGACTTACTAAGATTAAAAGACCAATCAGGCGCTCTTCATGATGCGGGGATTTAACCAGAAGGCTGACTTCTTTCAGAGGCAGATCCTTGTACTTCTTAGCTATCAAACGGCTTTCCGGCACAGTCAAACCTAAGAAGATATCCCCTTCCGCATAGTCGCCAGGCCCCGTCTTAAAGAAACGTTGCAGAGTCTTAGCGCGGGCAGGTTTTCTTTTCTTAAGAATGTCTTTTTGGATCGCTAACATTTCTTGAGGGTACGAGAGAAGCCTCGTCAGCGCAACACCCTAGTATTCTCGTTCATCCTTTAGTTTCGAAAGAATATTTCCAAATCAACAGACTTCCGTTCTGCAGAAGTCCGTCTATTAACAAGGAATCAATTTTTCAAGGACGTCTTCGGACGGAACCTTACTCCACAATGACAGCACGTAGCCACCGCCACCAGAACCCGTCGGTTTCACGGCAAGAGCGCCTTTTTCTTTCAGCCATTGTATATGTTTACCGGGAGCCCCTTCATTCAGGCCCCACTGCTCAAAACATTCTCCACCTTCTTCAATGGCTTTTGCCAGAAGAGGAAGCCCATCTTGCATATCGAGTTTTAATGCTTTTTCGGCTGTAGCCACAGCTTCGGCCATTTGCTTATCGATTTTTTCACCGACTTCGGGATTCTGTAAAAGAAGGTCTTTAACTTTATTCACAGCATCCACCGTTACGCCACGCTTGCCCGAATAGGAAATATACCAATGCGGTTTCCAAGACGTTGATAATGGCTTACGCTCCCCATTTCGTACGAAGTATAAACCCTCGCCCGATAAAGCGACGGCGATATCCACCCCACTGCTTTCACCATGAAATAGATTTTCTAGATCACGTGCAAACTCGTAGTATTCACTTTCCTCAACATATCCCAGATAACCCAGCCAACGAGTGAGCGCGACACAAAGAGCGGCCGACGCCCCCATACCTGCGCCCACTGGGATGGAGGATTCCAAAAGCAGAATACCTTTGAGTTCTTGGCGAGAGATTTTTTTAAGCTCACAAGCTTTTTCCAGAACTCCCCAAACCAGAAGCTGAAGATCTTTACCATGGTCTCCGACCAGACGAAGCTCTAAAGAGGATTCCGTACGCGTGTAACTCAGTTCTAAGTTGCGCGACTGAATGGGAAAAACCAACGCGGGAACACCGCGAAGTACCGCGTGTTCGCCCGCAAGGATCCACTTTCCAAAAGACTTACAGGTGAAATCAATGGACATCGGATTTCACACCTTCGAATGCCAAGACTTTGAATTCTTTTTTGAAAAGCTCGCGATAAGTTTCAAAAGACTTCTTCTGATCATTCCTGAAAAGCATATGCACATTCGCCCCGGCATCCATTGTCACCAAAGGACCGTCCTGCCACTTATTCCAAAGCTTTTGGCATTCTTCCAAAACTTTTTTGGATCCGTCCGTCATATAGCTGAACGCCGGCGTGCTTGTTTCAAACAAGCGGTGCATATCGATGAACTCGTCCCAGACAATCTGACGGGCCATATGCCAGTCATCAAACTGCAAAGCTTGCGAAAGATCTTTAAGGCGAATTTCCGCACGTTCCACACGACCTTCGAAACGAGGACTCGTCGTCACAAGCTTATGAGCTTCCGAACTAGAAACTTCCTTCTTTGAGTCTTCCACCACCACCACGATGTGATGCATATCCTTTATCGGAAGATTCATGGTTTCTGCATACTCATGCAACCAAAGCGCCCACGGAGAGAATAGAGAACGACAGGAAGATCCCGATCCCTGACGAGACAGCTCGGACAAGACTTTCTTATCCTCGCCCCACGGTTGCGGATGGATCTTTTGAAACATCTGCGCAGCAGCCAAAGTCAACGCAGCAAAACTTGAAGCGGAGCTAGCAAGACCGCAATCGGAAGGAAAATTATTTGCTGACTCCACGAGGAAGTTTTTCGTAACTCCCCACTTGTCTTTTAAATTTTGCAGGTGCTTTAAAAAGCGCTGCTGCCCTTTTTCAGAAAGATCCATTTTTTCTAGATCTTCTCGAACCAAGAGCTTCCATTGATCCTTACCACCCTCAATCTCTGTCAGGCGAACAAAGGTTCTTAAATTCTCCAGAGTGTAAGATAAGGAGCCATTCGTTGGCTTATTACCGGAACCTTCGATTTTACCCATGTACTTGATCAGAGCGATATTAGAAGGCGCAGACACTAAAACTTGATTCATAGAGTTCCTCGAACTTGCAAACCATTGGCGATCTTTTGCGAAGAAGCCATTAAGGATAATTGGCGTTGTTGGCAGAACTGTTTTAGCTCTTCGGACTCGTTTTTACGAGTCACAACCAGGACCACGTCGGCACCTAAAGCTCCACAGCCCTTGGCCGCCACGACGCCAGAAATTTGCTTGATATCATTTAACAAAGATAAAGTTTCATTGCAGGTAAAGCCCAAGGACTTTAAAGAATCCGCATAGGCATTTATACCTGAAACAAAAATAGAACCGTCTTGTGTATCAAAAGACTCGCGAATCATCGCGAAACTTTTTTCTAAAGAGCTGGCATCAAAAGTTTTTAAATTCTTCAGATGCTCGTGGGTGGCGACTTTATTTCCGGTGTGCAGAAGGTGGATTTCCAAATCTTCAAACGGCCAGCTCTTGACCGAGATCAGACCTTTGCGCTTTTCAAAGAAAGTTAAAGCGCCTTTGAGCTGTCCCACAAGATCAGCACCACTAGGACGCTGTCCTTCACCATTCCATGCGACTTCGTAATAGGCTTCTAAAAGATGTTTAAAATCCAGAAGCTTTTCCATGTCCTGTTGAGGAGCCTCTTTATAAAGCCACAAAGCATAGACACCTAAAAACTGCGCCGTAGAAGCACCAAAGCCGCCCTTACCCGCGTAAGGATCTTTAAAACCAAGATCAAATTGAGAGAAATAGTCTTGATGCTTACGAATATAAAGACCGGCTGGAGACTCCGGATGAATCGACCCCAGGTTGCCACTTCCCTTATGGGCTTCAAGTTCAAAACAAGGCTGCGACAAAAGGACCAGGGTCGGTCCTTCTTGCAATGCGAGGTATTCACCCGCGATAAAAGTTTTGCCGGGAACGGAGAAGACCAGGGACATGGCCTCTCCTAGCTGTGAGTGTGTGTTGTCGTCGTCGCTCTTTGCGAAGAACGAAGTTCTTTAAGCACGTCAATCGCATTGCTTAAAGAGATGCGTTTACGAACTGCTAAGATTTCTTCAAGCTTCTTTTGTACAAGAGGAATTTCTTTTTCTTCCGCACCCGCACCCAAAGCCAAATTCTTCGTGTGAAGTTTCATATGACCTTCGATGATACCGACAGTAGTTAGGGCTTTTAAAGCCCCTAGATTTTGCACCAATCCAACTGCGGCAATAACTCGCGAAAGTTCGTTTGCCGATGTCGTTCCCAACATCTTCATACACATCATCGCTGTCGGATGAAGAGTTGTTACGCCACCGACGGTGCCCACGATCAAAGGAGCTTCAAAGATACCTTTAAGTCCACCCTCTCCATCACGGAACCAACGAGTGATCGAACGGTATTGTCCATCACGTGAAGCATAGGCATGGATACCCGCCTCTACCGCGCGCCAGTCATTTCCCGTCGCGATAAGAACCGGGTCAATCCCGTTAAGAACGCCTTTATTGTTCGTCGCTGCACGATAAGGGTCTTGCTGAGCGAACAAAGAAGCTTCTTCGATTTTTTCAGCAAGTTCAGGGTCGATGTCTTTGATGTGAACCGTAGCGCGAGTGACTTTCGAATCCACAAGATTCGAAAGAATACACATCGTCACTTTTTCACCAGTAAACTGTTCGATCGGTTCTTTAAGGAACTCACAAACTTGGTTCATGATGTTGGCACCCATGGCATCGCATGGATCCATCAACACATGAACAACGGCCATGTCCGTTCCGTCACCACGAGGTACACGGCGAACTTGGATATCACGGACACCACCGCCACGGCGAACAAGACCGAACGCCACTTCACGGTTTGAAATTTCAATTAAGAAGTTTTTCTGAGACAGGATTTGCTTTTCAAATTTCGCAAAGTCTTGAATCTTTGCACACTGGATTTGACCGATGATATCGTTCCCCACAACTTCCGTTGTGATGGAACCTGATTCACGAATCCATTTCGCCGATTTACAGACTGCCGCCACGATAGAAGTTTCTTCTACCGCCATAGGAATGACGTAGTCTTTGCCATCGATATTGAAGTTTGTTGCTACTCCCAAAGGTAACTGGAAATAGCCGATGACGTTTTCAATAAACTTTTCGCCCAAAGAAGTGTCGCGCAATCCGCCCTTAGACAGATACTCCACATCGGAATCATGAAGAACGCCAACGTCCATCAACGCTTTCAATCTTTCCTCGCGAGAAAGTTTTGAGAAACCTTTAAAGATGTCTAGAAGCTGCTTTTTCATCGAATCACCCTCTTTGTTTGAAGGTCTTTAAGATTTTTTGAACCTGTACAGAACAAAGCAATCTTAAGTTCAGTTTCTAATTTATTTATAAGCTCTTCCAAGGCCTCATCGCCTTTCAGAGCCGCTTCCAAAAAGGGTTTTGCGAGCCCTACTTTGGTAGCACCTAAAGCGCAAAGTTTTGCGACTTCAAGTCCGTTTCTGACGCCACCCGAAGCCCAGATTTCATAACTCACGCGGGCTTCTTTGGCATTCAAAACGGATTGTACTGTACTAATACCCCAATTTGCGAAAGTTTGCGCGACTTTATACAGTAAATCATTCTCTTGCGAACGGTATCCTTCGACCCGGCCCCAATGAGTTCCACCTTTACCCGCAACGTCGACGGCGTAAATTCCTATATTTTCGAGGCGTTTGAGGGTTTCAACGGAAAACCCACAGCCCACTTCTTTCACTACTATGGGAACCCCTGCAATTTTCACCAGATTTTCTAGAGCTTCTATTCCATGTCGAAAATCACGAGTGCCCTCTGGCTGAAGAGCTTCCTGAAGAGGATTCACATGCACGAAAAGCGCAATAGCCTCTGTGGACTCAATCAGACGTTGGACTTTATCGATCGGACTTTTGATCAGTTGAGCGATTCCAATATTTCCCAAAAGCAGAGCCTTCGGTGCCTGACGACGCACGCGGTTCCACTCTTCAGCGGCATTAGAATCTTCCAACTCTCTTCTTTGCGAACCTACGCCCATAAGAATCTGGCGACGGTCACTCAAACGAGCCAAAGCCTCGTTGATTTCACGTCCTTGCTCATGGCCGGCAGTCATCGAAGAAATAAAAATAGGAGAAGAGAGAGAAATAGAATCTTTAGTGACAGGATCTTTTAAAAAGAAAGAGGTCGAAATATCGACCTCTTTAAAATCCAAATTAGGCAAAGCCTCATGAATTAATTCGATCGAGTCTAAACCATTTTGTCCCTCAGTCTGTGACCTTGGATCCAGCGCGATTTTGATGTGATCGCGCTTTCTTTGTTCAAATTGGCTATTAGACTCTTCCATGGGTTGCTATTGCAGACCTACGCCAAAGCGTGTTTGCAAAGAGCAGTGAATGCTGCTGCATCGTTGATAGCAAGGTCAGCCAAGATCTTACGGTCCACTTGGATGCCAGCTTTAATCAAGCCACCGATCAAACGAGAATATGTAGTTCCGTTCAAACGAGCTGCTGCATTGATACGTTGATTCCACAATGTGCGGAAGTTACGTTTTTTAGCTTTACGGTCGCGGTAAGCATACGCCATACCACGGTCATTTTTCTCTACCGCGTGGATGTACGCGCGAGAACCAGCTGAATAGTAACCTTTTGCTCTTTTAAGAACCTTTTTGTGACGAGCACGATTTGTTTTACCACTTTTTACACGAGCCATTTTCTACCTCAAATTTACTGTACATCTTCGAACTTCGTCGAAGTTACGTACGGAAAAGACATTTAAAATTTTTAGATTAATTCCTAGAACACCAAGCAACGACGAACTTGTAACATGTTCGCGTCTTCTACGTATGATGTCTTACCTAGTTGTCTTTTCGTTTTTGAGCTCATGTGTGAGTTCAAGTGACGCATGCGAGTGCTTTTTTTCTTAACTTTACCGCTTGAAAGAACTTTCAAACGTTTTTTAGCGCCTGAGTGAGTGCGCATTTTCATAATGTTTACCTTCCACCGATAAGGCGTCTCTCCCGTTGGGGACAGCTCTTAACCATTGCCTTAGACAGTCATAATTATGGACTCATGGTTTTATGTCGCATGTCGGGTAAAAGCAAGCTTTTTTGAGGGGTTAGCTGGAATTAAAGGCCGGCCTGCGGAAAAGCCAAGTTATTTAATTTTCCCCATAATTTCAATAATTTAAGACAAATTTCGGAAAATTTTAAAGAGTTCCAAACCATTCTTTGATACAAGATTTTTGCTTAAAAATAAGGCGATAAACCCACTTACTCAAAGAGGATCTTTGTATGAACCAACTTGTTTCAGCTATCGTATTGCTCGTATCCCTTTCTTTATCCGCTCACGCGATCGAACCTAAGAAAATCTTAAAGACCAGCGCTAATAGCGCCACCGTACGCATCGAAACAGAAGAAAAAGAAGGAACTCAGGTCGCCGCCTACATTGATGCCTCTGAAATGCCTGAATTCATCCAGATCATGCTGAACGATCCCACTTCCGAACTGAGCAAGATTAAACACGAGCTTGAGATGGAAAACTGCCAAGAAACTAGCACCACTCCCGACGGTTACATCCCTCAGTGTGGGGCTGTCGAATGGACAGACTTAGTACAAACATCTTTTGGTCGCGGTGGCTGGATGTCGGCGGGCGCGGCTTACACTTTGTTTGTCGGCTTTCGCTTTGATGGAACAGGTCGCTTTTTTGAATCTACACACATGGTGGTCTTAAGCGAATCGGCCGAAGCCGTAGTCGACAGTGACATGAATTACACAGGATTTATCACGAAAGACCTGCGTTTGGAAAAAGCCGAACGTCTGCCCCTTTCACACCACGATAAGCATTGATTGAAGTTTCGGAAGGTGACAGACTTTTTTCATGATCACCTCTGAAGTTTTAAAAAATTATCGCGCTTACGAAGTACAGCACTTTCAAGTTGAAACTCTTAAAATTGAAAGTGCTGCGCTTAAGGGCAATCCTCTCAAAGATCCAGCGACACGCTTTAATCCTCTTCTTCTCCCCCGCCATGAAGGCCCTTGGCCGGTCATCATGGTTTTAGGTGGATTTACTGGTAACTCCCCTTTTTATTTCAATCCTAAGTTTAATGAACAAAATGCCGTACAGGTGATTGATCAGGCCGTCGAGCGTGGTGAGGCCCCTGAAGCTTTGTATGTGTTTATCGACGCTTTGACTTCTTGGGGTGGTTCTCAGTTTATAAATTCTGCGGCCACAGGAAACTACGAAGATTATATTGTAAAAGAAATCATCCCCGCATTAAAAGAACACTTCCCTGTCTCCCATAACGCCCAAGACTGGTGCGTGATGGGAGGATCTAGCGGAGGCTATGGCGCCCTTCATTTAGGATCAAAGTATCCAGAGATCTTCAGTTATGTCGCGGCGATTGCACCGGATTGTTTTTTTGAAGCCAGCCTCTTACCGGAACTTTATCAGGCCCATCCTTTTTGGGAAAAATATAAAGAGTCTGCCACTCGAGCCCTTGAAGAACTAAGAAATAAGAAATTGATGAAGGCTAAGAACTGGCATTCTGTCGTCAATGCTTTTGGAATGGCCTCTTGCTATTCGGCGAACGGCGTTGGCGTAGAATTTAATTGGCCTTTGGATATTCGCACGGCCGAAAAAATTCCGGCTCTCTGGGAGCAATGGCTCAAACACGACCCTGTCCATTTTTTGCCCAAACGGCTTTCTCACTTAAAAAAACTGTCTGGAATTTATCTGGATGTCGGGAGCAAAGACAACTTCCATCTCCAGTACGGAAGCCGACAAATATCAAAGTTCCTGAATGAAAGTGGCATTGCTCACGAGTATGTGGAGTTCGACGGAAATCATTTCGATATCGGGGAACGCAGAGTCGAAGTATGGAAATGGCTTTCCTCCCTATGGAGAGCGTGATGAAGTGCCTTCTTCCCCTAGTCATCCTTTTAACTTCCTCCTTCGCTGTCGCTCAAACTCCTTCTGAAGAATTGACGAACCAGGAGTTTGAAGATTGGAGTTGGACACCGCAATCGAAGGACACTTTGAAAGTGAAATTCGGAGTGGCTGTTCCTCGCTACAATTTCACGATACTAGCTCCTTCGGGTCTTACGGATGCGAAGTTCTTACCGAACTCGCCGTCGAAATCCAGTCTTGGTTTTTCTTACCGCAATCTGGGCTTTACGGCTTCGGTACAAAACCCAGTTGAAACGGAAGATAAGGAAAAATACGGTTCTTCCTCAGCGGTGGATTTTCAACTGCGCTTTTTTGGAAAGCGCACCTATGAATTCTTTCTGCAAGCTTATGATGGTTACTACATTGAGAACTCAGCGGAACTAGATCCCTCTTTTGCGAACTCATCAAAGAAAATCTTTCGCGATGATATTAAGACACGCAATTTTGGTTTTAACTTCTATTGGAATCTCGATGAAGAAAACTTTTCGCAAGCCATGGCTTTTGACCAAGCGGGTTTTCAAAAAGAAAGTGACTGGGGCCTGTCCGCTTATTTTCATGCAAGTCGAAATTCCATTGCCGCTAAAGAAGCTTTTATCCCTGCAGCCTCAGCTTCGCAATTTGGATCCTTAAGTGACCTTGATGGAATGCAAAGAGATACGGCGGGGCCTGGCATTGCCATCGGAGGCATTGCTGTTTACCAAAATTTTTATGCCACCGCTTTTGTGGGCTTGGGCTTAGGCTATCAAAGGGTGAATTTGGAATACGTGGTGAAGGATGATGAGACCAGCGAATCCCTTGGCAGCTTTAGTACGGGGCGCTTGGGCCTTGGATACAATGGACAAAGACATTCTGCTGGATTCCAGGTCATCTCTGATGCTGTCAGCACGACGATTGAAGATGGCAATATCGAATCCAGCAATATCGAGCTTATGGTGTTTTATTCCTATCGTTTTGAAGGCATCAACATTCCTCCTGCCAACGAAGTTTCAAGCTGGTTTGATTAGCTCCTTGTGTAGAGCAACACAGAGTTGCGGTCGTAGGTTCACTTTGACCTAAGATTTTGAATTGAATAAAGTGAAGCCATGACAGACCTGATGGCTGCCCGCTCAACGATGGCTTTTTCTTTAGGGTTTCACATAATCTTTGCTGCGGTTGGCATGACGATGCCTTTTTTTATGTCGGCCGCTCACTATCTTTTTTTGAAGAAGAAAAATCCTGAATATCTCGAGCTCACTAAAATGTGGATGAAAGGTGTCGCGATTTTATTCGCTGTCGGCGCTGTCTCGGGAACAGTTTTGTCGTTCGAGTTAGGACTCTTGTGGCCCGGCTTTATGAAATACGCCGGCCCCATCATAGGAATGCCTTTTTCCTGGGAAGGCACCGCTTTCTTTTTAGAAGCCATTGCTATTGGTCTTTTTCTTTATGGATGGAAGAAGATGCGACCGTGGGTTCACTGGGGCACGGGTTTAATGGTGGGTATTAGCGGCTTTGCTTCTGGCGTTTTCGTCGTCGCGGCGAATGGTTGGATGAATTCACCTGCCGGTTTTGATTGGGTGAATGGCGAAGCGATGAATATTGATCCTGTGGCCGCGATGTTTAATAAGGCCTGGCTTCATCAAACCTTGCACATGCAGTTTGCGGCTTTGCAAGCCGTGGGCTTCGCCGTCGCAGGTATTCATGCGTTTTTATATCTTCGCGGTCGTGCACAGGAACTTCATCTGAAGGCTTTTAAGATTGCGATGTGTTTTGGTGCCGCCGCTTCTATTGCTCAACCTTTCATTGGACACTTCGCTGCTCAGCGTGTCGCGGTTTTGCAACCCGTGAAACTCGCCGCGATGGAAGGTCACTTTAAAACCGAGCGACAAGCGCCGTTGCACATCGGGGGCATTCCCAATGCCGAAACCCAAACCATGGACTATAGCATCCCCCTTCCCGGCATGCTCAGCTTCTTGGCGTTTAACGATTTTGATGCCGAGGTGATGGGTTTAGATCAAGTCCCTCGGGAGCTGTGGCCTCCACTGGTGATCACTCATATCAGTTTTCAGATCATGGTGGCCATTGGGACCGCGATGGCTCTGATCGCCGTGCTATTTTTCGTCTATCAACGGAAAAATTTTTTCCCATCTTGGCTTTTAAAAACCATCATCGCCTTTTCACCTTTGGGATTTGTGGCGATGGAAGCTGGCTGGATCGTCACTGAAGTGGGGCGACAACCTTGGATCATTTACGGGATTTTAAAAACACGCGATGCGGTCACACCCGTGCCAGGAATGAAATATCATTTCTTTTTATTCTTAGCACTGTATCTCTTCTTAAGCTTCGTCACTGTCTGGCTGCTGAAACGACAAGTTGTTGCGGCACAAAGAAAGTTTGAGGTTCGATGATTGAAATTCTTCTTTTCTTTATTGGAGCTTCGCTTTTACTTTACGTTCTATTTGGTGGCGCCGATTATGGTGCCGGTATTTTAGAGCTTCTTCCAGCAGGCGATTTACGAGATTCACAGAAAAAAGTTATCAACGATGCGATGGGGCCCGTGTGGGAGGCCAATCACATGTGGCTGATCTTAGTTGTCGTGATACTTTTCATGGGATTTCCTGCGATCTTCACGCTTCTTATGACCTCGCTACATATTCCGATGGTGGCTCTGCTTTTCGGCATTGTTGTTCGTGGGTGTGCTTTCACTTTTAGGCATTACGATGCCGTTCAAGCACCGCAATCACAAAACGTGTACACTGTTCTATTTGGAACTTCGAGCCTTTGGACGGCGATGTGGCTAGGTATCATTGCCGGAAGTTTGAACCGAGGCTTGATTGATCCTTTAAGCACCGACTTTCACGAAGCCTATATAGCTCCCTGGTGGGGAATTTATCCTTTCTGCATGGGAATTTTTGTAGTTTGCATCTTTGCCTTTTTAGCCAGCGTCTATTTGATCGGCGAAACTGAAAATCTGGACCTTAAAAAGATGTTCATCAAGCGCGCTTTTATTCTTAATTACTTAGTCGTCCTTTCGGGCGCCTTTGTTTTCGCGGCTTCCGCTGATGAGCGCACGCCTTTGTTTGCTGATTTCTTTGAAAGCAAGATCACTATGGCAATTATGCTTGCGGCAACGATCCTGTTCATCGCGCTTTGGTTTTTTATTCGGAAAAGACAAACTCTGTTAACTCGCACGGTGGCAGCCGGACAAATCACTTTGATCTTGGCTGGATGGTATGTGCTCAATGCACCGAACGCCCTTTTGACAGTGCAAGGACCGATCAGTTTTTACGAAGCAGCAGCTCCTTTAGCAACACTGTGGCAGTTAGTGATAGCACTTTTAGTGGGGAGCCTTTTTATCTTTCCAAGTTTGTTCTATTTGATGAAAGTCTTTAAGACCGGAACGACAGAGGAAATGTAACGGCAAGGATTGACCGTCCATGGTCAATTTGCCTCCCCCAAGGCTCACCGTCGGTGACTGATTGCTTATCCAACAATCTTCCCTCGAAGTGAAACGGGCGAAACTCTTTAGAGCTGCCCACAAATAGGATTGAAAAATTCGCGCGAAGCCTCAATCAAATTTTCTGTGTTCAGGATAAAGAACATGAAGTAGCTGCATAGACATGCTTTACGGCACTAAGTCCAGTGATCTCATAAGCACAATCTTCCGATAAGAGATGTATGCTTTTGAGACTCTTAGGTTCGTTTTTCATTCTGGTGATATTTCTTTTGAGTGCGCAGGCCAATGCACAGACGTCAGTCTCTCCTGAAAAAGCTCAGGCTCTGTTCACAAAAACGAAAAGTCTGTTTGAGCCCATCGCGAAAGCTCGAGGAGAAGAGTTCTTCTTAGAAATCCATTGGGATCGGAACACAGTTTCCGCACAAGCCGTGCGCAACGAAATGAAAAAGTATGGAATTGGGGTCGATGTCGGAATGCTGACCTCTTCGCGTGTAAACGAAGATGCACTTGCCTTAACGCTTTGTCATGAAGCGGGACATCTTTTTGGAGGTCGACCTTTAAGAAGCCTTCCCGCAGAATGGGAAGGCCCTTCTGATGAAACCGGCAAAAGTCTTTTAACTTCTGAAGGACAAGCTGATTACTATTCGACAGCGGCCTGCTTTAGGAAAATGGTTGAAGGCGAAGACCATCGATCCGCGCTCAGTGGAAAAGAAATCCCTCAGCGCGTAACCACTCTGTGTGACTTGGCCTGGGGTTCACGCACTTCGGACTCCTATCTCTGTCAAAGAGCGGCTTTGGCCGGATTTAGTTTCCTGACGATGGTGATGGATTTTCCTATTTCTTTTAACACTCCCGATAAGAGTGTGGTCGATACCACTATCGCTGACAGCTACCCTTCCCGACAATGTCGACTGGACACTCTTCTTGCCGGAGCTCTTTGCAAAGATGTTTTGCCCTTGGATTATGCACGAAAAGACATGCTTCTTAAATCGTGTGCCCTCGGTGTTTCAGCACGGCCTGCCTGCTGGTTTAAAACTCCTTAAGCACCTCAGCTTGCGCCAATTTGCGGCTCTGGTGTGAACTAAGTATAATTTCTTTCCCCGTCTGGAAACCTGAATTCCTGCTGGCAAAATCATTAAGGAATGATTTAGGAAATTCCTCCGCCCTCTTTTTTGTGTGATCTCAAAACTAATGCTTCCCGCTGTTCCATGAGCCTTATTTTGTCACTTTTTAGAAGTGTCAAAAACTTCGACGCCACTTCTGGCACCCTAGTTGCTCTTAAGGCTTCAGAATTTACCGTGGAGGATAAATTATTATGGAATTCTTATTATCATTAGGTCGTGGCTTTACATCAGCAGATGCAATTTGGATGTGGGCTATCTTGGCAGCACAAATCGTTTCTATCGCGATCATCGCGGAAAGAGCTTTTGCCCTTTTCGGTGCTCGTAAAACAAATCAAAAAGAACTTTCCAAGGTTTTGGCGGAAGATATTCGCTCTGGAAACTTAGAAAAAGCTCTGCGCCGCTCACTGCAAATGGGCACAAAAGAACCATTGGGTGTTGTTGCAGCAGCGGGTATTCAAGCAGCGATGGATATGGGCGGAAAAGAAGAAATCCAACTTAAAATGGATGAAGTTCTTCTTGAGGAAAACTCTCGCGTAGAAAAACGCATTGGTTTCTTGGCTATGTTTGCGAACGTAGCAACTCTTTTAGGTCTTTTAGGTACAATCACAGGTTTGATCCACTCTTTCGCGGGTATCTCTAACGCAAACCCAGCGGAAAAAGCGACAATCCTTTCTCAAGGTATTTCTTTGGCGATGAATACGACAGCTTACGGTTTGATCGTGGCAGTTCCTGCTTTGATCATGTATGCGGTCTTGCAAAACCGTGCGTCTCGTTTGACGGATGATTTGAATAAAGGCGCTTTGAACCTTTTCATCCAGTTAGGTTTCCACTACGAGCCGGTTTCTACTACTAAAGAAGTTCCTGCTAACTCTGGGAGATAGTTATGAGCATGATGGGCGGATCGGGCGACGACAAAGATTTGAACTTTGAACTTAATATTTTACCGATCTTGGACATTTTATCGGTTCTTATCTGCTTCCTTCTTCTAACAGCGGTTTGGATTCAGATTGGAACAATCGATACGCGCCAAGCGATCGGTGATAACTCTGTGGCTGGAGCAAAGAATCCTCCATCCCTTTGGATCACGGTAAACACACAGGGTGCAGTTCAACTGTCCTTGCGCGATTTGCCCAATGCTAAAACTCACGAAGAGCAAATTCAGGCTTCAGGTCGCAGTGTGAACTGGGCCGTGCTTGAACAAAAACTTCAAGCGCTTCGTGCAAAATGGCCTGATCTAAAAACAGGCGTAGTGCGTCCCGAAGCACAAGCCTCTTATGGTGATGTGATTCGTATTATGGACAAACTGAAACAGAATCAATTTGAAGGTGTGGGTTTATCCCCACTTGGGTAGGACTTATGAAAACATCGTCCTTTGCTAACGTTGGTAAAAAAAGGTCTCCTTTAGGTGACTTACAAAACCTAAAGCCGGGAATGAAGAAAAAGAAAGGTGCAGCAAGCAATCTAGCTTTGGCACTTCCCTTAACTTCTTTGATCGACGCTTTTTCAATCATCGTGATCTATCTTCTGATCGGAACTCAAAACAGCGGTATTGAGTCGACAGTTCCAGCGAAGATGTCCTTGCCGATGGCCGAGCACAGTGTCGGTATCGACAAGGAAACGCCTATTTTGACAATTCAAAAAGGTGTTTACCGCCTGAATGACGAAGTCGTTCCAGTGCGCGCTTTAGGTCAGAAGCTGACGGAGCTTAAAGCGAAATCAGAGGAAAAGTTGGTTGAACTTTTAGTTCAGGCAGACCAAGAGATGAAGTACGAAGATTTGGATCCTTTGTTAAGAGCAAGTTCCGAATCGGGTTTTGAGAAAATGAAATTTGCGGTGGTACCAGCACGATGAAAACACTTAACGATATCCTAGTTCTTGGAGCATTTTTAGGCGGTATTTTGAGTACTCCTCCGGCATTTGCCGAAAAAATGGCGGCAGGTACTCAGGATCTCGTTATCAAAAAAATGGAGCGTGTCTTATCGGCTTTAGATAAGTCTGATCCGGCATGGCTTGCAAGCCAGCAGCGTCTGGCGGATCTTCTTTCTGAGCGCGCCCGCACTCGCTTTATGCTGGAAGTGGAAGCCAACTGTGAAGGCTGCAAAGGTTCTAAAGACGATCGCCAGAAAGCCATTCGTATTTATGAAATGCTTCTGCAAGAAGTAAAACTGAATGAACACGGGCCTATTCTTTTCCAACTGGCCCATCTTTATGAGATGGCTGGCCAAGTTGATAAAGCCATTGCTCTTTATGAAAACATCATCAAAGACGCAAAAAAGAAAAATATCAATCAAGACATCGTGGTTCGTTCCCACGTGGGCTTAGGCGACCTTCTTTTCCAGAAAGGTCGTTTTGTTGAAGCCAAACAAAATTATCAAATCGCTCTTAAAGATAAGAATCTGGAAAACCGTTATTTAACGATCTACAATGTCGCTTGGTGTGACTTTAACACAGATAATTTGAAATCAGCGATTGCGACTCTTGAGGATCTTTTGAAAGACCCTTCGGCAATCACACGTCAAACGGAAGAGGGTTCCAAGTACGACGCCCCTTTCCACACTGACGTTCTACGTGATCTGGCGATGTTCTATACTAAGCAAGATGTAACTTCTCGTGAAATCGCTAAATTTGAATCGTTAACTCCCGAAGAAAAACGTAAAGATCTTCTTTTGCACTTCGCAAAAGAAACAGATCGTATCGGTCAGAAGAAAGCAGCTCAAGAAATCATGAGCCGTTATTTGGCTCACAGTGCGCTATCTAAAGAAGAGCGTATCGAAGCTTCGATTCAGTTGGCGCAAATCAACTATGATCGTGGCCAAACAACAGAGTCTGTGGCGGAGTTTTCCAAGGCAGCTTTGGCTTTACAAAAATCCGGCTGCTCGAGTGATAAGTGTGAGGAACTCCAAAAGTCGATGAAACGTTATGTAACAGAACTTCATCGTTCAAAAAAATTAAAACCTGACCAAGATTTGATGAACGCTTACATTACCTATAACAGAACCTTCCCGTCTGATATGGAGATGACTCAACGTGGGGCTTCCGTGGCGATGGAGCTTAACAACTTCCCTATTGCTGTAGCTCTTTACCGTACCGTAAGTGAAAGTCGTCAGTTTTCTCAAAAAGAGCGCAACGAGGCTCTTTTAAATGAAGTGTCTGCTGCGGAAAAATCTAAAAATCCACAGTTGCAACGTGAAGCTTATCTGCACTATTTGAAGTACGCCCCTCGCGATGCGAAGTCATTTGAAGTGAAATATCAATTGGCTTACTTAAGTTACACGCAAAAGAAATTCGCGGATGCAGCAGAGTCTTTTGAAGATTTGGCTAAGGATAAATCGGGAACTGCTGACCTTCGCAAGAAATCTGCGGATCTTTCTTTAGATGCCTTGGCGCAACTTAAAAATGAAAAAGTTCTTGAAGACCTTGCTTGGGATTATTCCGAGATCTTCCCGTCTAATCGCGTGGAGTTTGAAGGAATCGCGCGTAAGTCTTTGATGAATCGCGTAGCACGTGTCGCAAACGACCCTAAATCCAGCTCTTCGGATTTGAAAAAGGCTTTAAACAGCCTTGATACAGATAAAGTTAAAAATGCGAGCAACCAGGAAAAGATCCTGTTCTTTAATAACCAGGCTGTTTTAGCCAAAAAACTAGATGAAGAAAAAACTTATGTTAGCGCACTTTCTTCGTTGATGGCCGTTCCGGGTTTAACAGCCGCCCAACGTGAATCTGCTTTAGAGCAATTGACAGGCTACTACGAGAAGAAATTGGACTTCAGAAATGCCTATGCGACGGCACTTCGTATGGAGCAATCTAAGATTTCTGAAAAAGAAAAAGAATTCCGTCTTGGAACATTGGCGGACTTGGCTGGTTTAAACGCCTCTAAACACTACCGCCAATCTTTGGATGCGGGTCTGCGTGGTGAAAGATCATTGATCATTCGTTCGCGTTTGGTACTGACTTCTGAAAACCCGGTTAAAGAATTGAAAGCGCAAGCGCCTGAGCTTAAACAAAGACCGGCTCTTTTAAATGAAACGGCTTTATTGGTTTACGCCAAAACAGAAAACGCTTCTGCGATAAAGTCGGTTCTTGAAATGAAAGAGCTTCGTAAACAATCAGCACCTGTTTTCGTGAAGAAACAAGATTTTTACGAAAAGGTTCTGCAAGCAAAGGCATCTATTTCATCGCACCAGTTGAATTCGAGCAAGGACCGTCTCTTACAAAAGACCATCGCGGAGCGCGTGTCATTGCTTAAAAAGGCAGATAAGTTATTGGCTGAAAGTTTGACATTGAAAGATGTAACAGCACAGATGATGTCTTTGAACCTTGTGTCTTCGGAAAATGAGCGCATGGTTCGTGATTTAGCGGGACTACCACTCCCTGCGAATCTGACTCCGCAAGAGCAAAATCAGTATATTTCTTTGTTGAAAGCTCAGTCTAAGCCGTTCTTGTATAAGGCCCGCGTGGCTCAGCAAAAACAACAGGAAATCTGGAATAAATCCTCGGCTTTGGCGCAAACTATCAAGGACTACAGAACGGCTCGTGCTGAACTTCGTCCTTTGCTAGCGCGTGAATTGACATTACTCAACCAGATCCCGGGTAAAGGCGCTATGAAGTCGGCTTTAGAAGACGCTATGGACGAGAGACCATTTTCGTCACGTGATTTAGTGTCTGCCCGCCAATCTGTTGCAGATGACCCAGCAAACATCCGTGAAATTGAAAATTTGAAACTGATCGAGACGAAAATTGGCCATCCCCTTATGCCTTCTTACTTGGAAGCGCGTATAAGCCATCTTCAGAAGGGAAAAAGCTTATGAAATCAGTAATTTCTTTGGCCCTGGTTTTGCTATCTCTGTTAACGACCGAAGTGTCCGTGGCAGCGGGAAAAGATGGAAAATCTGTGAAGCCCGCAGCTAAAAAATCTCAGCTAGGAACCTCGTTTAGATTTAACGGTTCTACCCTGAGAGGTAAGTACCAAAGTTCAATGGGTACGGCAGCTACGGTCGAAAACGACAAACTGTTAGAAGATCTTTTGAAAGGACGAACGCACTTTAACGATCGTCAGGCAAAAGAAACTGAACGTAACTAGAAGGCAGAAAGACATATGAGCGCAGCGAAACTTCTGATTCTTGAAAACACAATGGGGCAAAAGGTTCGCACTTTCGCGGTACAAGCGACTACGATGAATCTTGTGTACCTGAAAGAAAGTCGCCGTATCGAAGCGTTTGCCGACCTTCAAGCTCTTGATGACAACAAGATCGCTTACACTCTTTTAAAACAAATTGATATCTCGGAACTTTCTGAAGAAGGTTTCGAGTTGCAAGGTTTAGGGCGCCTGAGAGCGTTTCCAAACGCGGCAGTAAAAAACAGCCCGACACACACACTTCCTGAAGAAAAAGACGAAGAACAGCTTAAGACTATTCTTCAAAAAACGACGGCAGGCCATTTAGCCGCCATCTTCTTGTTACTTGTTGGGTCTTGGATCTACACAAACTACTTCATGAAAACTCAAGAGCCACCTCTTGTGACAATCATGCTTCCAAAAGAAGAAATCGTGAAACCAGAGCCAAAAGCTCGTCCGACAGTGAAGGTTTCTAAAACGAAAATTCAAAAGAGCAACAAGATCTATCGCCCGGTTGCTCAAAAATTGAAAACAAAGCCCTACAAAGTCAACACGGCTAAAGCACGTGACGTTCGCCGTGTTGGCGCCTTAGCTGCCTTGGGTGGCTTGAAAACCGGCCACAAAGGTGCTGAAGGTTTAGATATGCAATCTCTTAAAAACATTCGCGCTGCTGGCACAGGTGCTGGTGGCGGCGGTATCGGTAACGCCGGCCGTGGTGGTGCTCGTGGATATATGACTGGTAACGGTCTTATCGCGGGCTCTGCAGGTGAAGGCGCTCGCGCTCAAGGTGCGGGCGGTTACGGAACTCGTGGATCTGGTGGCGGTCGTGCTGGTTACGGAAAGATTTCCTTGGTTGGCGGGACTTCTGCTGTCAGCTTGCCGCTAGACGAAGAAGTTTCTGTTGAAGGCGGTTTGGATCAAGACCAAATCATCGCCGTTATCAACCGTAACAAAGGTCAAATTACTTATTGCTACGAAAAAGGCTTGCAAGCGCAACCTTCTATCGGTGGTCGCGTGGCCGTGAGCTTCGTGATCGGCGCTTCCGGTCGCATCACAACAGCTAAAGTTGCGGAATCCTCTTTAGGTTCGCGCATGGTTGAAAGCTGCATGCTGCAAAGAATGAAAACATGGCAATTCCCTCGTCCTGTAGGACAAGTTAACGTCGACGTGCTTTACCCATTTGAATTGACTCGCGTGAGCGCTCGATAAGAGGAGATGACAATGAAACACATGCCTACCCTAATCCCCGTTATCGCACTAAGCCTCTTCACAGCTGCTTGTGGCGAATATCAAAAAGACCCGGCTCCAGGTCTTGCGGCTATGCGCGAGAACGCAAAAGTTCAAACTCAGCAAGGCCCTGACAAACCTCGTGAGATCACAAAAACCGTTGTGGTTGAAAAACCAGTATTGGTTGTTAAAGAAGAATCGACGATCGACGAAAAATTCATCGTGATTACTCCCGATGCGCAAATGACTTTCAACGAAGGTCAGCAAGCTCAGTTTAAAATCCGCGCACGTGTCCTTGTGCCAGGTATCGAGATTAAACTAACTGCGCAAGGCCTGCCTGAAGGCGCACGTTTAGAGAAATCCACTCAAGAAAAAGATCTTTATATCTTAACTTGGAACCCAGCTCTTTACACAGTTCCTGCTAACGCGGCTATGAAAAGCTACACTGCTAAAGTTGTCGCGGAAGTTTCAAAAGCCAACTCTCAAGCCGAGGCCGACAAACTCAAAGGCCTGGTTCGCGAAAAAGAATTTAACATCTTCTTGTTCCGCAATCAGGAAGCTCCATCAGGTTTGACTGTGACGGGTTTGAATTCAGAAGTGAATGAAGGAACTTTAGTTCCATTTACTGTAACAGTGAAAATTCCAGGTATCGATAATAAGGCGGCTCAAAAGCCACGTTTGGTTGTGAGTTATGACGGCGTAAGCTACACGGCTGGTAACAGTTTCCTTGAACTGGATGGGGCTCGTTATGTCGTAGCTGACTTGAATAAAAAAGACGCTGAATATCTTGGTGACTCTAACTGGAAGTTCACTCTGATCTTTGATACCAAAAACATCTCTGTTCAACCCCAGCTTGCTAAAGATGGCGCGATCATGGCGTCTGCGGATGGCACGCGTGTGCGTTTGAGCTTTAAAGTCTACAGCCCCTACGGTCTTTCGACACCTGAATCTTTGACTCAGGTTAAAGTTCGCTACACAAAAGCCATCCAAGCTCCCCGCTTTGACCTTTCTGGCTTGGGCCAACAAGGTTTGGTAGTCAGCCCAGGTCAATCAGTGAATTTAAAGTTCGCGGTGTCTTCTGCTGATAACCAAGCTTTGGTGAAGGTGGAATCTGCAGCCTCAACTTTGCCTGGTTCTCCGGCGGTTGAATGTAAGAATTCAGCTACGACGGCGGCTAAACAGGAATGCTCTTTAACGTGGAATGTTCCGTGTGACGCTAAGTCTGAGCAATTGAACGGCGAGATCACAATGAATGCTCAAGCCGTTATCAACGGAAGAAATTCGGATGTTACCCCATATAAGCTTAAAGTAGTGGCTTCGACTGAAGACAAAAAACTTTGCGCTACGGAGGCTGCACAATGAAAACTATGAATTTACTAACAATCGCTTTCCTTGCGATTTCTTTGACGGCGACTTCAACTTTCGCAGCTTCTACGAAGTCTTCAGCAAAACAAATCAATGCCAATGAGGACATCGATACTTTAGGTGGCAACAGAGAATTGATGGAGATGGCTGAAAAAGTTAAATCCACGAGCCGTTCTCGTATCGTTCAAGAGCGTATCGTAGATCGCCGCAACACTTTAGAGTTCGGACTTTCTTACGGTTCTGTTTTTGGTGGTGATGCTTACGTTAAAACTCAAGCTTTGGGTGCTCAAGTAGACTACCACATCACTCCCCGCTGGTCTTTGGGTATCCGTTATTATGATTTCGGCAACAGTTTGACGTCAGAAGGTCAACGTATTTATGACGATGCTAAAGCAGCTGAACAAGCTGGTGGTCGTGCTCTTCCTGTGGATATCGACTATCCATTGAACTCTACTATTGCGGTTGTGAACTGGTACCCTGTTTACGGTAAGACAAGCTTCTATGATATGGGTGTGACTCAGTTTGACCTTTATCTTTTAGCCGGTGGCGGTTCGATCACTCTTTCTAGCGGTTCGACATCGGTTATGACTGGTGGTTTGGGTTTAGGTGCTTGGATCACAAAACACGTTTCTGCTCGTGCGGAAATTCGTTACCAAACTTATGAAGATCAAATTGCAACTGGAGCTCGCAAGTTGGATGTTGTGACTGGTTCTCTTGGCCTTGGATGGATCTTATGATGAAGTCTTTCGTCGCTCTTAGCACAATGGCTTTTCTAAGCCTGGGCTTGTCGACGCAAGCTCTTGCTCAGGATCGCGTGTCGGTTAAAGACTGGGCTCAGTCCTGGTCCGACAAAGCTGCTAAAAAGAATATCGCGTTTAGCACCTCGGACCTCGAGAAAAAAGCTTTAGGCACTTGCAGTGATTGCGAAAACAAAAAATCGCTGAGTGAAGGCCGTAAGCTTTTCACAAAAGGCCAATTTGAACAAGCCATTCGCACTTACAATGAAATTCCTCGCGGAAATACTTACTGGTTGTCAGCGGTGGAGGAAAAAGGTTGGGCATACTTCCGTCAGGAAGATTATGAAAAGACTTTGGCGCAAACTAAGACTTTGTTGGCTCCCCAGTTCGCTGAGATTTCCAATTCAGAGGCCTTCTTACTTCAGTCTTTAACTCAATTGAAGATCTGCGATTACAAAGGCGTTTTTGAAACTCACCAGATTTTCAAAGAGAAACAGAAGAACCGTATCATGGAAGTTCAGCAGTTGGCTAAAACTGGTTGGAATGAAGCTTTGACACAAGTTTTGAAAAAAGCTGATAAGTTTCCACTCACTTTGGACGATATGGGCGATGCGGTCCAACGCCTGCCTTTATTAATTTATAAAGACGTGGAATTCCAGAAGCAGGCTTTGCGTTTTAAAGCTTCGGAAAGAGCCATTGCTTTGGCAGATTCTGTTCGTGCTAAGGATCAATTGGAAAAAGCCAATACTCAAAGTTTCCTTGCACTGAAAAAACGTGTTCAAGAATTGGCTCAAGAAGAAACGAACGAAAACTTCAATGTCATTCAAAAACTCAACCTGGTTGAGGTCGAGGCCATCCAACGTGTTCACACGGATATGGAACTGGCTGACAGCATGTATAAGAAAAACAACTTTGAAAAAGTTGGCGACGACAAGCTGGTTTTTATGGATGACGGCAGACCTTGGATCGACGAACTAGATAAGTTCGAAGTGGCGGCAAAAACTTGCGCCAAAGGGATCAGGAGGAAAATGTGAGAAACCTCGTTATCGTAGCAATTTACTTTACAGCATTTATGTTGGTCTCTGCCTGCAGTCCAGAGTCTGCGACTTTAAAAGTTGAAAGACCTTTGGTTGAAGAGCAAGTTCAAATCCCTCAGTACGAGCAAATCCCTGCTCAAACTTTTGAGTGGATCACTGAAGATGGCGGTCAAAGCCAATTTGACTTCAATCCTGAAGTGGACATTCTTTTTGTGACGGACAACTCCGACAGTATGAAAACCGCGCAAGACAATCTGTTGCGCAATATTGATCGTTTTACTGCGGGTATTTTGAAAAATAAAATGATCGACTACCACATCGGCGTAATCTCTGTATGGGATAGTTCAGATCGTTATGCGCAGACTAAGAAAGACATCTACCAAATTGGTGATCTTCGTCACATCAAGAATCCTCAAGGTCAGACATCGCAAAGCCGTCGTTTCGTAGCGAAGTCTGACAACAACAGCAAGTTGATCGCTTCTACTTTGAATATCGGTGTGACTCCTTATGCTCAAGGCGGACCTGAGTTTGAAGAGCTGTTCTCTCCTTTGGCGGCCGCTTTAGAAAAAACAGGTCGTGGTGCTTCTAACGAAGGTTTCTTTCGTAAAGATGCGCAACTTGTAGTGATTCTTTTGACGGACGCTGATGACTCTTCAAAAAATTTAAACCCGGAAGAGATGGCGCAAAAACTGATCGACTTTAAAGGTGGTCGCACTGAAAAAGTCGCAGTCTATGGTGTTCTTGTGCGCCCTCAAGATCCTGACACGTACAAAGACTGGGATTTGCGTATTCATCCGAAGTACCACCCAGAGTGCTTTGATATGAATCAGAAAACGCCGAAGAACAACGGCAAATGTACGGGTTTTGGTCCTGCACGTTTAGAGCAATTGATCGTGGCGGCAAATCCAAACGAAGGAACTCCGGAACAAATCCGCGCAAAACACATTATGAGTATCGTGAGCCCTAAGTTTGGTGACGAGTTAGCTCAAATCGGTTCCGACATCACGGTGAAGACTTTATCGAAAGAGATCTTCTTAAGCCAACGTCCTCGCGCAGATAAGAATGGTCAGTTGATGGTGCGTGTTCGTTACGGCAAACAAGTCATTCCGCAAAAGGCAAAGGGTGGCTGGTTGTACAATCCCGAAGACAACTCGATCGTTCTTTCTGGCGACATCGACTATCAATACGTCGAAGGTGCTAGATTCTCGGTTGACCTTGTTCCTTTGACTTTAAAAAATTAGTTTCTTTGCATAGATCGAAATAAAAAAGCCGCTATCAAGCGGCTTTTTTCATTATGGGGACTTTCCATCACGTCGTCTTAGTTTTGCCTTCTTAAACTTCAAGAAGCAAAGTCACCGGACCATCATTGACCAAACTAACTTTCATATCGCCACCAAAGACGCCGCCGTGAGTGGGTACTCCTTGCGCTCGACTGAGCTCGAGAGCTTTTTCATACAGGGCGTTTGCTATTTCAGGCGCCTCCGCATTGATAAAGCTGGGACGATTCCCTTTTGAGGCATCACCTAACAAGGTGAATTGCGAAACGATCAGATGCTGGCCACCGACGTCTTTTAATGACAAATTCATTTTGCCGTTTTCATCTGGGAACACACGTAGTGCGATGATTTTGTTGATGAGCTTTTGCAGTTGCTCTTCGGTATCGCCTTTTGCCACACCTAACAATGTAAGAAAGCCTTTGTCGATGGAAGAAATCAACTTTCCATCCACCGTGACTGATGCATTCAAAACTCTTTGCACGACTGCTTTCATTATTTGCCCGCTCTTTTAATTTCGGCTTCGATATTTTCAAGCGGACGACCGATGACAGCCGCATTGGGAGTTAATAACAAAGGACGCTCCAGCAATTTTGGCTGCTGGAGGATCTTTTGAATCACGACTTCTTCAGACTGAACATCAAAAGGAGCCGATTGAAACTCTTCTTCTTTCGTACGAACAAGCGCCGAAAGAGGACCTTGAAGTTTTGCGACGATCGCACGCAGATCTTTTTCGCTAGGAGGATTTTTAAGATACTCAACGACTTCAAAAGCCGCCGATTGAGATTGCAAAAGAGTTAAAGCCTCGCGACTTTTACTGCACTTCGGGTTGTGATAAAGAATCCATTTTTCCATCCCTCATAAATAAGACGGAACCCCATAAGGTGCTAGAAGATTTTTGCCGAAATTCAACCAAAAATCCCTGGCACTTTTGGGCTTTTCTTGACTATTCTGCGTCCATGTATTGAGGATCGGCCTCGTGAGACATCGGAGGAGTCGGCGTTGTATGCCAATTGAAGCTCTGATCAATCCACGCGTAGCTTGGAAGTTGAATTTGCGTGCCGTTGTCACCAATTGTTCTGCCACTGCAATCCGCGTTTTCTTTCACTTCACCACGAACGTAGTAAGGGACAAGGACCACGTAGTTTCCACTCCACCAAGTACGCTGACTTCGCGCTGGTAGACAACCCCAGTCGAGCTGCTGGTGCGTCACCAGACTGTAAACAGTGATCCAAACAGATCTGTTAGAAAGGTTCGCGGTCGGCAAAGGCAGAATGTCGGCTTTTGCCGGCTTCGCTGCGAAAGTCACTGCGCCAAGGATTCCAAGAAGTGCCAGAGTTAAAATTTTAGATTTGATTTTCATAATGTCCCCTTTTGTTGTTTTGTCGAACTCACACCAAAAGAAGATTGCACCGGCTGTGCCGTCGGAAATAAGGGCCAAATCGAATAAAACAGCAGCTGAACCTAGCCCTGACGAGGATTCGACAGCCTCAACTGCCGCCAATTCACCCGCTGCTGAAAATCCGGCAGAGGTAAAAACGAAAGATGCCAGGGATATTTTCAACCAAATGGCGTTGATTGCGCGGCGGTTGGAAAATATCTCCTGGCATTTTTTTGGAAAAAATCGAAATTATGCGGTGGATTACAGAAAAGAAGCAGGCACCTCAAAAAAAAGGAGCCTTGTGGGCTCCTTTTTTTAGTCTTCGTCTTCTTCTTCGACTTCTTCTAGGTCGGCAAGTTCTTTGGTGTCTTGCTTCGACTTATTAGGGTGAAGTTTTTGGTATTCTTTGATCTTAAGTGGGTCTGGGCCCAACATTAAGAACATGTTCTTACCTTCCATTTTCGGTTGAGACTCTACCATCGCAAGATCGTTTACGAAGGCGATACATTTCTGCATCACTTCCATACCCAACTCTTGATGGGCCATCTCACGACCCATGAAACGCAATGAAACTTTCACTTTGTCGCCGTCCAAAAGGAAACGACGAGCGTGGTTCATCTTAGTTTCAAAGTCATGTTGATCCGTGCGTGGACGCATTTGGATCTCTTTGATTGTCACGACAGTTTGTTTTTTACGAGCGGCCGTGGCCTTCTTTTTATTTTCGTACTTCCACTTGCCGTAATCCATGATTTTACAAGTAGGAGGAGATGCCGTTGGAGCAATCTCTAGAAGATCGAGGCCTCTATCTTCCGCAATACGTAACGCCTCAGGAACAGTCATCACACCCAACATGTTACCTTCGTCGTCGATAACACGAATTTGTTGAGCGCGAATCTCACGGTTTACTCTTAAAGAGTCTTTAGAGTCTTTCTTGTTGCGATCAAAACGACCACCGCCACCTCTAAAATTACCTTCGAACTTGCTAATGGGAACCTCCCAGCCTATGGCTGACTTTCAGTTACAGTCGCAGCCTTCGCAAGTGAAGATTGCAACTTTCTTGTACTAATATCGTCTAAAATTGTTTTCATTAACTGATCCACAGTCAAACCTTTGTGTTCAGAGCCATCTCTTAAACGCAAAGACACGGTCTTAGTCTCGGCTTCTTTATCCCCGACAATAACCATGTATGGAACTTTCTGCATCTGAGCTTCGCGGATCTTGTAATTAAGCTTCTCATTACGGCGGTCAAATTCAACACGAACTTTATGCTCTTTAAGAAGTTTCATTAAATCTTCACAGAACGTATTCACACGGTCTGTAACGTTTAAAATCGCCACTTGAGTCGGGCACAACCATGGAGGCAAATGTCCGGCCGTGTGCTCGATATAAACGCCGATAAAGCGCTCTAAAGAACCCAAAATCGCCCGGTGAAGCATGATCGGACGGTGTTCTTTGTTGTCTTCGCCCGTGTATTTCAAATTGAAAGCCTCGGGAAGATTCGGGTCCACTTGAAGTGTCCCCAACTGCCAAGGGCGGTTCAAAGCATCGACGAACATGATATCCAGTTTCGGACCGTAGAAGGCGCCGTCGCCGGGATTGATCGTGAATGGCAAATTCAAAGTTTTAAGGGCTTCCGCCAAAGCACCCTCGGCCATATCCCAGTACTCTTCACTGCCCATGCGATTGTCGGGACGAGTGGAAAGATAGATCTTGTAGTTGTTCATTCCCAGCTTATCGTAAACACGATTTAGCAAGTGCATGAACTTCGCGATCTCGTCTTGCAACTGATCCATGCGGCAGAAGATGTGTGCGTCGTCCTGACAGAACGTACGAACACGAGTCAAACCGTGCATAGCGCCCGATTTTTCAAAGCGGTGCAAACGTCCAAAGTCCGCCATTTTGATTGGCAGATCACGATAAGAGTACTTTTCAGAGTTGAAAAGCAAACAGTGCGAAGGACAGTTCATTGGTTTTGAAGCAAAATCGCGCTCATCCACTTTCGTGAAGAACATGTTCTCTTTATAGTTTTGATAGTGACCTGATGTATGGAACAGGTTCACGTCAAAAATTTGCGGAGTGATAACTTCTTGGTAACCCGTTTCGAAATAAAGTTCGCGCAAGTAAGTTTGCAGTTCTGTGTAAACAACCGCACCCTTGCCTGTGAAGAACGGAGAACCTGGAGCCCACTCGTGGAAATGGAAAAGACCTAGCTCTTTACCCAATTTACGGTGATCGCGTTTTTTCGCTTCTTCGATATTGTGAAGATATTGATCCAGCTCTTTTTTATCGCCAAACGCTGTCGCGTACACACGCTGAAGCATGGCATTCTTTTCATCGCCTCTCCAGTAAGCTCCCGCTACGGAAAGAAGTTTGAAGGCTTTGATTTGTCCAGTGCTTTGAATGTGCGGACCACGGCACAGGTCAAACCAAGCATCGCCATTGTGGTAGATACCGACAACAGTTTCGCCTTTTTTCGCCAGGTCTTCGATCAACTCGACTTTGAAGCGCTCGCCCATGCCTTTGAAAGTTTCAATAGCTTTAGCAATCGGCCAGTTTTCACGAGTGATAGGAAGATCTTTATTCACGATCTCGGTCATCTTCTTTTCGATTTTCTCGAAATGCTCTTCGGTGAAGGCAAACGGAGAATCGAAGTCGTAATAGAAACCATTCTCGATCACCGGACCGATGGTTACTTTCACTTCCGGCCAAATATCTTGAACCGCTTGAGCCATGATATGCGCGCAAGAGTGACGAATCACTTCCACCGCTTCTGGGCTTTTCGTGGTGATCAGGGCGATTTTAGTTTGATCTTTAAGTGGGGTTCTAAGATCCGAGATCTCTTTAGAACCATTGAGTTGTACACCAAGGGTTTCTTTAGCCAAACGAGGACCGATGGACTGCGCCACTTCCAGCGCTGTCGGTTCGTGGTCAAAAACCTTCGTCGAGTTATCCGGCAGAATAATAGTAGTTTGTGACATTACGATAGAGTGGTCGTCGCGAAACGACCTGAGATTGTTAGAGAATGTGATGAAGAAATATGCATTTGCATCACATCATTAGTAATCCCCTAGCCACGAAGGGTCAAGCACTCACAGCGAGAAATTGCACACCTATAATTTGCTCCCCCGGTGCGGTCGACACAACCCAGCGAACTTGGGACTCCACAGAGACCCAACGGCCGTGGCGGTTCTTGTACATCAGGCTGATAAAGTCCTTCACGCTGATCTCGCCCTCTTCCACGGTGATTTGGGCTCCCCCTTGGGAGAAGTCCTGCATGTGACCCTCTTTCAGGAACTGCACAGACGCCCCCGTTGGCGAGGCTTCGGCCGTCACTGACTTCTTAAGCATCACTTCGGACTGCACGCGCATGCGCTCTTGCTTACGGCTTTTCACGGGCTTTCCCTGGAGGCGACGAGTCACAATCTCACTAATACGCAGGCCCTCTGATTCGTAAAGAAAGAGAGCTTGGGGAAAGGTGTGCGACAACTGAAATGCCGCCTTTTCAATAGTTTGCGCGATAAAGATAAAGCTCACTTTAACTTTTGTTTTCGTCCAAGCTAAGAAGGCTTCGGCGACTTTGGTGGATAATGACTTTGAGTGAACAATCACGAATAGCTCCCCAAGTTGCGACTTTAAGAAATCCTTTAAGAGTTCAGGCGGCGGAGCCAAGTGCCAGCGCACGCCTTGAATCCCTTGCAGATAAGCCGGAATTGACGCCAATCCGGGAACAGTACTTTGACTCGAACTGAGATAGATCAGGTCTTTCACGGGCTTTTTCTGCATGGATGAATGCATTGCAATCTTGAAGCCCAAGCTCAGATCAAAATGATCCGTCTTTCACCGTCTACGCTGTGGACAGGTGAAAAGAAAGCTTTAAACAACATTGTTAAATTACTGATTTACCAAAACAAAAAGTCCCCACACGATAAAACATGTAAACAACCAAAGGAGAAAACATGAAAACTATTTTTGCCGTTTTGGTCGCAGTCTTTATGACAGGCTCTGTGGTTCATGCGGAAGAAACTGTGGGCCAGAAAATGGACAACGCTGCGGAGTCGACGAAAGACACCACAAAAAAAGCGGGCCGCAAAGTGAAGTCTTCCGCGAAGAAAGCCGGCAACCGCGTTGAAGAAGCGGTGTGCATGGAAGGCGATGTGAAGTGCGCTGCTAAAAAAGCAGGCAATCGTGTTGAGGAAGGCGCTGACGCTGTCGGTGATGGCGTAAAGAACACGAAAGACAAAGTTTCTGAATAGCTGGATCAAAGTACGAAAGGCCTTCGGCTTTTCGTACTTTCCCTTAACGACATTGTTGCGCTATTTCGCGAATCTCTGAAAGCTCGTCGCAATCAAAGCGTGAAACACGTGAGCAGACATACTCAATACAAGATGAATCATAAAGTCCTCGGCACATTGATGTGACTTCAAAGAGCTCTAACTTCTCATCACAAGCAAAACGACTGACCTTTCCGCAGACCGTGCGAATGCAATCTCCGTTTACGTTATGGCAGGCCCGCGCGACCTCGAGCATATCTTGACGGTCATCACACTCAAAGCGACTCATCTGATTGCAAACGGCCTCAATACAGTCACTAGGAAAGCCCCCGGGAGGAGGACAATTCGGTGGCCGATTTGGCGGAGGATTGGGCTTTGTCGGCGGAGCAGGTTGAGAAGGCTCATCAGGAAGTGGACGCGGTCGTGGCGCGTTTAACATCACTGCCCAAAGAGCCTTTTCAGAATGATATTGATCGACAAGCTGTTGAGTTTTCTGAGATGTCGCGGCCACACTTTCAATAGTCAGTAAGACTGATAAAATAAAGAAAACAGACAACGCTATACGCATGATCCCCCCTGCTCTTTCATGGTCGTTGATGACGACGGGCGGTTTCAAGAGTCAGAGATTTCTTAGGGAAAAATACAGCAGTCTAGTCGGAAAACGACAAAAGCCTCTGTGGAAGAGGCTTTTGGAAGAATGAATAAAGCGTAATTATTAAAATGTTTCGCAGCGAACAGAGGCCATGCAGTACACGGGGTTCACAGAGTTTCCACAGGTTTTACGTGCATTGTATTCTGCTTCCACTGGAGAACGCCCTTCTCCACGGAAGATTTTGTTATACCCAGTATCTGTAAGAACACAAAGAGCCCCTTGAGTCAGACGATCTTGAGCCGGGTCGCTGCACTTCACAGAGCCATTGCAGTAAACGGCATTCACTGAATTGCCACAAGACTCTTTAGCTTTCGCTTCGGCCTCAAGCTTCGTGCGCCCCTTCCCCAGAAATACTTTGTTGTAACCAGTGTCCGTCGTCATACAAGCCACTTCTACAATCGGAGGTGGCGGCGGCGGCATCGGAGGCGTCTGATATTCCAAATTAGAAACACGTTGGTTCAAATTATAGATAAGTCCTTCGAGCTGACTCACCTTCGTCTCAAGAATACGAATGCGCTCGGCCTCGCGACTTTGCGCGTGAGCAGAAACACCCAGCAAAAGACAACAACCTAAAACCAAAACCAGTGATTTTCTAAGTACAGACATCGCGATCCCCCAAGAACAGTGGTTACCAAACTTCACCAAGAAGTAAGACAAAATCCCTTAAAGCAATAACAAAGCCAAGTACGAAAGAGTCAAAAATACACCGGCGTTTACCAGTTCATGTGGGAAATAAAAAAGCCCCACCGTTCGATTCGGTGAGGCTTTTGAAGAAGAGAATTTCGACGAAAATTAGAAAGTATCGCAACGAGCATTCGTGTTGCAGTAAGTAGCATGAACCGCGTTGTTACAAGCCTTACGAGCATTGTACTCAGCTTCAAGAACGCTCTTAGCTTCACCTTTGAACGTCTTACCGTAACCAGAATCGGTAACAACACAGATAGCGCCTTGGATAACGCGATCTTGTACCGGATCACTGCACTTCAAAGTATTGTTGCAGTAAGTAGCATGCACGTTAGCTCCGCACACTTCCTTAGCTTTAGCTTCCGCCTCAAGCTTCGTGCGTCCCTTACCCAAGAAAACCTTGCCATAACCACTATCCGTAATCATACAAGCCACTTCAGAAACCGGCACCGGCGGAGGAGGCAAAGTCGGTGTCCCACGATACTCAAGATTAGAAACACGCTGATTCAAATTATAAATCAGGCTTTCAAGCTGCTGAACCTTCGACTCAAGAATACGAACACGCTCGGACTCACGATCCCCACGGTTCTGCGCTTGAGCAGACACTCCAAGGAAAAGACAACAACCTAGCACCAAAACAACGGCTTTTCTAAAACCAGTAATCATAAACGCTCCCTAGTAAAGAATTGGTTAACGACCTAAAAAAATAATCCGGAACCCCAAGGAGCAATAAAGAGGCCACAACGAAACCCGAAAAAATAAACCTCACAATCAATAGAAGCTATCTGGGACTTCGCCCCCAAACCCTCAACCGAAAACAAGTTAGACACCTACGAAAAAGCGACAGCCGTCTCTGAGCGAACGAGGGGAAAGTTAACTTACAAAGGGGACGTAATAGCTATTGAACTCGGCACTTTCCCAATGAGAAGAGTCGGTACTTTTGTATATCCGAAAGCGCATTCATCTCCGATGAGGAGAAGTTAGTAACCACCACGATTCAAGTGAGGAACGAATATCGACTCGGTCCAACTATGACGATACGAACAGTTTTTTAAAGAGAGACAGTTACCGCCACCGTGGCGGTAAGCAAATGCGTTAAGACGGATTGAGAAGACCTTCTTGATGCTAAATTGAAGAGTCGAGCGCCATTTGTTCAGGTAAGTGCCTATTAAATACGAATCAAAAACACGCCCTTTCGAGACAAGAAGCGATAGCTTACTTCCATCGTCCAAGTCAGAGCGATAGCAGAGTTATCTTCAAAGAAAACAAGCACCTTCTAAAGAAAAAGGAACCTGGTACATTTTCATTACTAAGGGAAGCAGGTACCTTTGAGTACCGTACTCGCTCCAACCGCTGACGATACGAAGCGGGTCTCTCCAGAGAAGAAACTTACTGCCATCGTGGCAGTAAGCACATGCGTCAAGGATAGAAGTGCTTTTAAGCGCCATACACTCAAGCCGTTCCGCCATTAGACATTGGCAAATACAAATGGGAAATCCAGAAAGAAACGCAGAAAGTTACTTCCATGATGGAAGTAAAAAAATCAATCTACCATCTTCAAACAATAGGAAAGCACTTATCTTTTAATTGAAAAGAACTGAGTACCGTTAGCACGCAAAAAAAGCCGGTTTCATCTCTAGAAAGAGACTGTGACACCCTTCGAACGAGCACAAAGGGAAGCAACTTTTTTAGAAAGTTTACTTCCACGGTGGAAGTAAAAAAAGATTACCAGCACCCTTTCAAAACAAAAGGAAGCAGGTACCTTTACCCGCCGACCCCACATACGCGCGAAAGCGCATCTGCACGAAGCCTCTACCCTCCGAAAAGCCCACTAAAACCCCTCGAAGAAAAAACAACGCAAAAGCCCCGGGAACAGGCTTGGGCAGAGGCTTTCTGCTTTGAAGCCCAAGTTCCGCAGCGCCCGAAAATCCAAACTAGCAATCAGAAAACAAAAGAAAAAAGAAAAGGGAGCCACAAAGAGCTCCCTTCGCGCGAGGATGTGTCCGAAGGGCTTCAAAGCAGAAAGCCTCTGCCCAAGCCCGTCCCGAGTCGCTTAGTACGCGACGTGGTGGTTGATCGCCTCATGAATTCTAGGATCCTTCAAAGGAACCAAACTATGCTTACTCCAGAAAGACATAACAGTCAGAATAAACAAGCCTGCGAATCCAGCAAAGATACCGATCTCCCAGAAACCGAAAGTCACATGACCATCGAAGAAGTTCGGATACACCATCCAGTAGATGTCTACGTATTGCATGATAAGAACAATTGTTGATACCAGGATCACGTGGTTGCCATTGCGTTTAGCTCCGCGAGGAAGCAATGCCAAGAATGGAACTACGAAACGGAAGATCAAAAGAGCCAAGGAAACACCCATCCATCCGCCTTGAGAGCGCATGATGTAGTACTCAGTTTCTTCCGGCAAGTTTGCGTACCAAATCAACATGAATTGAGAGAACGCAATGTAGGCCCAGAAGATTGAGAAGCCTTTAAGATACTTCACAACGTCGTGCTGGTGCTCATCTGTGACATAGCCTTTAACAAAACCATGACGTCTCATAAGAACAATCACGATCGCCAAGAAAGCCATTCCCGCTTGGAACATACCAGAGAACGTGTAGATACCGAAGATCGTTGAGTACCAAGTTGGCAACAACGACATCAATAGATCCACGCTGAAGAAAGAGAACGCCAAAGCGAAGAAAACAATGAACGCCACTGCTGGAGAAACGTTCTTATTCGTCAGATTTTCGTCACCTGTTTGGTCTTGCTTCAATGAATTTCCAACGATGATGTAGCGGAAAAGCATGCAACCCAAAGCGAAGATGAAAAGACGTACTACGAAGAAGCCGGTGTTTAGGTAAGCCGTTTTTGCAGCTACTACCGGGCTTGCATCAAGCACTTCTTGGTTCGCCCAAGGATAAAGAGTTTTGAAACCCACCAACAACACCAAGCCACCGATCAAGATCGCTGGAATGAAGGAAGTTGTTGCTTCAGCAAAACGACGGATAGTGACAGACCAGCCAGCTTTAGCTACGTTATTGATAGCCACCCAGAAAAGTCCGCTCACCGCCATAGATGCGAAGAAGAAGAAAGCCACTAGGTACGAAGTCCAAAGTCTTTCTTGGTTTTTCATCAAGCCAACAACGAAAGTCAAAAGACCGATCGCGATCAGCGCGAAGCTCAACGTTTTCAATTTCGCGGGAGCTTCGAATTTAGACACATGAAGGTTTACGTGATTATGTTCGCCCATCTTCAACCCTACTTAGATTGCTTCTCTAGGAAGCGAATGTAGTTAACAACTTGCCAACGGTATTTTTGCGGGATGTGAGCCGCGTAAGGACCCATCACACCTTGGCCCATCGTGATGACGTGGTAAAGATGTCCATCTGGCCATGCTTTCACTTTATCACTGACAACCGCTGGTGGTTTCAAAGCCATTTTTTCAGAAACTGAAGATTTCGCAGCAACGCCGCCTTCACCTTTAAAGCCGTGGCAGATCGCACAGTTCGTCTCGTAGTATTTTTGTCCTACAAGCAAAGTCGTCTCATCCATTTGGCCCGCAAGTGGGTTCTTCAAATTCTTAGATGCACCTTCAACATCGGTCGCGTAACGGTACGGTTCAAAACCTACCGGAGCAGTTCCTTCAGGAGGAACACGCATACCGCTGTGATGAGGAGATGTTTCGTCGTACTCCTGAGCTTTGATTGCCGGAGATTCCATCATATCTTGGATCAGTTCTACGTTGGCTTTGTTGCCACGAGGACCACAGCTAGACAGGGCTAATGCTGCCAAGCCTGCTGCTGCTACACCCATTGATAAATTCACGAGGCTTCTCATTATTAGTACTCCGTCTTCTTAACTTCAGTTGCGCCCAGTTCTTTGAACATTCTCTCGATCTTCGTTTCATCGTAGCCAATGTCATTGTGCGGGATGAAAATCGCGAATTTATGAGAGCTCAAATCAGGGTCAATGCTTGGTGGATCGATGCGTGGGATTTTGCACGCATAGAACAAAGCGCCCACTGAACAAAGAGCTGCAAACAAGATTGTTAATTCGAACATGATAGGAATGAAGGCTGGCAATGAGAAGAACGGTTTACCGCCCACGTTCACTGCCCAGTCCACTGCTGACGTCCAATACGTCAATGCAAGACCTGCCAAAAGACCCACGCAACCTGCGGTGAAAGTCACATAAGGAATCCAAGATCTCTTAATTCCACAAGCTTCTTCCATACCATGAACAGGATAAGCAGAGATGGCTTCGAACTTTGTGAAGCCCGCTTCGCGAGTTTTGCGAGCGGCCTTCAAGATCAAATGTTCTTCTTCCCAGATACCAGCGATACCTTTTGTATAATTATTAGCCATTAGTGGTGCCCTCCTTTTTCATCGTAACCAACATGGAGTACAGGCTTCACTTCCGCGATAGAAACCGCAGGGAACAAACGTAGATACAACAAGAACAAGGTCAGGAACATACCGAACGATCCAACAAGGACACCCGTATCGAACCAAGACCATGCGTACATGCCCCAGCTTGAAGGCAAGAAATCGCGGTGCAAAGAAGTTACCGTGATTACGAAACGCTCAAACCACATACCGATGTTTACGAAGATAGAAACAACGAACATCACCGGGATTGAACGACGCATTGACTTGAACCAGAACAACTGAGGGATCAACACGTTACAAGATACCATCACCCAGTAAGACCAACCGTAAGGACCGAAAGCACGGTTGACGAATACGAAACGCTCGTATTGGTTGCCAGAGTACCACGCGATGAAGAACTCAGAAGCGTACGCGTAACCAACTAGCATACCTGTCGTCATGATGATTTTATTCATGACTTCCATATGATCTAGAGTGACGTAGTTTTTGAATTCAGGGAATCCGATACGCACCAAAGTCATCAACGTCACAACCATCGCGAAACCAGAGAAGATCGCTCCGGCAACGAAGTATGGAGGGAAGATCGTTGTATGCCAACCTGGCAAGTTAGAAACCGCGAAGTCGAAGGATACGATCGTATGTACGGAAAGAACTAGCGGAGTCGAAAGACCTGCAAGGATCAAGTACACCATTTCATAGTGTGACCAGTTCTTCGCAGTTCCACGCCATCCCAAAGAAAGCGCGCCGTAAACGGTACGACGAAGTTTGTTCTTCGCACGGTCTTTGATAGTTGCAAAGTCAGGAACCAAACCGATGTACCAGAACACCATCGACACCGTCGCGTATGTAGATACGGCGAAAACGTCCCAAAGAAGTGGCGAACGGAAATTCACCCACAATGGACCACGTTGGTTCGGATATGGGAACAACCAGTAATCAAGCCAAGGACGACCTGTGTGAAGCAACGGGAAAAGACCCGCTGTCATAACGGCGAAGACCGTCATCGCTTCCGCAGTACGCGCAACCGATGTTCTCCATTTTTGACGGAACAAGAAAAGAACCGCAGAAATCAGAGTGCCGGCGTGACCGATACCGATCCAGAATACGAACGTAACGATCATCGTACCCCAGAATACCGGGCTGTTTACACCCAGCAAACCGATACCAACACCCACAACGCTCGCCAAGATCGCGATGTAGAATAGTAACAACGTCTTCGCGCCCAGGAACATTCCCACCCAACCTTTGGATGGGAATCTTTCCACCGGTGCACAGATGTCGTCTGTAACGTCTTTTAAAGTCTTATTGCCAAGGACTAATGGGCTACGCTTCATCATGAGTGCTCACCTTGTTTTGCAGTACCGTGACCTTTGTGGCCACCAGTTGATTCTTTATCATTGTTACGGATCTTAGAAAGGTAGCGCACAGCAGGTGCTGCATGCCATTCTTCAAGAAGAGCGTAAGCACGTTCTTCTGATTTAAAGATCTTCGCCACTTGTGAATTCGGATCATTCAAGTCACCGAATACGATACCACCTGCAGGACATGCAGTTTGGCAGGCTACTTTAACATCTCCGTCTTTCAACTGACGTTTTTCATTGCGAGCCACTGTCTTCGCGTCTTGGATTCTTTGCACGCAGAACGTACATTTTTCCATAACCCCGCGAGTACGAACGCCCACTGAAGGGTTCAAAGCCATGTGAAGTGGCTTTTCGATGTGTTTCGCATAGTTGAACCAGTTGAAACGACGAACTTTATAAGGACAGTTATTCGCGCAGTAACGAGTTCCTACGCAGCGGTTGTAAACCATGTCATTGAGACCTTCATCAGAGTGAACAGTCGCAAGAACCGGACACACCGTTTCGCACGGAGCATTGTCACAGTGTTGACACATAACTGGTTGGAAAACCGCTTCAGCTTCCGCAGGATTGCCCGTGTAATAACGGTCAATACGGATCCAGTGCATTTCACGACCTTCAAGAACGTACTTTTTACCTACTACAGGAACGTTGTTCTCGGATTGACATGCAATCACGCAAGAAGAACAGCCCGTGCAAGTGTGAAGATCTACAGCCATACCCCATTTGTGGCCGCTGTATTCGTGACCTGACCAGATAGACCAAGTGTGATGTCTGTGGATGCCCGCTGACTTGCTCTTCGCATAGTCTTTGTTCGTTGCTTCCGCAACGATGTTACGGCCTTCCATAGAGTGGTGACCTTGCGTACAAGCAAGTTCATATTTTTTATTTGTTTTTGTGAAAGTCGCTGTTTGACCAGCAAAGATCATTTGGCCGGCTTTTGCTGTCGCCAACTCAAATGCATTCTTACCGATACCGTTACCAACTTTACCTACGCGTGTACGTCCGAAACCAACGGCTACTGCAAGAACTTCGTCATGCAAACCTGGCTGGATGTGAACTGGAAGTTCCAGTTTCTTTCCACCCACTGTCAATTCAACGACAGAAGCTTGTTTCAAACCGTGTTTCTCAGCCGCAGCCAAAGAAACCATCACGTAGTTATCCCAAACAATTTTAGTTACAGGATCTGGAAGTTCGTGCAACCAAGAAACGTTGTTCAAGGAGCCGTCACCCATTTGTGGAGTTGAATAAAGAACTAATTCAAAACCAGATTGTGCATTCGCTGGCTTAATAGCCGTGAAAGCATCTGTTTTGAAAGAACGAGCCGAAGAACCCGAGCTCAATTGACCCGCGTAACCTTTTTGCAAAGTTTCTTGCCAGAAATCTTCAAAGTCACCCTTGCCCACTTTAGGCATGATGTCTGATTTCCAGAAAACTCTGAGGTAGTCATAGAACGTCTCATAATCACGAAGACGTGATGGGCCTTGGTTCGCGATGTACGCCCAAGTCATCAATGACAATTGGAAAGAGCGAGTGTCATACATTGGACGGATCGCTGGTTGGCAGATAGAGTAAACTCCAGCTGTCAATTCCATGTCATTCCAAGATTCCAACGCGTGGTTGTCTGGAGTGATGTAATCCGCGAAAACACCTGTTTCGTCGATACGGTCACCTGTGTAGATAACCATTTCCACTTTTTTCACGGCATCTGCAAAGCCCATTTCCGCAGGCAATACAAATCCAGGGTTCACACCGTGGATGATCAAAGTCTTAACTTTGCCATCTTTCATGTCTTTAATAAGAGCGGACAAATCAGCGTAAGAACCTTTTAATGCCGGATTTCCACCGCGCGCTTCAACGGTCTTACCTTCGTTACCCAAGACAGTGTTCAAGAAGTTCACTGCAATTTGAAGTTCACGAGATTTTTCAGTCCAAGTTTGGATACCACCAGCAACAACCAAAGACTCGCCTTGGTTTGCCAATAGATCTGCAGCTACTTTTGCGAAAGCTTCTGGATCAAAACCCAATTTTTTCGCTGTATCTGCAAATGGAGCTAAAGCTGATTTTACAGACGCATTGCCTGCGTAACCAGTGGCACCTTTTTTAACGATGATTTCGTGAAGAAGACCCATCACAACATCAAGTTGTTGCGAAGGTTTGATTCTGAAACGAATATCCGCATTTGCACCCGTCAATGAATAGTTGGAGTCAAAAGACACCATACGATTCATATTTTTGATATCTTTACGGCCATTCACGAACTGGTTCGTGAATGCTGTTGGAGAAATCCAAGTGCCCAAGAAGTCCGCGTCAATAGACACGATCATCTTCGCTTTATCAAAACGGAAAGCTGGAACGACGTCATCGCCGTAAGAAGCTTTTTGGCCTTCACGCACGTCTTCGTTTGAGAATGCATCCCACACTACGTGGTTGGCTTTGAAACCTTGAGCAAAATCACCAATCACCGCGCGAGTTGCCGGAGAAGCGATAGGCGCCGTCAAAACAGTCACGCCACCTTTTTGAAGTTGCTCAACAACTTTCTTATCCAACTCTTCCCATTTTACGTCGATAACTTGGCTATTGGATTTCTTTTCATTGAAAAGATTGCGTTGCGGACCTTTCAATCTTTCTGGATCGTAAAGGTGCAAAACAGAAGCTTGAGAACGAATGCTCAAACCACTTTGGCTGAAAGGGTGACCTTCGTTCGGCTCAATCTTGATAGGACGGCCTTCACGAGTTTTTACCAACATACCCAAAGCATCGTTACCGTCGAAGTAAGCCGATGAGTAGTAGTTCGCAATACCCAAAGTTACTTCTTCAGGTTGTTTGTTGTAAGGAACGATTTTTTGCACAGGACGACGGATACAACCCGCTGACGCCATAGCAATAGAAGCACCCATCAATTTCAAGAATTCACGACGGGCCCAACCGTCTTCCCCGTCTTTTTCGCGAAGAGGTGAAGACATAAACTCAGTTTCAGCAGCTTTGTTGAACTCAGGATCATTGCTCCATTGTTCAAGACTTTGCCAATACTTGTTGTCGCGCTCGATTTTAGGACGAAGCGCTTTTTTCATTTCTAATTCATTATCATGGTCATGATGCATTTCAGACATGGTACCTTCCGAAACCTTAGTAGTGACAAGTTGAACAGTTGATCGGCGCTTTGTTTTCAGGCTGACGGTGGCAGTTCACACACCATCCCATTGAAAGGTCTGAAAACTGCTCTACCTTTTTCATTGTCTCGATAGGACCGTGACATGTTTGGCAGTTCACACCTTTAGCAATGTGCGCGTTATGATTGAAGTGAACAAAGTCAGGAAGCATGTGAACGCGAACCCACTCTACAGAGCCGCCGCTATCATAAGCTTCACGAAGTTTTTGAATGCTTGGTTTGTCAGTTGCAACTTGAAGATGGCAATTCATACAAGTTGAAAGAGCCGGAATATTCGAATGCTTCGTTCTTTCCACTTGGTTGTGGCAGTACTGACATTGAATTTTGTGAGTTCCCACGTGCAGAGAGTGATCGAAAGGAATCGGCTGTTCTGGAGCATATCCTTTATTGTAACCAAACCCAGGCTGGAATTTACAACCCGTGAGAAGTGTTGAAATCATGAGCGCGCTTAACAACGCGACTATATTGAAACCTCGATGCATAATCATCCTTCGCTTCTTGTTGCCAAAGACAAACGAATGCTGTCCTAATTTTAGTTTGCTCTTATTTAATGGTGGAAAAGTCCAGTTGTCCATATTCTTTTTGCAAGCATATTGAAAAAGAGGGAGACTTCGAACTTTTCCGCTCAATCCTTAAGCACCCGCCTCAACCGAAGTTTCAGCGGTCACCAACTTAGTTTGTTGTTTGTGTTGTCTGTTTTCCTCGACGTACTATGCCTACATAGATGACGAGGAGTATGTGTGCTGCTACGAATGCCGAGACATATTCGACTCCGCCTGCACCAAAGCCGTACGAATGAAGCCCTGCGCCAAGGACAAAATTCACTCCGTACCATGCCATGATAACAAGCGAGAACGTGATCACCGCCGTAACAACCATACCGAAATTTTTGATGAATCCCGCATAGCGAGCATGCAGGACCGCTAGATAACCTAGCAAAGCAATCAAAGCCCACGTCTCTTTAGGGTCCCAGCCCCAGAAACGGCCCCAAGAATAGTCCGCCCAAATACCACCCAAGATAATTCCTGGCGCCAAGAACGCCACCCCGATTTGCATCGAACGATAGATTCCTGAAACAATCGCGCGAATTTCCTTTTGGAATTTTTCTTCGCCACGCAAGTAATAGATAAGACCGATGTCGGCTAAACCAAACGCTAAGAAAAACGCGGCGTAACTGATAGTGATAGTCATCACGTGGATCGTCAGCCAGTAGTTGCTGCGCAAAACAGGCTCTAGCGGCTGAAGCGTTGGATCAAGAACTGCCGGCGCAAAATCCGCGATCACCAATCCAAAAGTCCCGACCAAAGTTCCCGCGACAAGGATTAAACGAAACTTGTAAATGATTTCCAATATCGCCGCAAACAGAACGGTCCCCCAGGCGACCCACACAACGGTTTCATACATGTTCGTCACCGGCGCACGATCCATGATGTACATGCGAAGTACGAATCCATAAGTATTTAAGATGAAACCCAAACCGATAAAGACCCAGGCCGCTTTCATCAAAGATTCTTTTTTCAATGTCCAAACTAAAAGCAGAACAATAAAGCCTAAGAAATAGAAGATGTAAGCCCAGCGAAACGGATGAAAACTGTTGTAGTGAACTTCCGCTTTGATTTTTGTAGCGTGATCATAAAGCGCGGGATTATTGGCTTTCGCTGCTTCCTCAAAGGCAGCTACTTTCGCATCCAACTCTTTTCCGGTAGCACTTGTATCCGAGGCCGCAGCTACAGCTCCAATATGGTTCACAAAGGCCTTTGTGAACTCCATGAACTTTTCCTGCATCGGTGCATCCATGTCAGCAACTGAAACCCAAGCGTCCCCTTCTTTTGGCGGAACGATTTTCAACATGCGACCGGCGGCAATTTCCTGAAACACGAAGTACTGGTTTTCCAAACGTTGCAAGGCTTGGAAATACGGATTTAGCTTTTCCTTTGTATCGCGTTTTGCTTGCAACTCTTGGCGAAGAAGATTGAAACGATCACCGGCAAAAAGCTCTTCGCCAGAAAAGTAACGCTGATCTTTTGGAAGATTCATCGAAGTCAAAACTTGGTGATTACGAACTTCGAAAATCTTCTTATCTTGCCACGCTTGCGGAGAAAGCATCCACGTCATCACGATTTCAGTCGCCGCACGACCTTCATACTTCGTTTTTCCGTAAACGATTTCCAACATCTCGCGAGAGAAGCTGTCATACGGTTTAATACGTCCACCATCTTGAACTGGCAGATACTTCAAGGCATCGCCATCTTTGGCGAAAACCGAAACCGCCATGAATAAAGTCATGGCCACTAATAAGATCTTCTTCATGAATTCACCCCGTCGTCATTCTTTTGGGATTTGCGCGCAATTTTAAAATCCAGATGCTTAAACCACATAAGTAAAATAGTTCCCAAACTCAAAATCAAAGACCCTAGGTACTTTAAGAAACGACCAGGATCATGATTGACAGAAAACACAGAGGCCACCGGTTGACCGTTGTCCTCTTGGAAGCTGGCTTGATAAATCGTAAGGCCTTTGTACTTTAACGGTTCGTTCATTGAAATCACATGCTCGCCGATGTCTGGAACCTGTACTAAACTTTCGTACGCCATCGCACGCATGGTGCCCTGATAGTGACTCACTTGAAACTTGTTCAACTTAAGCGGAAAACCGATATCGATGCGACGGTTTCCATATGTCAAAAGATAGACAGAGTTCGTGGTGAAAAGCTTCACCATATCGTTCAAAAGAACCCAGTTCTCTTTACCGTCAAAGATGATTTTAATTGCCGCTGTCGTCATTGGCGTGGGTCTTTCCAGAGTTTGAATATCCCAATCCTCTTTCGCCGTTGGAAGATAGCGCAGAACACGGAAGGACAAAGCCATCTTAAAGCCGGGATCAAAGACGTCCCCTTCTTTGACAAAACCTTTTTTCAAAGGCTTGTCAGAGTCTTTCTGGAAAACCACATAACGAAGACCGTCTTTTTCAGGAGTTAAAAAGATTTCGTTGGCACCACGCGGTTTTTCAGGCGCGGGACCTAAGTGAATTTGCGCGGGACCAAAATTATGCGTCGTCAGATTGTTTGGTTTTTTCTGCACCAACCACTCGATCACATTCACGTTGGGATTTTGCAGTTGGAAGCGCAAACCCGCTCCGTTTTTACCCTCATCGCCTGGCAAAACTTTTTTTGAAGGAATCACATATTTTTTGTAGTCGACGATACGAATTTCACCTTCGTAAGCCGGAATCACGTAGGGCTTTTTTTCAGAAGGAGGATTTCTGAAAAAATCCACTTCTTGTTCTAACGTTTTTGAATAGCGGTCTCCGTCAAAAGACGTATACACGACTAAATCCGTCTCGGAAGTTTGCACGAAGTTGTTGGTTTCACCAATCCCCACGCGCATCGATCCATCAAGACCGAACTCCATGGTTAAATAGGCTCCAGCTAAAAGGATGATAATACCGATGTGCGCAAGCACGAAGGCCGCGTGACGTTTTCTCCAAGGAAAACGATCTAACATCACCGCAATCAGGTTGATCACCAAAAGACCCATGATCGTGTACATAAACCAGGTGTCGTACACAAGTTTGCGGGCCGCATACGCATCGTATTTGGCTTCAACAAAAGTTCCGACCGCCGTGATCACAGCAATTGAAAGAATGATGAAAACGGCCAGCTTCAAAGAAGCCAACGGACGGTTGTACTTTTTTATTGTCGACAGCAGTGATGAGTCCGCTTTTTTCAAAGAGAAAATCCTTATTGAAAGCCAGTAGTATTTCTTCACTGCTATCAATAATTTAAGTCGGCTTTGGTGACTACGCCTTTTTCCGTTCGACGCCCTACATTATGTGCATCAGATTGTTGCGGATGTAGCTCAAAGCAAACAGAACTTTCTCCTGAACTTTCTTCGCTTCTTCGGGTTTGAGCTTTTTGGTTTTTTCATCCATGTAAAGGGCGCGGTTCATCTCCACCTGCAGCGTATGCTGATCGCGACGAGGATCACCATACTGCTCTGTGACACGTCCACCAAAATACGGCCAGTTGTAGCCGACTTTGAATCCAGCCGTCACATAAGCGGCAATGACCAAGTCTTTGAATCGCGGATCACAGCTTTTTCCCTTGCTATCACTGACGACGATGTCGGCGCGAAGCTCTCCTGGGTCACGATGCTCACTCGTGCCCACTGAAGGCATGCTGTGCGCATCAATATGAAAGGTCTTTTTGAATCCTTTGGCATGAAGATCTTGATAAAGCTGACGAACACCGGCATGGAACGGTTCGTAAACAAGTTTCACAAGCTCATTATGAGTTTCAACACTCATCGGTTCTTTCATCAAAGCATGTTTGTAGGTTGTAATAACCCAGTGAAAGCCGCGATTGTGCATTCCTGCAGCATTGGCATGGCCCACCACCGACGACGCATCCACATCGTCAGGAATGCGGTTTAAATCCGCCGCATAACGATGCCACTCCGTTTTCACCAAAGGAATGTGAAGCTTGTGCAAAGCGGGTTCATATAGAAAATCGACGTAACGATCCACATCGCACATCAGGATTTCTTCCGGCAATGAATTCAGCCATGGCGTTTGCGGTGGCACTTTTTCACCTGAGTGCGGAATCGTCACGATCAAAGGAACTTCATTTTCAGCCATGCTTTACTCCTTGTGCTTCCACCTTGACCTCTTTGCAGGCATAGGCAAAACTTTAATAGAGGTTATTATGACGGACGCTCCGAAAGCAAAGATTTATACACGGACTGGTGACAAAGGAACGACAAGGCTTGTCGATGGCTCCTGCGTCGAAAAATTCAATCCTCGTGTTGAAGCTTACGGAACCGTAGACGAGCTCAATAGCTTCATTGGCGTCGTTCGGTCTGCCATGACTTCGGCACCCGAAGTGCATTCGTTGGATCAAACTCTAGAAAAAATCCAGAACGAGCTTTTCAATATTGGAAGCCTTCTGGCAACGGAAAAAGATGAAGTTTTTAAAATGCTCCCACCTATCACCGAAGAACAGATCCGCCATTTAGAAAAACAAATTGACGCCTTGACCGTGGAACTTCCAGAGTTGCGCAATTTTATTTTGCCCGCAGGTCATATCGTCGCATCTCACCTCCATGTGGCGCGCACAAGTTGCCGTCGCAGTGAGCGACGTTCGGCCGAAATTGCGGTGAAAGATGAGCGCTATGCTTCGGCTTTGCAGTATCTGAACCGTTTGAGTGATTATCTTTTCGTTGCCGCTCGCTGGGTGAATTTGAAAACGGGTCATCACGATGTCCTTTGGAAGAAAACTTAATGAAGTTAGAGATCGCTAAGCCCGAAGACGCGGCTGCCCTAGCAGAATTCTATAAAACTTTTCCAACACGCGGTTTGCTTGAAATGAAGACCGATCGTGGTCAGGATTTTTTTGCGCCCTACGCGGTTCAGTCCGATCAGTATTTGACCTATCAACTCAAAGAAGAAGATAAAATCGAAGGTATCGCAAGTTTCGTAGTGCGAGATGTTTTATTGGACAATAAGGTTCGACCGGTGGCTTTTGGTCGTGACTTGCGTATTTCTTCCAATCGCCGTGCAATCTTAGAATGGTCTCAACACTTTTTACCAGTGATGGAAGAGGTCTTTCACACATTTGGATGTAAGCATCTGATTTCAGTTTTAAGCCTGAGTGATGCTCAAGCTTTAAACGCCTTTGTACGACCGCGCACGATGAAGCGCCCCCTGCCGCATTACTATCTTTATCGCCGCTTCAACATGGTGTCGGTGCATGGAAAACTGCCTTGGGCCTCGGTTCCACTTCCCCACTTGCGTATTCGTCGAGGAAGCGCGGCAAATGTAGACGCTTTAATCTATTACATTATCCAAAAATCTCGCCAAAGAGATCTCGCCACCGTATGGGACTCGCAAAGCTTTCACGATAAATTGGAACGCTGGAAAGGTTTAAAACTTGAAGACTTCCTGATCGCCTTTGATAAGGATGAAAATATCGTCGGCTGCGCGGCACCTTGGTCTGCCGGCGGAATGCAAGAATTTATTCCGATGTCCTATTCGCTACGCGCGCACAACTTCCGCCAGTTTTTAAAGTTCGGCAAAACTTTGGGATGGACGCGCACTTTGACGAAACCCTACTCGCGTCTGAAAGTCGAAGCGGGGCTCAATTTCAAATATCTTAATTTTCTTTTTGCCGATAACGGCGATATTTTTGAAAGTCTTTTATGGCGGGCTTACGATGAAGCACACGAAAACGAATTTATCGTTTACAATCAAAGCCGCTCGGAATTTATCTATCGCCGCCCGCGCAACTGGATATCGGCGAAGATGCCTTTTGGTGTTTACGTCTTGTTAATGCCCGATCAAGAGCCACCAGAATTCCTGCACCCTACCAATGAAAAATCTATTGAAATGGAGCCGTTCTTCGCCCTTTAATCGTCAAGGGCCCGAAGACGTTTCTTTTCTAGGTAAGTACGTAGAAAATACACCTGACCGAAGTTAAATATAATCAAGGTGAACTTAACAAGAAACGAGAAGATCTGTCGAGAGACGGTCGTATCCTGGTAATTTAAAAGCTCACTGCAAATCAATAAAACCATGCACCCAGCGAAATTCAAAAAGATCACGGTGTGATCCATTTCCTCAAGCAAGAAGAGCGGAAATAAAACCACCAACGCCAAGAAGATATTGATCTCTTTGCCAATCTCAGGAAAGAAAAAGACCTGCGCACTGCAAATCTGCGTAAGAACGCATATCACAATGACCGCCAGATAGTTTTTTTGCTTAAAGAAAAGATAGGCCGAACCCAATTGACCTGCAGAACACACGATAATGGCTAAGACCACAGCCCACAAATCAATCCCCATGGTCAGGTAATATGAACAAAACATTGTCGATACGATCCATTGTACGATGGCGAAATAAAAGCCAATCCTGTTTTGTGCGGCCATAGCCGTGGATTTAACGGTATTTTCTTTGTCATTAGCCGATGTAAAGTACATAAAACTGACTTAAAGCCCCTCTTAAAAAAACATCATTCAATCATAGGGGGAAAGACTGCGCAGTAGTGTTTCGTTTATGCAATCTTCAAAAGCACTGGCTAATTTTTGGCACCCTGACCAAAGTTTCCTCTGTCATAGAGATCTTAAGCGCAATGAGGTCGGCCTCATGTTTGCTCTTTTCGATGATATGTTTTCAATGTTTTTAGACTGTCTCATTTTGAAACGTTCGGCGCGAGCTTGGCTGCTTGCAACTCTGCTATTTTCCGGAACCGCGTTCGCTCAAGATGCAGTTCAGATCGATCCGGGAAACCAGAAACTTTCGTCTGCGGATCGCATTGCTAATATTCTTATTAATTCACTTCCTGAATCCGGCGTAAAAAAGGGCTTGCAGCGCTACTATGAAATCATCAATCCCAGCGCCTATGAGGCGGATGCCGAAGTCGCTTTTAGCAACTCAGGTTTAAGCCTGTACTTTGCCCGTCAGTTCAAGGGAAACGCCTGCTTTGCTGAAAAAACCCTGCGCTTTTATCACGACATCAGATCAACTACGAAAAACACTCAAAAGACCGATCCTCAAATGCAACGTCACAGCCGCACCTCTTTAGGAGACACTGCCGGCGGCACGCGCAAAGATTTACCAGCGGGATGGCTTTTCCAAAAGGCTTTGACCTTTACAAAGGGAAATCCCAACGCCGCTTTAAGCCTGATAGGAATCTGTGGGCATGATGATATCGCCCAGGGAACGGCCTTTAATCAAGAAGCTGAAGACAAGCTGCTGGCGCAAGGCTATAAGTGGGAAGATCTCTATTTAGACCCCGATACGACAGGCGAAGAAGAAACTTTCTGCCCACCGCGCGAATCAGATTTCTATATTGCACGATCTTTATCGAAAAAATCCGACATCAGTGACAGCTTAAAACGCCGTATTTTAGAAGTTCAATATCCAGGAAAAAAAGCAGAACAGATTGCCTCTAAGAACTATCACGTTTTAGGTGCTGCTTTTATGACCTGCCAAATGATCGAAGCAGGTTTAAATCCTTACTTGGCTATTCAAGTGGAAACAACGGCCGCAAATCTCTATCGAGGCATCCGTTTGTGTCAAAATATCGAAGCTCCGGCTAGTTTATTCTGGAAACTTCAAAAAATGCCTGAGCTTTTACGCCGCCCCCATTCCTATACTTTTGAACAAGCCGTGGTTCGCAAGGCTTTAGATCGCGGGACTAATAAAGAATGTACGATGAAGAAAATTGAAACAGATCCTTTGTGTGAATTGCTTTACAAAGTCGGTTCGGGATTTGACTTAACATCTCCTCGCGCGGCAGCTCGTGCAGAAGAACAGCTTAATAAGTATCTAGATATGATGATTCCCAGCGGAGTCTACACGTCTTGGAATATCACGGGAAAAGTAGCTGGCATTAGCATCCCATGCACACGCGATCAGCTCTTTGGCCCCCACCCTTTTATGAAATGGTTGGTGGGACAAGGTCACTTACCATTGAATATTTGCGGAAAAGGATTGTCTTTAGAAAGCTGTCGCAAGGCTCTAAACACCTTGCGCACTTGGGAAGTGGATTTTGATTGGACGGTATCCCAACACTTAGCAGGAGCACAGTTTGCTGCGGGCGTCTGTAAGCCCCTGCCACAGGGAACGTCTTCGTTTCAACACTTCTGCGACTAAGCGGATTTCTTTAGTCCCGTCAAAGTTTCTAAATGCACGATGGTTTCCGTTAAACCTTCTGTTGACTCATTCAAGCTAGATGCCGCCTGAGAAATGGTTTCTGAAGAAGCGGCGTTCGTTTGCGTTGCTTGATCCAATTGATTCATGGCTTGAGTGATTTGACCGACTCCCGTGCTTTGCTCCACACTGGCTGTCGCGATTTCGTCATTCAACGCCGCCACTTTATTTACGGAGTCTACGATGCGTTTTAAAACTTCGTGACTGGAGTCTGCCACCTTCTGCCCGTTTTCAACTTGCGCCACACTTTCCGAAATCAGATCCGAGATCTCTTTTGCTGAAGTTGCACTTCTTTGCGCCAAAGCACGAACAGCATCGGCAACAACCGCAAACCCCTTCCCTTGCTCGCCAGCACGAGCGGCTTCAACGGCGGCGTTTAGCGCCAATAAGTTTGTTTGAAAGGCGATGTCGTCAATCACATTGATAATATCTTCGATTTTCTTTGAAGACGTCGCAATTTCATTCATGGAGGTCATCAAAGAGGCGATCTCGCGCGAGCCTTCTTCCGCGGAACGTTTTGACGTTTGCGAAAGCTCTGATGCAGACTTGGCATTGTCAGCATTAAGCTTGATCATGCTCGATAATTCTTCTAAGGATGCAACGGTCTCTTCTAATGACGCTGCGGACTCTGTCGATGCCGCCGAAAGATCGGAACTTGAAGAAGACAGATTTGAAACCAGATCTCGAATCTTTCCATAGGCTTTTGACAAAGCTTCTGTCTGCAAGCGAATCCCTTGCTTTAAGGCGTGCGAAGACATGAACATCGAAAAAGAAAGACCGATAATCATCAAAGCCACACTGGCCATACCAACTTGAGCAAAACGCAGTGCTTTGTCCACAGCGCCATCGGTGCGTGCTTGAAGTTCTTTTTCGAACTGATTGATAGGCTCCCCGATGGTCACTAGAAACTTATGATAAGCTTCATCATGCATCAGCTTTCGCGCCATCTCTAAATCGGGAGTTTTTTGCACCGTGAATTTCCCAGATGCATCCTGGAAAAGACCTTTTGCTGCATTCATAGCGATGGTCTCGGTCACCACCAGATCGTTAGAGCGCTTTTGCGCCTCTGCCAGTAAGGCAAATTCTTTATCTGTGAATCCCGCTTCTTTCATCAGCTCCGTTGAAGACACTTTTCTGCCGTCGGGACGCGCTTTTTCACCATTACGAACGGCGATGATGTCGAAATATTCTTTTTCGTATTTTTCATCTCCGGTCACGACAAAGGTGCGTGCCGTGCGAGTGAGGTTGGCTGAATCATCACGCATCTTTTGTGCTAATTGAATCGAAACGAATTTAGACGTGTGAGCAGTATCAAGTTCTTTTTGATAGTAGTAAGCGCTGCCAATACAGATATAAAGAGCGATTACCAAACCAAAAGACAGGAAGTTAAAGAAACGTACCCTTGCGAAGACATTCATTGAGCGGACCTCTTGTGAGAATTATTTGAGAAACCTATTCGGATCCCAAACATTTCCCTAAAGCAGTCGCTTTTGTTTACTCGCGTTTAGATAAGAGGCATTTCGCCGCTGGTCACTGCTTCGCGCACTTGCGGCCAGAACCAGTCAAGCTGTGGATCCGATGCAATAACATCCTTAATCAGGACTTTGATATCGCTTCGGTTTGAGATTTCTCGGCGCAACCAGATTTCGATCTCGTCGTATCCAGGGCCGATGATGGTGATTTCAACATGACTTAGGAAATGAAGCAGATGAAGGTCTTGTGTCGCCACGTCTTGGCCTGCGGACTTCGCACGAATGAAATTAAGGACCTCATTTTTGATGTCCGAAAAATTGCGATGATTGATACGGCGAAGAATTAAGTCTGCACGATGATCGCGATTGATCCATCGCTGATGCAGGCCTCTTTGTACTAGATTTATAAGGAAGTTGCGCAATACAGAAGACACCTGACGAAAATCTTCGTCCGGTAACCCCATCACCTGCATCAAATCTACGTAGCGAGCCTGTTCCTGGCCGCGACGAAGAGAGGTGAGGACTTCAGGAATTCGTAAAACCGATTCGCGAATACCCTGAAGATCAATTCCTGCTCCATCCGTGAAGTAGAGAATTCTCATATCCTTATCATGACCTATCTTTTCGAAATGTGTGTAGGTTTTTAAGCATTCAAGACCATGGTCCAGCTTGTATTTTTTCGTGCAGACCCCCCGCCTTTTTGATAGGATAGATCGAGGCCCAAGGACTAGGTCTCGGCAAATTATGCCGGTATAAAACAAAGGATTGTGCAACTGTGATTTCACGTAACCCGAAGAATCAACGCCCCCCTTTTGAAAGATTATATTCCTATATTCTTTTTGCGTTTGTGGGTTATTGCATCGCGGACCTTGCCATTTTGGCTTATCGCGACCGCATGTTGCCTCAATCCGCCCCTGCGGCTCGCCCCAAACCACCGGCAGCTGACATGTCTGTCAGTCGCGGCGCTTACAACACTATTACGACACGCAATATGTTTGCCTCCAACGGACAAATTCCTGAGCCCTTGGTGGATAAGTCCAAAGGTGCCGAAGCGCAGAAAGAAGCCGATCCGGTTCCATCACAATTGCCTCTGACTTTGATTGGCACTTTGGTGCATTCAAATCCGGATAAATCCCTGGCCGCTATTGATGTTCGTGGAAAAAACCAAGTTGTCTCTTACAGTCCTGGAAAAGAAATTGAAGGCATGGCCTCTATTATTCGTGTAGAGCGCCAAAAAGTTATTTTCCGCAATCTCAATTCCAACCGTTTGGAATATATTGAGATGAAAAAAGACGCTGGCAAAGTGGCCTTCGGTGCGGGTCGTCCTGCGGCCGCTGGTGGCAAAGAAGTTCAATCCGTGGGCAATAACAACTTCGTTATCAAACGTGCAGATTTATTGAAATATACGAATGATCTTTCCAGCATCTTGATGCAAGCGCGTGCGGTTCCTAATCGCGAACCCGGCACTGGCGCCATCAATGGCTTCCGTCTTTTAGACATGCAACCAGGAAGTATTTATGAGCAGCTTGGCTTGCAACGCATGGACGTGATTAAATCTGTTGACGGAACTCCTGTCGATAGCCCGGCAAAAGCCATGGAACTCTATAATACATTGAAAAATTCACCGAAAGTGTCTTTGCAAATTGAGCGCAACGGTAAAACGGAGACGATGACTTACAATATTCAATAAGATCTCCGCGAAAGATTTAGCAACTGGATTTTACAACTCCTCAAGGAGAGGATATATGAAAAAGACTGTCAGCATAGGACTTGCTTCACTGATGACCGCACAGCTCGTCGGCCCTGCCGCGAATGCGCAGTTTGAGGACTTCCCGCCTCCACCACCGCCTCCGTCTTCGGATTTTGGTGATGATTCAGGCTTTCCTCCTCCACCAGCTAATAATGATGCTTTTTCAGCTCCTTCACTTCCCAGCAGCGGCCCGAGTGCGGGCGGTTCTCGTGGCGGCGGAAATGCCGCGGGCGGAATGGATGTTCTTAGCAAGAATGCTCGTGATAAATTTGCTAAAGCTCCGATTGAAGATATCAACAGTCAAAATTTTCCTGAGACGATTGAGTCTTTCGATTTTCCGAATGTGGAAATCACAGATCTGATCAAGGCCATCGGCGAATTGACAGGTAAGAACTTTATCATCGATCCAGGCGTTCGCGGAAAAATCACGATCACGGCTCCAAGTAAAATCACCGTGGCAGAAGCTTATAAGGCTTTCTTGTCAGCCCTTGCAATCAATGGTTTTACAGTGGTTCCTTCAGGCAGCTTCTTGAAAGTAAAATCCGCAAGAAATGCGCAACGTGATAATATCGAGACATTCTCTGGCGCTTACTATCCGAACAGCGATCAGATGATCACTCGTATCATCCACTTGAAACACATTTCAGCCGCTCAAGTAAATAGAGACCTTCGTATCCTTCCATCTAAAGATGGTGAGATGAATATTTACGAGCCGACAAACTCGATCATCATTTCGGACTACGGTTCTAACATTGATCGCGTGATGAAAATCATCAGTCAGTTGGACGTTCCGGGATTTGAAGAACAACTTGAAGTTATTCCTATTAAGTACGCAAAAGCGAAAGACTTGGCAGACTTGGTAGATAAGATCGTCAATAAAGGGAATAAAACTCAAGGTTCAGCTCCAGGGACATTCTCCGCGGGCGTTCCAAGATTCTCTCGTTCCGCGGGAGCTTCTAGCCAACAAGGTGCGAGTTTCTTTATGGCGATTCCAGATGATCGCACAAACTCGATCATCGTCGTCGGCAATAAATCAGGCATCGTTCGTATTAAAAAATTGATCTCTCAGCTTGATTTCAAAATCCGTCCTGAAGAATCTGGCGGCGTTTACGTATACCACGTGAAAAACGGTGATGCGGAAAAATTGGCGCAAACTCTTCAAGGTGTGACGAAGGATGCAGCTCCAAAACCTCAAACAGGTGGCAGCTTGTTATCTCCTATCGGCGCTGGCGGTCAAATGCAGGCTCCGCAAGAGATCTTCGGTGGCGATGTTAAAATCGTCGGCGATAAAACAACAAACAGCCTTATTATCACAGCGAGCAAGCAAGACTACGAAGTGGTTCTAAGTCTTTTGAACAAAATCGACACTCCTCGTGACCAAGTTTTCGTTGAAGCCATCATCATGGAGATGAGCGCGAACGACGGTAATACTTGGGGCGTGGGTTACTATAAGTACGGTGATACAGGTTATGGTAAAGTCGGCTTCAACGGCGGTCTGGATATCAACAGCTTGCTAAGCCCCACAGGTGGAGCGGGTGCCGTGATCGGCTTCGGTCAAGGTGATGTGGTTGAAGTGACAGATCCTGTTTCTAAATCCACGATCAAGATTCCGAACTTGGTTGGATTCATCAACTTCTTAAAAACGACGAAAAAAGCCAACATCCTTTCAACTCCAACTTTGATGACTTTGGACAATCAAGAGGGTGAACTAGAAGTCGGTGATAAAGTCGTGACAGGCTCAACAACAACGACACCAACAAATGGCTCTCCGATCACAACGCCAACGTTTGAAGATGCGACGATCAAATTGACGCTAAAGCCTTATATCAGCCCAGCGACAAATCAGATCCGCATGGAGATCAAACAACAAGTGTCCCAGCTTTCTACGGCAAGTACTCCGAAGGCGTTCCAAGATTCAACTCAGCCTTTGGCGAAGCGCTCGATCAAAACTGTGATCAACGTAAATAACGGTGACACAGCGATTCTGGGTGGCTTGATGAAAGAACAAGACATTGAATCTATCAGCAAGGTTCCTCTTCTCGGCGACATCCCTATTTTGGGTTGGTTGTTCAAGTCCCGCACGATTTCGAAAGATAAAACGAATATGGTTGTGTTCTTGACTCCGAAAATTGTGAAAAACTCTGCAGATACGAATGCGATTACAAATAGAACGCTGGATGAACGTATTGATTTTATCAAAGCTCAGGGCGGAGTCGATCCTTATGGTAAAAAGATGGATGCGATTCATCAGAAGGCACGTGCGGGCCTCAATGGCAGTAATAACGCCGTCCCTGCTGAAACGTCCCAACCTGTAATTGAAGAGGAATAAGAAAACATGGCCTCCGTGGATATTCAAACGATACTGTCTAAAGCGACCTCCCTGTCACAGGACCAAATCCGTTCTGTGCTTAACAATCCCTCGGTGGTGAGACCCGTCACCGTGGGCGAGGCTTTGGCAGCGAAAGAATTTTCCACGGCGGATGAAGTGGTCGCCGATTTGTGTAAGGAATTGGGCTTGGATTTTATCCGCGACATTCCTGTCAGTGATATCGCCGTCGACTTGATCCGTGATCTTCCTATCAACTACGCAAAACAACACAATGTTCTTCCTTACAAGGAAGAGTCCGAGACACTGATTGCTTTGACTAGCAATCCAGTGAATTTAAAAGCACTTGATGATCTGAAGGTTCTTTTCGGTAAACGCGTTCGTCCGCTTGTGACGACGACAAGCCGTATTCAAGATGCGATCAATAAAGTTTACGAAAAAAGCACGGCAAATCTTTCGGGCCTTGATGAAATCGAAGAAGAAGATTACGACCTTGATGATCCTATCGTCGACCTTCTAGAGGCAGGCGAAGATGATGCGCCCGTGATCAAGATGGTGAACAGCCTTCTGTTCCGTGCCGTGAAAGAAAAAGCTTCTGATATCCATATCGAACCTTATGAAAAAGACATGGTCGTGCGCTTTCGCATGGACGGTATTTTGTTCGACGTCTTTAAACCACCTAAGAAACTTCAAAACGCGATCACGTCCCGTATCAAAGTTATGGCGAACTTGAACATCGCGGAAAAGCGTCTGCCGCAAGATGGCCGTATTCCTTTGAAAGTCGGCGGTAAAGATATCGACATCCGTCTTTCAACGGTGCCGACGGCTCACGGCGAGCGTCTGGTGATGCGTATTCAAGATAGATCCAGCATCGTTCTAGAACTTCAACAACTCGGTTTTTCGACAGAGAACTTAGATCGTTTGGATGATCTTTTAGCGCGCTCATACGGAATCTTTCTTGTAACCGGTCCTACGGGTTCCGGTAAGTCGACAACTTTGTATGGCGCTCTTTCAAAATTAAATAAACCTGATGTGAACATCCTGACCGTCGAAGACCCAGTGGAGCAACGTATCCACGGGATTGGCCAGGTGCAAGTGAACTCTAAGATCGGATTAACATTCGCCGCGGGATTAAGATCCTTCCTTCGTCAAGACCCTGACATCATCATGGTCGGTGAGATTCGTGACTTGGAAACTGCCGAACTTGCAATTCAAGCATCGTTAACTGGTCACTTGGTTTTATCTACTTTGCATACGAATGACTCTGCCGGTGCCTTTCCTCGTTTGATCGATTTCGGCGTTGAGCCTTTCTTGATCGCGACCTCCATTCAAGGTGTTGTCGCGCAACGTCTGGTGCGTGTTCTTTGCCCGCACTGTAAAGCACCTTATGAGCCCTCTGACTTTGAATTGCAAACAATCGGCGTCACTCGTGAGGAAGCTAAAAACTCACACATCTGCCGCGCGATGGGTTGTAATCACTGTGGTCAAAAAGGTTACTCAGGCCGTACGACGATCAGTGAGCTTTTGATTGTCACTGACGACGTTCGCTCTTTGATCATGCAACGTAAAGACGGTAACTCGATTAAGAAGCAAGCTGTCGCCAATGGTATGAAAACCTTCCGCGATCACGGGGTCCAAAAGGTCCTTGCGGGAATTACGACTATTGAAGAACTTGCTTCCAACACGCAATTGGATATTTAAGTCGGCGGCAGCTGGCAGAGCCGAAGCGCCTTCGGGCGCGCAGGCTAAAGCAGGGCCGCGAGACCGCGAGCGCAGCGCCAGAGGCGCGAAACTGAAGCAGCATTTTTTAGGATAAGCAAATGCCGATTTTTGAATACAAAGGTCTGTCCCGAGACGGAAAAAACGTAAAAGGTGTCGTTGACGCAGAAAATCTGCGTGCGGCGCGCACGAAGCTTAAAAAAGACAATATTTACGTCGTCGATATCCGCGACAAAAAGAAAGTCGATCCTAAAAAGAAATCAGGCGCGAGATCCAGCGCGAAAGTGGGCGTTAAAGAACTGGCGCTTATGACTCGTCAGTTAGCGACGTTAATCAAAGCCAATATTCCTCTCGTGGATGCTCTGACTGCCGTTTCCGAGCAAGTTGAAAATGCGGCTCTATCTGAAGCCATTGCAGATTGCAAAAACATGGTGAATGAAGGCTCCCCGTTTCACAAAGCCTTGGCAAAATATCCCAACATCTTCACAAATATTTATATTTCAATGGTTGAAGCCGGCGAAATGTCAGGAAGTTTGGATGTTATCTTAATGCGTCTTGCGGAATTCACCGAAGCGCAAGCTGATTTGCGTGCGAAAGTCAGTAGTGCCATGACCTACCCGATCATCATGATGGTCGTGACTTTGGGTCTATTGGGCTTCCTTTTTGTGTTCTTGATTCCAAAAATGGTGACTGTCTTTGAATCCGCGCCGAATCTGCAACTTCCTTGGTACACGGTCACTTTGATTGATGCCAGTCAGTTTGTTGTAAACTACTGGTACCTCCTCGTCGGAAGTGCCTTGATTTTGTATCTTCTATTCAAAAACTGGAAAAACACGCCAGCAGGACGCAATCAATGGGATGCGATCTCGTTGAAGCTTCCGATTGTAGGCCCCACTGTTCGCATGGTGGCTGTTTCTCGTTTTACGAGAACTTTGGCGACACTTTTAACCGGTGGCGTTCCAATGCTAGCAGCTTTAGACATCGTTCGTAACGTTGTGAATAACCACGTATTGGCGCAGGCGATTGACGAAGCCCGCTCTAACATTTCTGAGGGTGAATCCATCGCGGGTCCTTTGAAAAAATCGGGTCAATTTCCACCGATCGTAATTCACATGGTGAACATTGGTGAAAAGACCGGTGAACTAGAAAACATGTTGTCACAAGTATCCGACGCCTATGACTTCCAAGTGAAAACAAAGTTGGAAGGCTTAACAAGTCTGATGGGCCCCGTTGTCATCGTTATGATGGGTTTTGCCATCGGCATGATCGTAGTTGCTGTGATGGTGCCTATGTTTGAAATGGCAAACATCGCCGGATAAACTTAAAGTACAACATCAACTAAAGTCTGTATCTCTTCTTAAGTCGGGTCCAAAATATTTTAGATCACTGTCAGATCTCATTCTGGGTAAAGCCGCATGTGTGCTTTACCTGGGATAGGACCTCTGCTATCCTCAACATCTGTTAAACATAAGGAGTAAGTAATGTCTCTTCTCAAAAACCGCAAGGGTATGACGTTGATCGAAATCATGATCGTCCTTGCGATCATCGGTAGTATCGCAGCTCTTCTTCTTCCTAACATCACAGGACAGCTTGATAAGTCCAAAGTGAAAGAAGCTAAAATTCAGCTGACTCAAGTTGTGAACGCTCTTTCTATGTACTACACAGATTGTGGTCACTACCCTCAATCTTTGGAAGGTTTGGCGAAGGCCGATCCAGATTGTTCAAACTGGGGTCCTGAGCCTTACTACAAAAAAGATCTTAAAGATCCATTTGGAAATGAACTGGTTTATGAGCGCGAAGGTTCTGAATACACCTTGAAATCTTTGGGTAAAGACCGCCGTGAAGGTGGTTCTGGTAACGACAAAGACATCACTTTAGAGGATGTTCAGTAATTTCATGCGTTCGCAAAAGGGCTTCACGCTAATTGAAATCATGATCGTGCTAGCAATTCTTGGCGCGGTCGTAGCGTTGGTAGCCCCCCGTTTCGTTAAAAGAGATGGAAACATCAAAGCCGTGGCTCGGAGCTTCATTGTTCTGAGCAAGGAAATCCGCAACAAAGCCCGCCTTACAAATTCCACGTATCGCTTAGTTATCAATATGGACACGCAAGATGAAGCTTATTGGGTCGAAAGAGCCAATGGTCCTCAACCTGTTGATCCTAAGATGTACGAAGAGGCTTTAAAGAAAGACTCCGAAAAGAAAGAGGACGCCCCACCGCCCCTTTTTCAGATGGATAAATCCCTCACAAAATCAGAAAAAAAACTTCCCAGCGGCCTGCGTTTTGGCTCTGTGGAAACTATCAATATGAAGTCTCCGATTACTTCGGGGCTCGCGTATATTCACTTCTTCCCTGAAGGCTTTGTGGAAGCCGCCGCCGTGCAAATCACGAACGGAAATAATTTAACTTGGACTCTTGTTTTTAATCCTTTAACGGGTCAAGCTGATATTATAGAAAAAGCTTCTTCGTTAAAGGATGTCCAACGGTGAGAAATAAACGAGGTTTTACGCTTATTGAAACGGTGATGGCGTTAGTCATCCTGTCTTCAGGTTTGCTTTTGCTAGCAAATTCTTGGAGCGGCAGTTTCATGCGTGTTCGTAAAACCCAGCTTTCCACGGAAGTTTCAGCCCTCCTTGAACGCAAAATGGTTGAAGTGGAGATGGAATATCAAGGTAAGCCCTTAGACTCCATCCCGGAAGAAAAAGAAGACGACTTCGGTTCCGAATATCCGCAGTACTCTTGGCGCATGACTTCAAAAGAATTTGAAGTACCGGATTTTTCCGCAACTCTGACGGCGCAATCTGGCGGCGCAGACGAGCTGACATTGACGATCATGAAAACTTTGGCCGAGCACTTAGGAAAATCCATCAAAGAAGTCAAAGTCACCGTGATCTACAAAGGCGCGAAGAAGCCTTTAGAATTTTCTGCCACTCAATATTTCGTCGATTACGATAAACAATTGCCACTTCCTTCCATCCCGGGTGCCGGAGGCTAGTCATGAGAAACAATAAAGGTTTCACCATGATTGAGCTGATGATCACGGTTGCAATTCTTGCAACCCTCACCGTCTTAACGGCGCAGTCGATCACTCAGGCCATCAAAGCCAAAGGTAAGCTGCAAGATCAAATCGACGATGTGTCCCGCATGCGCGATGCTATGCGCTTGGTGGAAAGAGATATCAATTTAGCTTATCACTATCGCGATCTTGAAAAAGAGATGGAGCAGATCTTAAAGAAGAAAAACTCCACGAATGCTAATGGCGGTGGCAACGGTGGGATGGACCCGTCTGTGATTCCCGATCCTAACCAAGATCCCAACAACCGCCGTGAAGTCCCTCGCCGCGATCCCGCAACTCACTTTGTCGGCAACGGCGAAAGTTTAAATCTAGTGACGATGAACAATGCGCGCACCACTCGCAATACCGCCCAAGCCGATTTTCTTGAAGTCGGTTATTCCGTGAAAGACTGCAAAAACTTGCGCAATGATTCCACGTCATCAAAATGTTTGTGGAGACGAAGCACGCCCTATGTGGATCTTGATGTCACTAAAGGCGGCGACGAAGTCGTTCTTCTAGAAAACGTCTCTGAATTCAAACTTCGCTACATGGGTAAAGGCAAGCAAGACTGGGTCAGCGATTGGCGCACCGATGCCCAAGGTGACGGCGCAACCAAAGGAAAGTTCCCGCAGGCCGTGGAAGTTTCTTTAACGGTTGAGAAAAAAGAAAAAGGCAAATCTAAAAAATACTCTATGCAAGCGATAGTCCCGATCCACTTCCCTAACAATCCTGAGGAGGCAGCAAATGCGCAAGGAAATCAAGGTTCTTGGCCGCAATCTGGCGGCGCCACTCAGTAATCAAAGGGGCGTGGCCATGATGGTGGCCGTCGCTTGTATTATGCTGATCATGTATTTCGCGATGGAAGTCTCTTATGACTCCAACGTGGAATATTTAGTGAACTCGCAAAGCTTGAATCGAGTAAAAGCCTATTACGCGGCAAAATCCGGAATGCAGTTAAGCCTTCTGCGCATCAAAATCTATCAGCAAGCACAAAGCAAATTCGGCGCGCAATTAGGCAATAGCCCCATGCTAGATCAAATCTGGAAATTTCCTTTCGCCTGGCCGATGCCCATCCCTGATGAGTTGAACGCCGTCGACAAAGATAATTTCAAAAAAATCTTTAAAGAATCTGCGATGGATTCCAGCTACATCGTCACGATTGAAGACGAAGGTTCAAAAATCGACTTGAATGATTTGAACTCTCCTTCAAAGACCTTGCAGGACATGACTAAGAAGCAGCTCTTAAACATCTTTGAACAAAAGAAACAAGAAGACGAAGAGTTCGCCCGCGAATACAGCAACGTCCGCTTTGAAGAGTTGATCAACAACATCGCCGACTGGATGAGCCCAAAATCTCAATCCCTGAACGGCGGCGACAAAAGAGCCAACTACGCCGAACTCAATCAACTGTCCCAAACCGATTACTACCCACCGAACCGCGCCTTCCGCACGATTGCTGAACTGCACATGGTTCCAGGAATGAATGATACTTTTTTTGATCTTCTTCAACCCAGAATCACCATCTACGGAATGAAGGGCATCAATCCAAATTTAGCAACCAAAGAAGTTTTAAAATCTTTAGACCCCGCAATGACCGACGAAGTCGTAGCCGAAATTATCAAACGCCGCGAAACCGAAGAAGAAGGCGGCCCCTTTAAGTGCGACCAAAACGGCGGCAGCCAAGACTTCTGGAGCTTCGTACAACAAAAAGGCATCCGCATCATGGGTAACCCCGAAGACATCCCCATGACCTGCGACACCGTCATGAACTTCAAAATCAGAAGCACAGGCGAATTCGCCGGCGCCACAAGAGAAATCACAGCAATAGTGATGGACTTGAACCGCGCCGCTACGAAAATCAAATCCTTCGTAGACAAAGAAAAACAGGATCCCAATGCCCCGCCCGAGGACCCTAACAAACCAAAAACTCCGACGGGCGGCAATAACAACGCCAACACCAATCAAGTCCAAAAAGGCCCTCCAAGAATAGTCTTCTGGCAAGAACGCTAATCACCTAGACCAACGTCCATTTTCCCTCTGAAAAATTCGCTCCCACGGCGCCGCCAAGGCGCCCAAAAAACACCGAGGACGCGACTCTTAGTTTATCGATTAGGCTTGGTGTATAGCATTTTAAATTAGCGGCCTTCGGTGGCGCCACGATGGCGCGAACCGAAGCGAAGCTTCGGCACCGACCGAGCCCGGAAGGCGTGCCGCTAACTTAAAATGCTATACACCAAGCCGAACCTCGCATAAACTAAAGTCAAGGATTCATGGAGGAATTCACGGTGAAGTCAGTAGGCATAGACATAGGCTCTAGCAGTATCAAAATTGTCGAGATGACCAGCTCGTCCAAAGGCTTTCAGGTCACTCAATTCATTGAACATGCCTTGAATATCGCTCCAGGCGCAGACCAAGAGCTTGAGGTCATCGAGTTTTTAAGAAACTTCACGGCGACTTACGATCCGAATCAAACGAAGTTTGTTTTAGCGCTTCGTCAAGATCGTGTGGCGATTCGCAATAAGTTCTTCCCGTTCAATGATCGAATTAAAATTTCCAAAAGCTTGGCTTTTGAGTTGGAAGAAGATCTTCCTTTCTCTTCTGAAAACGCCGTGTTTGATGCGAAGATCGTTCGCACGGTCGGTGGCGGCGCTGAAGTTCTGGCCTGTGCGGCTCCGAAAGTTCACGTGCAAAATTGCATTCAACGTGGCCAAGATGCCGGCATTGATCCCGCGATTGTTTCGGCAGAAGGCACAGCACTTGCGAACGTTTTTGAAAAATGGAATGAAGCTCCTCCAGCTCTTCTTCCTCCGACAATCGCTTTGAATGACGAAGACAACCGTCCCGTTCGTCATGTGCAATTGATTTTAAATATCGGTCACTCGCGCACTTTGGTCAGTGCGTTTGAAGGAAACTCTCTGATCGCGGTGCGCTCGGTTCTTTGGGGTGGTAAAAATATTGCGGAAGCGATTTCAAAAAAATACGAAATCCCTTTCTTAGAATCCATCAAAGAATTGCAGACAAAAGCTTTCATCTTAACAAACAAACAAGGTGCGACTTTTGATCAAGTCACGTTCTCAGACACGATTGCTAAAAGTGTTCGTGAGCTGGCCCGCGATCTTCAGCTTTCTATCCTGGAATTGAAGAGTGAGTTTAATGCTCAGATCGGCTCTATCGGATTAACTGGGGGTGTTTCGCAAATCCAGAACATCGGACCATTTTTAACTCAAATTTTGGAAGTTCCGGTGAATCGTGCTTCCACTTTAGATCTTATTCCCAACGTCCTCTTTGAACGCTCGGCTTACAACGGCGCTAAGGCTGGCGTGGCTTTGGGCTTAGCTATTGAAGGCTTTAAAAAGCCAAGAAACCCTCCGGTGAATTTCCTTCGCGGTGAGTTCGCGAAAGAAAATCACCAGATGAAAATGTTCTGGGAAAAATGGGGCCACACTGCAAAAGTTTTAACTGCCGCCGTTCTAGTTCTTTTTGTCTACACGTCCTTGCGTGAAAGTTTCTCTGTCAGTTTGGCGGACCGCACTCAAGAAGTTTTAAAAGATCAAGCAAAGACGGTTGCCGGACTTCGTGGAAGAAACGCCTCTGAAAATGGCATCCGCAAGTACATTCGTGACAATAAAAAACGTGCCGCAGATTTAAAAACATTGGCCAGCGTGGCTAATATGAACTCTGCTTTGGATGTGATTAAAAAGGTGAATGATGCGACTCCAGCAAAGACCGCAGTGACTTTAGATGTGCAGCAGCTTTCGGTGACAGATGCTTTAGTGCAAATGCAAGGTTATGTAAATACACCGCAAGAGGCGTCTTTACTTCAGCAGTCTTTGACGAACATCACTTCCGATGGCCAAGTACGAACTCAACGCTCTACCTTAAAACCCATGAGCGGACGTACAGCTTTTTCATTCAGCTTTAATGTCGATCGCGGAATCCAAAAGGTGACAAGATGAATTTAGACGATTTAAAGGACAGATTTATCAGTGATGCCCGTCAAACTTGGGAACGAGTCCAAGATAGCGCGGCTTACAACCAGTTGCGCGACCGTTATGAAAACATGACGCCTGTTACGCAAAAACTAACCGTCGTTGGCGTTGTCGCTTTAATCGCATTTATGATTCTTAGCATCCCCTATGGCGCCTTCAATCAGTCCCAAACTTATGTGGAAGAATTTGAAAGCAAACGCATGACGATTCGTGAACTTTTAAAAGTCAGTCGCGAATCTGCCGATGTTCCACAAATCCCGCAAGCCCCTAGCATGGATATGATTCGTAATAATATCCAAAACCAGCTCACTGCCGCAAATCTGTTGCCTGAGCAAATGAAAGGCACCGAAGTTTTGACGAATGATTCTAAAATCGTTCCGCAAAACCTGACAGAAGGCATGCTTCAGGTCAGCCTGGCGAAATTGAATATCCGCCAAGCTTTGGATTTGGGACATCAGTTTCAAAGCATCAATGCAAGCGTGAAACTAAAAGACATGGCGATGACGGCGAACGCCGAAGATCCTCGCTATTTCGATGTGACTTACAAATTGATTGCTTTAGCGGTCCCTGCTCCACCAGAACCTCCCGCTGAAGCGCCGACTCGTCCAGGTTCTCGCAATCGTAACGCCCCACCGGCGGACGAGGAGTAATCATGGAACAGTTCCGTCAGCTTCTGAAACTGATTCGCGAAAGCAAAGGCAAGATCGCCGTCATGGTGGTTTCAGCGTTTGTTTTCCTTTTCATGTTGTTTCCGTTTGATGACTTAAGTGATCTTATTTCTTCGCAAGTATCTCGTCTGACAAATAACTCTGTGTATTTGACTTTTGAACGCTTGAAGATGAGTGTCTTTCCGCAACCGGGTGTGCAAATGGATCAAGTCTACATTGAATCTCTTCGCACCCCTGCTCTTTCTGCACAAGAACTTGTGATCACTCCGTCAGTTTCTGGATTGATCGCGCAAAAACCTTACGGTCATGTTTCTGCCAAGGGCCTTTTAAAAGGCGATGTTGACTTGGTCGTGGGTAAAGGTGCGAAGTCTGACAACGGCATTGAAAGACAGAAGATTGAAGTGAAAGCGCAAAAAGTCTCTTTGCATGATTTGCGTGAGCTTGCAAACCTTCCCATTCTTTTAAAAGGTCAGTTGAACTTAGAGACGACAGCCCTTGCCGATCTTTCTTTTCAAGAACAACCGGATGTCGAGATCGACATGACGATCAGTAAGTTTGAGCTTCCTCCGTCGAATGTGAATACACCGATGGGTCCTTTGACGTTGCCGGATTTAAAACTGACTTCTGTGGAGCTTAAAGGTCGCTTGGCGGCGGGTCGCTTCGTGATCGAGACGGGAACTATTGGGAAGCCGGGCGATGAGCTTTACGGCACGATTAAAGGCAATATTGGTCTTAATATCGTGAACCGCGGAGGTTCTTTCGGTCAGCAAATTGGTGCTTATAATTTTGAAATCGATTTAAGAGCAAAGCGCAGCTTTCAAGATCGCGCCGCTTTATTCTTAGGCTTCATTGATGGCTATAAAACGCCAACGCCAGAAGGCGCTCAGTATAAATTCAAGATTTCAGCGACAAATCCCATGATGCCGCCCAGCTTCGGCGCCGCGCGTTAGTCGAGATCCGTTCCCTTCAAGTGACCCCTGCTATATTTAAACTGAGCAAGGGGTCTGCCTAAGAATTGCTCACACTCCACAGCAAATAATAGAGAGCCGAAGTCCTTATTGACTTCACTCTTAATCTGACAAAAAACCAAGTGGTCATTGGAGGGAAAATGTCTGGAGTAAATAAAGTTATTCTTGTAGGTCGTTTAGGTGCTGATCCAGAAGTGAAAGCAATCGGAAGTGGGAGCACTGTCGCTCGCCTTAACATCGCAACAAGCGAATCATGGGTGAAAGACGGTCAAAGACAAGAACGTACAGAGTGGCACCGTGTAACGGTATGGGGCAAACTTGCAGAAATCTGCGGTAAGCATCTTTCAAAAGGTCGCCAAGTTTACGTTGAAGGTAAATTGCAAACTCGTCAGTGGGAAGATCAACAAGGTCAAAAACGCTACACGACGGAGATCGTTGCTAGCACAGTTCAATTCTTGGGCTCTGCAGGTGCGGAAGCTGGCTCTGGCCGTTCTTCTTCATCTTCTGGTGGCGGTGATGATTACAATTTCCAAGATTTCGGACCAGAACCAAGTTTTGATTCGAACGACGAAATTCCGTTCTAATTTTTTAAAAAATTATTGCAGGTCAAAAGCCCCGAAGAAATATCGGGGCTTTTTATTTAGTCCAGTCTCCCCTATAATTATAGATCTATGAAGTGTGCTTTATTTACTGCATTCATGGTTCTTACTTTAAGTGGTTGTACGATCTACCGTTCGGAAGGTCGTAAGCAATTTGAATCTGAAGCTCCCGGTAAAGTTTCTACCTCTTCCAACTTCGAACTTAAAAGCTGCAAAAAAGAAAGCCGCATTGAAACTTGGTTTCATGAAGAGTTTCCGTCATCCAATTACGAAATGGTCGTGATGGAAAATGATCTGGAAATCTGGCGCACGCACCGTGGTTCTAAAGTTGAAATCAAAGCCATTCAAAAATCAGAAACCTCTGTTCATTCTTGTATTTATGAATTCGCGAATGACATCGTCTGGAACCTTTATAAAGATTCTTTTATCCGCGAGCTTGAAGACAACGTGATGACTCTTGAATAGGAAGCGCTGATGTTTGGAAGAAAGTTCTTTGCTGCACTTGTATTTTTACTAGGATGTTCTTCCGCGTTCGCCGCTTCGGTTTCCGCCGTCAAAGGACAAAAAGTTCTAATTACTCTGGACGGTGAATCCGTCATGGAAGGCGATGAGTTCTTTCTGGTAAACCCGGGCACGACAAAACGCACGGCCATCATTCGCGTCAAACAAGTTAAAGGCAATAAAGCCCTGGGCGAAATCTTAAAAGGACGTGCTGCTAGCGGATACACTCTGCAAGCCAAAGCGGCTTCGAAAATGAGTGCCGACGTCACGCCCACCGAAGAGAGCGAAGAGAACACTCCTCGTCCGACTACAAATATTTCTCGTGTATTAAAAGACTCTTACGGCATTCTCGGTGGCTATTTAATGAACTCTATGGATGCAGATGTCAGTTATAAAGATGGCTTTGGCATCACACAAAAAGCCGCCGTCAAAATGAGTGGTTCCGGTTTTGGCGTTGGTGGATTTTATGACTATGTTTTCAGCCCTTCTTTTGTGGGAAGAGGATACGCCGCCATTGAACAGTTCAATGTTGCGGGCACGGCTTCTTCTGCGGCCTGCTCTGGTTCAACAAACTGTGATGCTAAGATCAACTATCTCTCTGTGTACGGCCTTGCGAAATGGTATCCCTACATCGGGAAGTACCGTCCTTGGATCGGCGGCGGAATGGGTTATTTGTTGGCAGTTTCAAAATCCAGCACAGCCTTAAATCAGTCTCAGATTTCGACCAACTCGGTAATTACAGCGGCCTTTGGAACTGATATCCAAATGGATCGCAAAACTTATATCCCTGTCAGTCTTGAATACAATATGTTTCCTGCTTCGAGCACTGTGAAAGCCAGTCAGATTTTACTTAAAGCAGGATGGGCCTGGAATCTCTAGGCCTTTTCTTGAGGCAACCAGATCACAAAACGTGTCTTGGTCGAATTATCGTCAAGATAGAATTTACCCCCGTGAGACTGCACAATTCCTTGCGAGATGCTCAATCCCAAACCTACGCCCTTACCGACTTCTTTCGTTGTGAAAAAAGGTTCCATGATTTTAGATCGCAGATGATAAGGTACACCCGGGCCGGTGTCGGAAACAGTGATTTCAACACCACCGTTACGCAGGGACGCCTCTAAAGAGACCTTTTTTACCGGACTTACCGCCACGGCATCCATGGCATTATTCAATAAATTTAAAAGAACTTGAGAAATCTGATAAGGACGACCACGGATTTTTAAGTCCGGCTGAATTTGCGCGGCCAGCTCAACGCCTTCAGATTTAAATTTCTCGTGACAGAATGCCAAAGTGTCATCAACCAAGGACTCCACGGCAATCACTTCTTCATTTGTCAGATCCGTTTCGTGAGCATAGCTGCGCATTCCGCGAATGATCTTAGCAATCCGTTGAATCACCGATTCAATCGCATCCAATTTTTTCGTCACATCTCCATCTTGCGCCACCCCTTTTTGAGTTAGGACGCGACGAAGAACACTGACGTGACCATTGATAATAGCCAAAGGATTATTGATTTCGTGAGCGATACCTGCGGCCATCTCACCGAGTGAAGCCAAACGAGACGACGCCAGAATTTTCAGCTCTTGTTCTTTCAACAGCTTTTCTTTTTCACGCAGCTGTGTGACGTCTTCAAGAATACCTAAATAACCAGTGATACGCCCTTGCTCATCCAGAATTTTACTTAACGAAAGCACCATTGAATATCTTCGGCCCGTTTTCGAAATAATCGTCCACTCGGAAGCACGATTGTAGCCAAGCTTAAAAAAGTATTCGAAGTATTCAGGCCCTAGTTCGATGGTCTTTCCGACCTGCAAGGCCATTTTATCGCGGAAAGCGACGACTTCATTGAGGTCGTGAAAAATAGCTGGAGTTTCTTTCCCTTTCACTTCATCTGTCGAGTATTCAAGAATTCGTTCCGCCGCCGAGTTCATTTCACGAATGAACGTATTTTCATCTAAAGAGATCATCAAAAGCGGTACACTGTTCATCCCGGCTTGCTTCCACTCGAAGGCCTCTTTAGCTGCTTTTTCTGAATCACGAGCGCGCGTGAAAAAGCTCAAAGCGATTCCCAAAAGAACAGAAATACTCACCCCAAAGAAAAGAACAAGGTTGGGTAATGAAGACGTGTTTTCACGAATGATTTCAGGGGATGGGATTAATAGAATCTCCCATTCCGCTCCCATATAGTGATAGCGGGATTTTGTTTTCCAGTCGCGCGCGAAAACCGCGTCAGCCGTACCAGTGGAAAAAACTTCGTGACCATCTTCATAAATCGTCACGTGATAACCACTGAGGTCGATGATTTTTTCAAATACAGGTTTTGCTAAGAAAGCTCCACGAATGGTCCCAAGATATTTATCCTTGTTGTAGATCGGGGCAAACATCACAAAGCCTTTGCCGCCCGTTCTAAGTTCCATGAACTTAGAAAGATAAGCGCGGTGTTCACTTTCAGCAATCGCCATGCGTTCTTTCACCGCCGCATCTGTCGAAACATTGGCTTTAATAAGCTTGCTTCCTCCCCGGTCTAACGGATACACCCACTGGACGATGTGTTTTTCATCTGCCCACAGAAGACGACGCAATCCTTCAAACTCGGTGAAGTAACTTTCTGCATCCGCGTACCACATTTTTTCATTCTCGTATGCACCCGCAGCAAATCGACGAGCCATGTGCTGCAAGGCTTTTTCTAGAGGCGCAAAAATATTTGTGATATTAGCTTTAATGCTTTCTGCTTGAATCTGCACCACACGGCGATTTCTGTCTTGATCGCGCAGAATTAAAAGATGCCAAATCAAAATGGATGTCAAAATTCCCACGATAAGAACATAGGATGGCACCGAAGTACGACGGCGGGCCTCGGGTAACTGGCGGTTTTCCACGCGAAGCTGCCAAAGCATTGCAAGCGCAAGAAGCACTTGCCCGATGGAAGTATGAACCGCCATACGAGAAAAACTTCCCCAGCCGTATTCAGAATTAAAGCCAAATGCGTAACCAAAAATTCCGATCAGGGAAAATCCGATAACCAATGAAGAAACCGTCACGATAATGATGTGAGACGAAAAATCACGTTTTTTAAAAAAACGCGATAGCGAAATCATGATGAAACAAATCGCCGTGCTGATCGCCATGCGCCCGGAGATCACAGAGCCCACGCTCACGAAAGGATCTACAAAAAGTTTATCTATTCCTAAGCTGACACCTGTTAGGTACTGCACCAGCGTCAAACCTGATACAAGAAATACTATTGCGGAACAGGTCTTGGAAATAGTTTGATCTTTACGGTCTGAAAAAAGAAAACCTAAAGAAATTACGGCAAAACAAAAAGCCGTATTAAAAACCATCGGCGCGAAGTCGGCATGAATTTGCACGATGGTTAGATTCTTTATCCACCATCCCGTCATGACCATGAGTCCTAAAGCCAAGGTTACGAAAGCAAATATTAGGTGCAGGCGGTTTGAAATTTTATTGGATGACACGAGTGACACCAATAATACCTTTGATCTTTTGGATCTCGTAGATAGCTTGGTTGACCTGACTTGCGTCTTTCACACTGACTTCGAAATGACAGACGGCTTTTTTATCCTTAGTCGTACGGATTTGCGCGGACTGGATATTGATTCCCTGTTGCGCAAAAGCTTCTGACATCAGCTTTAAAAGACCTGGCGTATCTTGAGAAATAATTTTCAAGCGGACAATGCGCTCTTGGCCGTCACCGGCCTGTTTCACATTCCAAGTGACATCGACCTTGCGAAGTTGATCGAACTCAAAAGCCTTACGACAGTCACTACGGTGAATGGTGATACCGCGACCACGACTGATAAAGCCAACAATTGGATCTCCAGGGATAGGATGGCAACATTTTGCATAGTGAACCAGAACATCATCCATGCCATCCACACTGATCAAAGAATTCGTCTTACGCGTTTTCTGAGTCGCCGCGCGCATGACTCTTTCCATGAAAGTCGTATTTTCAGTTTTCGCCGCTTCTTTTGCGATGTTTTCTGGGGACAGTCTTTCAACTAAAATACGTGTTTCAAGCTTCCCGTAGCCGACAGTGACGTAAAGCTCATCGAGGTCCGCAATGCCATGGTCTTTCAGATATTGTTCGTAGGCCGGTCCTTTGAGGTATTTCGCCGCAGCCATACCGAACTTGCGGAATTCTTTTTCTAAAAGTTCTTTACCCAACATGATCGCGCGACGACGCTGTTCTTCTTTTACGAAGGCGCGGATTTTGGATTTGGCTTTGTTCGTGACAACAAACTTCAACCAGTCCTTGGAAGGCATCTGGGTTTTAGAAGTCATGATTTCAACAGAGTCCCCATTTTGAAGCTGATACTTCAAAGGAACCATCTTGCCATTCACGCGCGCACCGACACACTGATTTCCAAGCTCGGTATGCACGGCATAGGCAAAGTCAACCGGAGTCGCCCCTTCAGGGAACTCACGCACATCTCCGTTCGGAGTAAAGACGTAAATTTCTGTTTCAAATAAATCGGTCTTAACCGTATCGAGGAACTCATCCGAACTGCGCACATTTTGGTGCCATGTTACGAGGTCGCGCAGCCAATCTGCTTGCTGCACGTCCGAATCATCAATCATTTTACCGCGCTCTTTATACTTCCAGTGGGCGGCGATACCGCGCTCAGCGACCAAGTGCATTTCTGAAGTGCGGATTTGGATCTCGATGCGCTCCCCGCCCGGGCCAACAACTGTCGTATGCAGGGATCGATAGTTATTGGCCTTCGGCATCGCGATGAAGTCTTTAAAACGACCTGGAATTGGCTTCCACAAAGAGTGCACTAAGCCCAAAGCGGCGTAACACTCAGCCACACTATCAACGATCACTCGAAACGCCAGAATGTCATAGACTTGATCGTAATCGATGTTACGTGATTGCATCTTACGATAGATAGACCACAAGTGTTTTGAACGACCGAAGACTTCGTACTTGAAGCCGGCTTTGTTCAACTCTTTTGAAATCAGATTCTTCACGTCCTCAATGTAACGTGTTTGCTCGGCTTCGCTTTTTTTAATTTGCTGAACAAGTTGGTAGTACATGTCCGGGCGATAGTAACGGAAGCACAGATCCTCAAGTTCGATCTTGAGAGAACTAATACCCATACGGCCCGCAAGAGGACAATAAATTTCCAAAGTCTCTAAAGCAATGCGCTCTTGTTTTTCAAAAGGCATGAAGTTCAGTGTTCGCATGTTGTGCAAACGATCGGCAAGCTTCACTAAAACCACGCGCACATCTTTACCCATGGCGACGATCATCTTACGAATATTTTCGCCTTGTTTTTCGTGGCTGTTTTTAAATTTCATCTGACCGATTTTAGTAACACCGTCGACAAGATGAGCGATCACATCACCAAACTCACGGCGAATATCATCCAAAGTAGCATGTGTGTCTTCCACGGTGTCGTGAAGAAGTCCCGTCGCTATCGTATCTAAATCCAGATGAAGATCCGCCAGAATGGCGGCTACAGAAAGGGGGTGAGAAATATAGGGCTCACCGCTGCGACGAATCTGCCCTTCGTGAGCTTTTTCTGAAAAAGAATAGGCCTTCTCGATCACCTTTAAATCAGCATTCGGGTAAAAACTACGAATACGACTTAGAAGATCATCTAAGGTCTTAACGGGTTTATGGCTGACACCGGTCTCTTTCAGAGTCTCAAACATACTTGTAATAAGCTTACCTGAGTTGCAGAACGAGTTCCAACTACCTTTTCAATAAGGTCTTGGATTTATTTAGGTTTTGACGGAAGGGCCTAAAACGAAAAAAGGAGGCTGTTGAGCCTCCTTTTTAGATCCCCTTTAGATTGTAGGGTCCTATTTATTCAAATCTTTCTCGATTTGGCGGATAGCTTCCGCATTTTCCATAGCCTCAGTGTAACCTACGTTTCCGATAGCCACTTCGCGAAGCGCGCTCACAATGTATTTATTGCTACGAGTGGACACAGTCGCCTCGGCACCTTTAAGAAGCTGCTTCGCTCTTTTAGCAACCATAAGCACTAGAGCAAATCTATTAGGAACTTTTTCCAAGCAATCTTCAACGGTTACGCGAGCCATTCTGCCTCCAGGGACTAATAAAGGAAAATACTGATCCGGCCAAGTTACCGCTAAGCTAGTAATTCTTCAACGATTTTTTTAAATTGAGCGTAGGAATGTTCAAAGACGTCGTTCACGATCTGATAATCGAATTTAGAGGCCTCTCGCAGCTCTTTTTCCGCGTTCGCCATTCTCACTTCGATATCGGCCGGCATACCCCCGTCTCGTTTTGCAATACGGCGACGCAGCTCATCAATTGAGGGAGGAAGAATGAAAACGGTCTTTGCATCCGGAAATTTAGCCTTAAAGGTCGCAACGCCTTGGATATCGATGTCCATGATCGCGCACTTGCCGTGCTTCCAGGACGTCTCAATGCTGTCATAAGAAGTCCCGTAATAGTTCGTGTGAACGCGAGCCCACTCGACGAAAAAACCTTCTTCGATCTTTTTCTGGAAGTCCTCGGAACTGATAAAGTGATAAGGATGCCCTTCACTTTCACCCTTACGCATAGAGCGCGTCGTAAAAGTAATAATGTCGACCAAGCGAGGATCTTCCTGGCTGATCTTTTCGACAAAACTACTTTTTCCAGCACCGCTTGGAGCGGCGACAATAATAAGACGCGTCTTCATTGAACGTTTTGTACCTGTTCTCTAAGTCTTTCAATAAGGGTTTTTGCTTCTACCACGGCTTGAGTGATCTTGGCTACCTGAGACTTGGAACCAATCGTATTCACCTCGCGGAGCAGCTCTTGGGTGTAGAAATCCAATTTCTTTCCTTCGGCCTGCTGAGATATCACGAGTTGGCGGTAGTTTTTAATATGCTCGCTCAAACGCGTGAGTTCCTCATTAATATCCGCTTTTTCAAGCTGAATAACGATCTCTTGGGATAAACGAGTCGGATCAATATCATTGCCTTTAAGACGAGCACGAATCTTCTGTTCGAACTTCTCTTGCAGCTGAGCGTTCGCTTCGCCACGCAGTTCACTGATTACTTTAACTTGTCTTTCTAACGACAAAAGAAGCTTCTCTAAATCACGACGAAGAGCTTTCCCCTCACGTGTGCGTTCTGCGTTGCAAGCCTTGCAAGCCGCCGTGAAAGCTTTTTTAAGAATCTTATCTTCGCCCGTAAACATCTCGTACGACTCTTCAACCTTGATGATCTCTGGAAGACGAGCCAAAGCTTCAAGATGCACTTGAAATGGAACACCTAACTCTTTGGAAAGATGCTTATATGCGGTCATATACTTTTTCGCCAAAGTATCATTCACCGTCATTTGCGCCTTGGCGGCGGTATTACGAACACGACGAGAAACGAAGATATCAATCGTTCCACGCAATAAAGTTTGGCTTAAGATTTTTTTTAGTTCTGATTCCAGCGATACGAATTCGCGAGGAAGATGGAATCTTGGCTCTAAGAAACGGCCGTTCACCGCACGAATGCTCACCTCTACGGTGACGTCTTTGGTTTGAACTCTTGCGGTGCCGTACCCTGTCATGCTTTTCATAGTAACCTCATTCTCCAGCTTTCCCTTTCGTGGGGTCAAAAGGATTTAGGAATTCCTCGACCACGGATCTTGCTTGGGAAAAGCCTGTTTTTCCGTCGAACCACTGAATGTCTTTGTCTCGCTGAAACCAAGTTCTTTGCCGTTTAGCGAGCTGCCTTGTATTGGTGGAAATGTCCTCAAGAAGCTGCTCTTTGGAGATTTCATTCTTCAAGTAGGCGATGGTTTCTTTGTAGCCCACGCTACTCATCGGAGCCCATGACTCTAGACCTTCATCGAGTAGCTCTTTCACTTCCTCAACCAAACCCGCCTCGAGCATTTTGCGAGTGCGAAGATCAATGCGCTCTTTTAAGAGTTCGCGATCCCAAGAAGGCCCAATCTTCAAAAGAGGAAACGGAAAAGGCGCCCGCGATTCTTCGAATTCTTTTTGGATGGCCGTCACGCTTTTCCCTTGCGTGCGAATCAATTCGATTGCGCGACCTATACGGTAATGATCAGACAGGTGAATTTTGGCGCCATATTCGGGATCTTTTTCCAACAGCTCCTGATAAAGTTTTTGGGCACCCAATTCGGTTTTAAGCTCTTCGGCCACTTGCTTTTGCACGGCCTCAGACACAGGCAAAACGGGATACATGCCTTTTTCAATGGCCATGAAATAAAAGCCCGTTCCTCCGACGACAAAAACCGGGGTGCCGTCGGGGATTTTTTCCATGACTTCATAGAAGTCGCGGCAATACTGACCAGCGGTCATTTCTTGCGAGGGACTCACGTAATCCAGAAGATAATGGGGCACTAAGGCCTGTTCTTCTTTCGTGGGCTTTGCAGCACCAATATCGACCTTTTTGTAAACTTGAATAGAGTCACAGTTGACGATAACGCCCTTAAATTCCTGCGCAAGTCGAAGAGCCCACTCGGACTTTCCGGTGGCCGTTGAACCAACAACAAAAATCACGGGCTTTGCTTTATTCATCAAACGATGCGACCAAAATCTTTTTCAAGCTTATAGAACGGATACTCCACACTCACCGGGCGACCGTGAGGACAGAAACTAGAAAGAGGGAATTGATCCATGTCTCTTAAGAGTGATTTCATTTGATCCACCCCTAGAGCTTGTCCGGCACGCACCACGGAATGGCAGGCCATCGTGGCACAGATGTCTCCGACGACTCTTTCTAAAGAATAACTGCCGCCCTGCTCGACTATTTCGTTAGCCATTTTATCAAGGACGGTGCTTAAGATGGACTCTTTGATCATTAAAGGTGCAGCTTTCACGCCGATCGTTCCCGGTCCTAGCGACTCGATGAAAACACCCAGGCGCTCTATGTCTTTACCTAATGTCAAAAGCGCTTCCACTTTTTCGGGAGACATATCAATAGCCAGTGGGAAAAGGAAGTCTTGCACATCGACCTTGCCCCCCTTCCACGCATTCATGAGTTTTTCGTAAACCACCCTTTCATGAGCGGCGTGCTGGTCCACGAAAACAATTTTGTCGCGGGCTTGAGTCACGATATAAGTGAGATTCGCCTGACCTAAAACTTCAAGTGACGACCAGTAACCACGAGGCGCTTCCGGCTCGGCCACCGCGGACGGCCCTAAGCTTTCGCGCGAGGACGCCGCTTCTGCCAAAGTCTGATAGCTGACCTTCGGTTGATTCACGGAAGAACTTGGGAAAGAAAAGTCCTTCTTTTGAAAGCTCGTGGCTTTCAGTGACGAATCATCGAAGGCCAGATTTTCTTTCGGCATCGCCGGCATTGCAGAGGGTGAATTCAGAAAATTCGGAAGCCCTTGAGTCGAGGGATAATCCGCAGAAGACACGTCCGAAAGGGGTGCCACGGGCTGCGGTCTCTGCTGAGCCGGCAACCAAGGCGCTTGCTCTAAAGTGCTGCGCAAAGCTCCCGCAACGGCACGGAAAGCTAATGAAGGTTCTTGAAATTTCACTTGCGATTTTGTGGGATGAATATTCACGTCGACACAGTCGGGATCTGTTTCGACCCACACAACGGCAATAGGATATTCCCCGTGCATAAGAAGACTGCGGTAAGCTTCATTGACAGCCGCCTGCAAACTGCGATCTTGAATCCAGCGATTCTGCGCAAAGAGCCAAATATTTTTAGCCGTCTTCGCCACATTGTGAGGATCCGCGAACACGGCATAGGCTTTCACGTTTTCACGCGAAGCTTCGCCGACGAAAAGAGGTTTGATTTCTAAAATTTGCTCAACACGATCCTTGCGATTTCTGCAAGCAGGCCAAAAACTGACAAGCTTGCCGTTTTCCTGAATGCGGAATTCCACGTCGTAGTGAGACAGGGCCATAGCTTTAAGCGTCGTTTTGATCGCTGTGTTTTCTGCGGCGTCGGATTTTAAAAACTTCAAACGCGCCGGAGTATTATCAAAAAGATTTTCAATTAAGATCGTCGTCCCTTGAGAGCCGCCCACTTTATCGATGTCTTTTTTGCGGCCGTATTCTGAAATGAGTTGATGAGCCTGTTCATCATCCGCACGACGAGACGTCAGCGTCAGCTTACTGACAGCGGCGATACTTGCAAGCGCTTCGCCACGAAATCCAAAAGTTCTTAAGCGCCACAGGTCATCTGTTTTTGAAATTTTACTGGTGGCAAAACGCTCAAGCGCTTTCGGCAAATCTTCAGGTGCCATACCCTTCCCGTTGTCGATCACCTTAACAATGCGACCGCCGTCAAAGAACTCAACGTGCACGCGCGTGGCCCCCGCATCGATACTGTTTTCAACAAGCTCTTTAACTAAGTGAGCAGGACGCTCCACCACCTCGCCTGCGGCAATTTGGTCGACGACTTCAGGAGATAAAACTTGAATGGACATAGAGAGAGAATGTGCATGAGGAGCGCCAGCAAGTCCACTCTGGCGCGGTGCGCATTGGGTAAAAATCGTCCGTCCTTATTCAGGGCGGCGGCATTCTCCCCAAGCCTGGCATTTTAGTAGCCTCATGCGTAGTTGCTTCAGCTCTGAAAGCGTCAATTCAAGCTCTGCATCAAAGCCTTTTTTGACGCCGCCGGCTTGAGAAAGGGAGCGGTACTGCGTGGAACTGTCAAACTGTGCTACGTTAAATGGAAGACCCTCATAAGAGTCAAACTGCATTTGCTGAGAATGTTTTTCTAAGTTCCATTGAAAGCGCAGACGCTGAGACTTTGCTTTATCCAACGCTTGCTGGAGGTTTCTCCAGCACTTTACTTCACTGACTAAGACCACCTTCTGAGTGGCGCGATCAATAACAACGATATCAAGTTCTCCGAGGGTGAGCACCCCGGTGCTGTATTCAACACCAGTAGTAATTAGAAACGGACCGGCGGGATATTCTTCCCTGTAGTGGAGCTTCGCCACTTGTTCGCAGATCGCGCCATCAGGTTCATAGTTAATCCCTGATTGTTTCAACGCTTCGAAGTAAGCCTCGGTGTCAGCAGCAAATGCAGAGATGGAAAACAAAACGGACGCGAAAAATAAAAGAAAACGCACGAAAATCCCCCTCAACGCCGTCACGATGTAACACCCCTCGTGTCACCTGCCAGTATATTTGCAATGCGTTATTGTGAGATTAGAATTCCCAGCCAAAATTGAGACCGAAGCCATAGTACTTCGTTCGTTCCCAATAGTATTTAGCATCTGTTCGTATAGAGTAGCGCCCCAAACGCCATGAAAGGCCCAAGTCAAAAACCGCCCCCAAGGACATATCATCTGCGGAATAACTGAGTGTCTTTGTTCCATTTGGAACTTCCAAAGTGAAGTGAGAGTACTTAAACATCGGGCCAAACCCGTAAAAGAAAATCGCGTTTTTCCCTTGTGGAAGAACGGTTTGAAATAAAAAATCCGCGAGGAAAACAAAACCGTCAGAGCCTTTTCCAGTGTAATCTGAATAATATTTCGGGGCTCCCACGTGAAAAAGGATATTTCCTTCAGTGTAGATTTCTCCCGTGAAGATCGTATTAAATCCGGCAAACTTCACACCGTAAAAAGGAAGAAACTCCGAGCGCTCCTGACCTAAAGTGTCCTCAGTATAATTAATAAAATCCAAGGCCGGTCCACGATAGCGAGTCGCAAAGAAAGGTTTTCTTTTTTCGTCTTTTTTCTCGGCTCGCGATTCTTCTTTGGGAGTTTCTAACTTATAAACTCCAGGTTTGATGTCGGTATCAGAAATCCACCCGACAGAACCCGGCTTAATACGGATTTTATAGAACGGACCTTTTTTACCTTTGGAAATACTATGAACAGCGCCACGTTTTAAAGTCGCGATAACGGGAGCATCAAAATCCGCATCTTGATACACCAGCGCCCCATCAAGAATGACTGTGGCCTGTTGCGCCTGAGCCCAGGAAAAAAGAGGAAGAAAAAGCAGAAGAGTAAGAGCCGCAAGACTCTTACTTAAAGCGCATAAGCCATACACGATAGAAGGCCTCAATGACGATTTTTAAAGACATTTTGCTTTGTCCAACACGACGGTCTTCAAACACAATCGGTGACTCGGCTCCTTTAAAACCTTTTTTCATAGCTTTGTATTTCAATTCGATTTGAAAGCTATATCCATTGGATTCAACCGTGGAAAGGTCTATGGCGTGCAGAACTTCTTTTTTCCAAGCGTTAAAGCCACCGGTCCAATCGTTCAACGGAAATCCCAGGATCAAGCGCGCGTAAATACCACCACCGCGGGAAATAATTTTGCGCAAGAGGCCCCAGTTCACAGTGCGACCTCCCTCGACATAGCGAGAACCCACAGCGAAATCGTGAGTTTCTAATTTTTTAAGAAGCGGTCCCAGATCTTCGGGGCGGTGGGAAAAGTCGGCATCCATTTCTGTGATCGCATCGAAGCCATGATCCATACCCCAACGAAATCCCGCAATATAGGCTTTTCCCAAACCTTGCTTACCAGGACGTGATAACAAGTGAAGCTGAGGAATGTTCTTTTGCATCTCACGAACAATGGCACCCGTTCCATCTGGAGAGTTGTCATCAACTACCAAGATCTCAACGCCTAAATTTTGTGCAAGGACGGCGGGAACAATCGCCTGGATGTTTTCTTTTTCATTGTACGTAGGAATAACGATCAGTGTTTTCATGCCCCCTTAAACTGGCATAAACCGGCCGACCTGGCAATCTTTAGATCAAATGGAACGAGAGACTAAACGCCCTTTTCCCTTTTCTTGAAGAGCTTTCGCTTTCTCTGCAGGGATTGCGGGCAAATTTAACGGCTTGGCAAGAAGGTATTTAGGATCTTGCTTGCGAACATCCAATTGAAAACGAACCTTGTCCGCCGCAGCCTGTGGATCTTTGGTGTAAAGAACGGGATCAAAACCACACGCTCTGCACACCACAGAAAGACGCCAGCGGATTTTCACGAAAACTTCTGAAAAAGCCAGACACACCACAAACACAATCATCACACGAGGATCAAACTGCTGCCAGATGGCGAACATTATCACGACCGACGCTAGTGCACTTCCCAACACGTTCATCAAAGAAATACTTTTCTTACGATAAATGCGACGAGGCGATTTGCAAAAAGCGCAGTAACAATTGTGATGTTGGCGAAAACTCGGAAACATACTTCTAGTGTGCCAATAAAGAGGTCTAGAACGAAAGATGATTTTATGAAAAATGACAAAGCCTTGCTAGAATCAAGGAATGCAAATATCAAAAGCACTCCAATTCGTTTTGATCGTTTTTTCGGTGTTCTCTTCTTCCACTTTAGTCCAGGCGGCTTCCTCTTCTGACTATGAAGAAGTTTCCTATGACCAGCTTCTAGATGAGCTCAGCTCTAAGAAAAATGTCATGGCCGCTAAGCAAACGAGCTCTTTTGATGACGTGCGCTTACATGCCGGGATTGGCTACGTGAACACCTTCACGAACATCGCGACTCAGAACAAAAATTTCAATCGCCATGCTAGCGGCATTCAACTGTCGATGGGAATGGACCTGTTTTCTCCGAACTGGTATTCCGAAGGTGTGTTTAGAAATTATGGTGTCACCTCTTCGGGAGCTGAAGAGCTCTCTTTGAAAGAGTTCGATCTGAAGATGGGCTACACGAACAAGCTTGAAAGTATTTGGAACTATTCTTTGAGCGCGGGTCTTTCCAATCGTTTTATGCGCTTCACCGACCCTACTCGCAATATCGACGTGAATGACACCACTCCTTCATTGGTGGTTTCTTCCGGCTTCGCGGCGCAAGTGCACAAGAATCTTTCTTTAGGGGCGGAACTCAGCGCTCGCTCGGCTATGGTAAACCGTACGGCAGACAAAAACTCCTTTGACTTTGCCTTTCGCCTGACTACGTCCCTATAATGGGGACGTGGATGTCGTAGTATTTTCTTTAAGTCTTTTAGTTTTCATTTTGGGCTTGGCGATTTTTTCAAATCGCGCCCGTGCTCGCCAAGAAATTCCTTTTGAGCTCAAACCCAACTGTCTGCTCACCCGTTGGCCTCTTCTTTTTGTAACCGGGCCGCGTTCGCTCTTTTACTTTAGCAAGTACTGGAATATCTATACTGTCTTTCTAGCGGAACATGGTTATGAAGTTTTCACTTTGCATCTTCCCTGGAAAAACTCTGAGCAGCGCAAAGAACGTTTTCGCCAGTTCTTGGAACAACAAGAAAAAAGTCAGCGCCGCTTTCATCTCGTATTAGATGCTCCCACCATGGACGAATTTTCAGACCTTCTAGCTTCGCGCCGGTCAGTCAGCGTCATCAGCATTACCGAGCTCGCGGATGCCGGAGCGGAGGACCTTCGAATCCAGTCATTGAAGGCTTACCCAATACCCAAAGAAATTATCGAAATTCCGACAAACTCAGCCTCTCTTTTGCTGGAGCTTTCGTATTCACTTCATCGTCAGTCGGCTAAAAACAAAAAGCTCGCTTCCTTGAACGTGCTAGGTGCCAATACGAAAACCGCCTTGGAAAACAGTCATCGCCTGTTAACCCGCGCGCAAACATTGGCAGAGATGGACTTAAGAGAGTCTCTGTAAATCCCCTTGCGTAAGTTCTGCGCAAATGATGCAATAACGATATGACAGACTATAGAGACGTTACTCCCGGTGCTCACTCCGACAATGCCAAAGAAGTTCTTCGTTACATCGTGAACTACCTTCGTCACCCGATTGAAAAAATCAAAAACCTGCCGGACTGGAGTTGGACTACGTTGATCGTGACCTTAGTGGTTCTATCAATGGCTTCCGGCGTGTTAACGGGATTAGTACCACCGAACTTTTTTCGTTTGATGGGCGGATTCATCATCTCTCCACTTGTGGGTGTCACGACGACTTTTATCGGCGCACTTTTTATTTATTATTACTTCCAGGTTTATGAAAAACGCACCTGCTCTTTGCGAAAGATCTTCACCCTGATTCTTTTTGCCAATATTCCTTTCTTTGTTTTTCAAGTGGGTTCAGAGATCATTCCCCCGATTACTTTAGTGGGTTTTGCTTTCACCGCTTTACTGATGGCCGTGGGCCTGACGGAAAATTTCCAGATGGACAAGCGTCGCGCACTTCGTCTGGTTACGATTCTTTTTGCCATTGTTTTCATTCTTTGGCTTTGGAATCGTATTGATATTTCGCGCTTGGAAAGACTCGGTTAAACCCCTTAACCTTCCTAATTTCGAATACAGCCTTGATGTCTCAATCTTAGATGTGAGCCAACTGGACCTTTGTCGGTAAATACACCGACTCTCTTTTGGTCTGGTCGAAATCTGTCGATATAAGTCCAGGAACACAGTTTGTTTAACTTCTGGAACGCATCGAGGTAGGTTCATGAAAACCCTAGTTATCACTTCGGCCGTGACATTCGTGCCGGATAACTATGATGACTTAACGCTCGGCCTGGCCGACAACCCTTACGTACAAGGGCTCGTCGTTATTGATAACCGCAGTGCTGATATATACCTTAAAGCGTTTCTTTTGATGCTTTCTGGAGCGGGCCCCCTGATGGGATGGCATCTTCTTAAAAACAGCTTAGACAACTCCTTAGATCGAAAACAAAAGCGCTACGAAGCTTTGGGTAAAAAAGTGTGGGTCATTAAGGACGTCAACTCTGACGAAACTATTCAGTTTCTTTCTTCGTTGGAACCCGATGTGATTTTAAATGCGCGAACTCGCTCTTTTTTCAAAAAGCGCCTTCTAGCGATCCCAAAAATCGGCTGCATCAACATCCATCATGGGTTGCTTCCGCATCAACGGGGACTCATGTGCGATTTTTGGGCGCATCTTTTCGGCACCTCATTTGGTTTTTCTATTCACGAAATGACTTCGAAACTAGATGACGGCTCACTGCTTAAAGTGGTCGAAGTGCCTTCCGACAAAAAGAACTATCTGGAGTCATTAAAAAATGCCGCTCAACTAGAGACGTCAGCCGCGACGGAGGTGCTGCAGGAAATTGCACGCACCCGGAAAATTCAAGGCCTTGAGAACGCAAAAACAGACCAGACCGTGTACCGATCTAACCCCGGTCTCATCGATTTTTACAAGCTACGCCTGCGAGGAATAAAGATATGAAAACCATCATTGCTTTGCATGGAAACCCCGGTCATCCCGACGATTGGACTTTGCTTAAAGAAGCCGTTCAACCTTTGGGCTATACCCTTCACGCGGTGAAAGCCGACAGTGAGGAGTGGTTGAATCTTCTGACTCAAGACTCGTCAAAGAAAATTCTTCTTGGCCACTCTTGGGGTGGCTACCGCATTTTAAAAACTTTGCCTGCTTACGAAAAGTATGTCGAGCAAGTGATTTTAGTCACACCTTATTTAAAACCCGAACGCGAGATTTCACCGATAGCGGGCGCTTTGCTAAAGCTTCCTGTCTTGGGCGACGCTCTTATTAAATCGAACTTTGCTAAATCCAAAGACACATTTCTAAAAGATCTTTTCCATCCATGGTCATTGGCGGACCACCCCTATTTACAAAAGATCACAGATCGTTTTGATTGGAATCTTTGGCAGAAAACGGCCTTCAATAAAATTAAAATGCAGGACAATCCGTGGACTGCCAAAGATGTCGTTAAAATACCTATCACCGTGGTCTATGGAAGTGACGACAAAATTACGGACGAGTCGATTCAAAATCAAATCGTCACTCAATATCCATCCCACAAAATCGTGAAAGCATCTAAGGCCGGCCATAGTCTTCTGTGGTCGCATATTCAAGACATCTTAAAAGTTTTGCAGGAGAAACCAGGAATGTCCCACCCTTCTGAAAAAATTGGTTACTACCCGGGTGCTGATGAACGTAATAACGTGATCAGCTACATGGAAAAACACTTACGCGAATTCCCTGACCGCGTCGCACTTTCGTGGGTTTCACGCGAAACCTTGGCAAAGTGGGATGGCAATCCGCACACGCCTCTAAAGCATGATCAAATCACCTACAAACATTTCGCCGCAAGAATCAACTCTTTCGCGCGCGGACTCTTAGATATCGGTATTAAAAAAGGAGATCGTGTTATCATCTTCCTGCCGATGAGCCTTGACATGTACACGGCGATGTTTGCTGTACAACGTATTGGTGCTATTGCCGTGTTCTTGGATTCTTGGGCGCGCAGCCATCACTTAGGAGCTTCGGCAGAGTGCGTGGGCCCTAAAGCTATGATTAGTTTCAATATGGCTTTTGAACTTGTGAATCAGGTTCCTGAATTTCAATCCATGCCAATTCGAATTATGTATGGACCGGGCGACAAGTGCACTCACCGTTTCGAGGAACTTTTGAAAAAAGATCCGTCGCCGATCGCGGCCGTAGAAAGCGAGTTCACGGCATTGATCACATTTACGACGGGCTCAACGGGAAAACCCAAAGGAGCCAATCGCACGCATCGATTTCTGTCAGCGCAACATCACGCGCTCTCGCATGTGATACCTTATACAGAAGTCGACAAAGACATGCCGGCCTTCCCGATCTTCAGTTTGAACAACCTGGCTTCTGGGGTGACCACGGTGTTACCAGCATTGGACTTAGCGGCCCCATCAGAAAGAGATTCGGCCATTTTGGCGTGTCAGATTTTAAATGAGAATATTAATTGCACGACGTTATCTCCAAGCATGCTTGTGGGACTGGCTCGGTACTGCAAAGAAAAGAATATCATCTTAAAAGGACTTCGTCGCGTCGTGACCGGCGGCGCTCCGATTTCTAAAGACGATGTGAAAGCTTTCTATGACATCGCTCCTCAAACTGAGCTTTGGATTTTGTACGGCTCGACAGAAGCAGAACCTATGGCTCACATTGAAGGCCGGGATATGCTGAAAGAAAGCAAAATCACCGATCCAGAGATTATCGAGGAAGGTGTGAACGTCGGCCACATCAGTGAAGACATCGATTTTAAATTCATCCGTATCAAAGACGGCCCCGTGGATTTGAAAGACTCTTCATGGCAGAAAATCGAAGTGCCGAATGGAGAAATCGGAGAGTTTATCTGTACGGGCGACCATGTCTGCCGCGACTACTATAACAACCCCGACGCCTTTAAAACCACAAAGATCTTGGATGAAAAGAACCGCGTATGGCATCGCACCGGGGATTTGGCCTATATTGATTCCGACAAAAATCTTTGGATCGTGGGCCGTGTGAATAACGCCATCGAAAGAGCGGGAAAGTACTACTTCCCGGTGCGTTCCGAAGTTCTTTTGAAGCGTTTTGATTTTACTTACCGCTGTGCCTTCTTAGGGGTTCCCGACTCCTCTCTGGGACAAGCGACTTACGCCGTCGTTGAATTAAAACAAGAAATCAACAGCCAAAGTTTTGACTTTGAGGCGGCCAAAAAAGAAATCCGCCGGGTTTTTGAAAAAAATAAAATTCCCGTGGATCAGATTAAGTTTGTTAAAAAGATCCCTATGGATCCTCGCCATCACTCGAAGGTGGAATACAAAGTTCTGCGCGATCAGTTGAATGATCCCGAGGTGATTATTGGGTAATTGGTGGATATTAATTAAAGAAAGATTCAGCCCCGCTTCTTATGTGCCCATGATATTTCTTTTTTCATGGGCCAACGGGCTTTTCTTTTCTTCCACTTTAGGGTTGGAATGGAATTGGGGACGCTTTGCTTGCGTCTTCCTTTTGATGCTGTCGTTCTTTTTTCGCATGCGTCTTTTTGATGAGATCAAAGACTATGAAGTGGATTTGAAAGTCAATCCCACCCGTCCTTTAGCGCGCGGAATTTTGACGGTTCGACAAGTCAAGGTGGCCCTTCTTTTCCTCATTATTTTCGAGATTGGTCTTGCCAGCAATCTAGGCGTTTATTCTCTTCTGATTCACGCAGCGGCCATCGGCTACAGTCTTTTGATGTATGAGGAGTTTTTTATCGGCGACTCCTTGCGGCCGCATTTAACGACCTACGCGGTTACTCACACCTTTGTGAGCGTTCTCTTAGGTCTTTCTAGCGGTGTCGCCATGACAGGTGTCAATCCTCAAGAAATCACATTGCCGCTTTTGATATTTATTTTTATGAACTGGGCCTTCTTCAATCTTTTTGAGTTCGCTCGAAAAACGTTCGCGAGCTCCGAAGAAAGACCGCATGTGCCTTCTTATTCCAATATTTTTACGGACAAAGGAGCCTTAGCCCTTTCTTTGAGCCAAGCAATCCTGGGAGTGGGGGTCGCTTACTACCTTCAGCCCCACTGGATTTGGCTGGTTTCTTTGTCAGCTTATGTCGTTCTAAGTTCGATTTATATTATTAAAAAAACCGCCCCTGCCGCGCAGTTCTTCCGTGCGATTTCCGGGGTCTATTTGCTGCTTCACTATGCTCTAGTGATCTATATGTGGAGATCCTAACTATGCTTGTAACTCCAAAATCAACACTGTTCTTTGCTAAAAACGAAGCCGGAGGAAAAGGCTTTAATCTTTACCTCATGTCGCAAGCAGGACTTCCCGTTCCCGAATGGGTCGTGTTCGGTAAAAGATTCTTCCAAGAGTTTCTGGCGTCGCCTTCGGTGAAAACAAATTTATCGCTGATTATGCAACGTCTTTCGGCTAAGGAACTCACGCCTCTTCAAGCGGAGGCGGAAGTTCGAGCTCTCTTTGAAAAAACCGATCTCTCCAAAAATCTTTCAGAATCCTTGGACAAAGCATTGAAGGATTTGGGCGCAAACAATGTTTTTTCAGTGCGTTCGTCAGCCGCCGACGAAGACAGTCTTTCGCATTCTTTCGCGGGTCAGCTTTCAAGCTATCTTTATGTCTCAGGCAAAGAAGATATTCTTAAATACATTCGTCAATGCTGGATCTCCGCTTTTTCCGAGCGAAGCTTGGTCTATCGTTTGGAAAATGGCATCGACCTTCAGAAGATTTCTGTGTCGGTGGTTTTACAGCGCATGATTGATCCAGATAAATCCGGTGTTCTTTTCACTTGTGATCCGGTCGAAAAGAAAATCGATCGCTATGTCGTTTCTTCCGTCTATGGCGTTGGTGAAGGACTGGTGTCAGGAACTTTGGATGCAGATTCTTTCTGGCTTGAAGCGCACAGCGGAAAGCTTTTAAAAGAAGAAGTCGTCGAGAAAAAAGAGATGATGAAGAAATCTTCTTCAGGTCACTGCTCGACTCTGCCTGTCCCAAGCAATCTTGTAAACACGGCCTCTTTGACCCAGGAAGAGCTTTCAAAGCTCTATCGTCTCGGGCACAAAATTCAAGAGCAGTATCATCGTCCGCAAGATATTGAATGGGCGATTGAAGGCGGTAAGATCTATATTTTACAAACTCGTCCCGTAACGACATTGCAGGCCGACTTGATTGGTTATCCGAATCTTTGGGACAATTCAAACATCATTGAATCCTATGGAGGTTTGACCTCACCTTTGAGTTTTAGTTTCGCCCTTAGAAACTATAAAGCCGTGTATGTGCAGTTCTGTGAAGTTTTAGGTGTTCCGAATGAGATCATTAAAGACATGGACTCTTACTTAGGATACATGCTGGGATCTTTGAATGGCCGTGTGTACTACAATCTTTTCAATTGGTACAAACTTGTCGGCGTTCTTCCGGGCTTTAAACAGAATCGCGAGTTCATGGAAACCATGATGGGAGTTTCTGAGGCACTCAGCGAAGAAATCGCGGATCGTATCAAACCTCACCCTTCGTGGGACACGTTCAGCGGTCGTATCCGTAAAGCCATCACCGGATTTAATTTTATTAAATATCATTTCACTATTCAAAGCACCGTGGATGACTTTTTGGCGACTTTCCATCGCGACTACGACAAGTACCGAAGTCTGCCGTTAAAGCGGATGCGGGGCGATCAACTGATCCGCATTTACATGGAGCTTGAGCGAAACATGCTGGGCCGCTGGAAGGCTCCCATCATCAATGACTTCTTGTGCATGGTTCACTTCGGCCTTTTGCGTAAGCTGACAACCACGTGGCTCAAAGATTTGGATTCGACCATCCAAAATGACCTTCTTGCGGGTGAAGGGGGACTGGAAAGTGCCGAGCCGACAAAGGCTTTACTGCGCTTAGCAAATAAAGCCGCCCAAAATCCAGACTTACGCAAACTGATCGAGACCATCGATCCCGCCGAGGGTCTGGAGGCTTTAAATCAATCACCTTACCAAGAATTCTATAAGTCCGTCTTAGACTATCTCGACAAGTACGGATTCCGCTGTATGAGTGAGATGAAACTTGAGGAGATCGATCTTCTCACAGATCCAAGTTACCTCTTTGTCTGTTTGAAAAACTATTTGAAGTCAGGTCAGACGGAGGTTCACGATGACTCTCACGAAAAGTCTTTGCGAACTCAAGCCGAAGCCAAAGTGGCTTCGCATCTGACTGGCTTTAAAAAGAAATTTTATTTCTGGGTCCTTAAACACGCCCGTAAAGCCGTGAAGAACCGCGAAAACACGCGTTTTGCGCGCACACGTATTTACGGTATTGCCCGCACGATCTTCCAAACTATTGGTGAAGATTTGGCGACAATGAACGCGCTTGAGCAACCCCGCGATATCTTCTGGCTGACCATCGAAGAAGTCTTTGGGATTTACAACGGCACTCTGCCCTCCTACAACCTGAAGGGCATTATCGAGCTACGCAAAAAAGATTATGGTCAATTCGCTGAAGAAACGGACCCGCGCGTGATGACTCGAGGAGCGGTCTATTGGGACAACACGTTTATTAAAGAAGAGATTCCTCAGGTGGCTGAATCTGGCGACTATGACTTAAAAGGTCTGCCGTGCTGCCCAGGAGTTCTTGAAGGTGTCGTCAAGGTTATCTTAAATCCAAGTGATAACTTGGAACTGAATGGCGAGATTCTGGTGACAGCTCGTACCGATCCAGGGTGGGTCCCTCTTTATCCAGCGATCTCAGGGCTTTTGGTAGAGCGCGGAAGCTTGCTTTCTCACTCGGCCATTGTTGCCAGAGAGATGGGAATCCCTGCGATCGTCAGCATCCCAGGATTAACAAAACGAATTAAATCCGGCATGCGCGTTCGCATTGATGCCAAGGCAGGTACAATTAAAATCTTAGACGAATAAGTGAGGACGGGACCTCCCGTCTTCATTCTTTCAAAAACTTTGTCATTTGATAGCCGCGAAAGAATCTGCAGTACTTCCTACAGCTTCGCTACTAGCCTAAATGGGTCCCCCAAGGAGGCCTTATGAAATCACTTTTCGCTTTCGTGCTTCTGTTTGCCAGCATCTCTTACGGCAAAGTCGCGTGCTACAAAGCTTCCAATCCGCAAAGCATCACAATAAAAACTGAAAACGGAAAATCGGAAAAGGCCAGCGGCGCACAGTTGGTTTATCAAGATGAAAAAACCGTTGATAGCGAAGGCGTAGAAACGCCTCCTCATATAAAACTTCGCGCCCAATCCAAGACTTTGAAGTTTTCGACTGTCGCCTATCAATTCGAAAATGGCGGCGATTTCTTGGTGGAGTGTGATGGAGGAAAGACCTCGCTTATTAAAGAATCAAGCTCTTTGATTTTAACTTCCGACTATTTGGCCGGAGAAGTCAATTCCGCTGACGAAGGTTGTTCAACCGGTGAGGTCGCTTATCGCAACCTCACCATGACACCTGCTCCGTGTGCAGATTAATTAAAGAAACATCCCACCGGAAGCTTCAATTCGTTGAGCATTGATCCAGGCATTATCTTCAGAAAGAAGAGAGGCAATCACACCTCCAATATCTTCAGGAACGCCGACTCGTCCTAAAGCCGTTTGAGATGCGATGAATTTATTTACTTCAGGGTTATCCCGGACCACGCCGCCACCAAAATCAGTCTCAATGGCTCCAGGTGCTACGACATTGGCAGCGATGCCACGGGCTCCGAATTCTTTCGCCATATAGCGAGTCAGAACTTCGATCGCGCCTTTCATCGAAGCGTAAGCCGCTTTACCTGGTAAGGCGAAACGAGCTAGCCCCGAAGAGATATTCACAATGCGTCCGCCGTCTTTCATAAGGGGAAGAAGCTTTTGAGTTAAAAAGAAAGGACCTTTCAGATGAACATTGACCAACTTATCAAAGTCCTCTGCTGTGGTCTCCATGATCGAAGCCTCTAAAGCAGTGCCTGCATTATTAATAAGAAAGTCAAAGTCCGTACGATTCCATTTTTCTTTTAAAACCTGACGAACTGCCACGGCAAAGGCTTCAAAACTCTCCACCGCCCCAGCGTCAAGAGGCATGGCCACGGCCTTACGTCCTTGCCTTTCAATCTCGGCCACGACTTGGTCTGCCTCGGCTTTCTTAGAATGATAAGTCAAGATAACGTCGTTCCCTTTTTGAGCTAGCTTCAAAGCGGTATTCTTACCCAACCCTCGGCTGCCACCAGTGATAATTGCGATTTTCATAACAAACTCCTTTTAAATAGTGCTGGTTACATTTTTATTTTAGGAAGTTTGCCATAATTGATAAACACCGATATTTTTGATACACTGTTCACTATTACTGAACAATCGAGGATGGGATGGACCGTATAGAAGCTATGAAAGTCTACATGCGCGTAAGCGAATTATCGAGCTTCGTAAAAGCGGCAGAAAGCCTTGGAATGTCCAAGGCCCATATTTCTAACATCATCCAACAGCTTGAGGCGGATACGGGCACCAGACTTCTTCACCGCACCACCCGTCGCGTTCAGATGACTCAGGACGGAATGACTTACTATGAACGATGCAAAGATCTTCTGGCGGATATTGAGGAACTAGATGCTCTCTTTAAGAAAGACGCGGGTCGCCTGTCAGGAAGAATTCGCGTCGATATGTCGACAGGTATAGCAAAAAATTTGATCGTCCCGCGGATTCCGGAATTTTTGAAAGCCCACCCGGGTATTGAGATCGAATTAAGCAGCACGGATCGTCGAGTGGACCTTGTCCGTGAAGGTTTTGATTGTGTTATTCGGGTAGGAAATTTGACGGATTCGGGACTTATTGCAAGACCTCTGGGAAAGTTCACGGTCGTAAACTGTGTGAGTCCCCTTTATATCAAAAAACACGGTCGTCCTAAAAATCTGGAAGATTTATCAGAGCACTTTCTGGTCCACTATGTACAAACCCTTGGAGCGAAGCCTGACGGTTTTGAATACTTTGACGGAGAAAAATTTCAGATCAAAAAAATGCGGGGTCAGATCACGGTGAATAATGCCGAAAATTATCTGTCGGCATGTCTAGCAGGACTGGGAATTATTCAAGCCCCTAAAGCGGGATTGAAAGAGTATCTGAAAAATAAATCCCTGATTGAGATTTTGCCGACCTTAAAAAGTGAGCCTATGCCGGTCTCTCTCGTTTATCCTCATCGTCGTCACGTTGCCAAACGTGTTCAGGTATTTATGGATTGGGTGAGCGAAATCATGCGGGACTATATCGTCTAGAAGGACCTGACACGTCCTCGCATCACCGGAACCTGACTTGATTTCTAAGACGTCCTTGCCTATTGTAAAAACATGAAATTGATCACATGGAATGTTAACGGTCTTCGCTCGGTTCAACGTAAAAACTTTCGCGAATGGTTTGAAAATGAGAAGGCCGATATCGTCTGCCTTCAAGAAATCAAAATTTCTGAAGAAGCTATTCAAGAAGACGAAACATTCTATCACCCGGCTCGCTATCACTCCACGTGGAACTTTGCTGAAAAGCCTGGGTATTCGGGGTTGGCACTTTATTCTAAAAAAGATCCTGATGCCGTTCGCCGAGGTTTAGGCATTGAAAAATTCGATCGCGAAGGCCGCTGGCTGGAAGCTGATTTTGGTTCCATCACAGTCGTGAACAGCTATTGGCCCAACAGCCAACGCGATCACGCAAGACTTCCCTTTAAACTCGAATTCTGTGCCGCTGCCGAAAAGCGTCTGCAAGCCCTTCGTAAGAAAGGCCGCGAAGTCGTCATCTGTGGTGACTTCAACATCGCCCACAAAGAAATTGATTTAAAAAATCCGAAAACAAATACCAAAAATGCCGGATTTCTTCCGGAAGAACGCGCCTGGATGACTCACTTCTTAGAAAAGCTAGAATGGGTCGACAGCTTCCGCAAATTCGAACAAGGCGCAGGTCACTACACCTGGTGGAGCTATCGCCCCGGAGTCCGCGAAAGAAACGTGGGTTGGCGCTTGGACTATTTCTTAGTAAATAAAGAAGCCTCCGACCGCTTAAAAGCCGTCAGTCACCTGCCGGATGTTATGGGATCCGATCATTGCCCTGTGCGCCTTACTTTAAAGAAGTAATGCAAGGCTGATTGAGTTTAGTGAAAGTTTCGTGATACGAAAAAGTATGACGAAATCATGCTTTAAAACTTTTGTACTTTCACTTTTGTTGGCTCCTTTTACCGCGGCTCACGCCAAGGAAGTAGCACCTCCTGTGCTCATCAGCCAGACTTACTTCTATGACGACAAAGTCGCCAATGCCGATGATCTTTTTATCATCACCGTGCAAAACAAGCTGGGCATGATTGACTGGGACGGAACCACCGTTGAAATGAAAATCAATGATTCCTCAACAGTCAAAATCACATCAAAGAATCCAAAGAGCTTTAACGTGATCGCCGATAAAAGCTATCCAAAGGATCTGGCGCTACCGACTGTAAAGATTCTGGAAGATCAAGTGCAGATCCAAGTTCCCCAGTGGCATATCGTTAAAAATGGAAATCCGAAAATCAGTTACCGCTATGTCAATGGCCCAAACACCACACTTTGGGTGCAATTCCAAAACACGTTGCAACCGTTGCTAATACATCAGGAAGAAATTTCTCTTCCCGCAATTTTAAACTCGAAAGACAAAAAAGATTTAGAATCGTGGATCGATCTGCTTCTTACAAAGACCGCAGCGGTAGGACCTAATTTGACTTACTCATTCCGTGTTTCTTACGAATACACCGTCGGCCCTAAAGTCCCATGGATCGTCCAACCCGTCTTCTTAGCTCCGTCAAAACAATACGACAAAGCGGACGCCGCCGCGATGGCCGACGCCGTTGAAAACTTTTTCAAGGCAAACCAACCCTATAAGAACAATAGCAGCCAACTGGTTTTCTCAATCATAGTTTTCCAAAATCAGATTCCGCTACTAGAGGTCCAAGAATTCGAACTCCCTCTGGATCTAACAGACATAGATTAGAAATAGGCTGGACCAACAAAGACCTACTAAAATAAACCAACCACAACTGCCAAACAGTCAGGGTCGAACTTTGTGCCCGCGGTAAAACGCGCCGAGTGGGCGCGTTTTAGTGCGGAGCATGGAGCAAAACAATCCGCGAAGGCGGATTATTTTGCGACGTCGTCAGGCTCGCATCCTGATCGTCCAAAGTCTCTACAAAGAATTTTCAAACGACAAAATAAAGAAGAAAAAAGAAGATGGTGGAGACGATCAGGATCGAACTGACGACCTCAACACTGCCAGCGTTGCGCTCTCCCAGCTGAGCTACGTCCCCACTTAAAAATAAAAAAACTAAGCGCGTCCCGTAGAACCAAAACCACCTGCACCACGCTCGGTAGTTCCCAATTCATCGACAACTTGGAATTGCGCCTGAAGAACCGGAGCAATCACCAATTGAGCACAGCGCTCTTGATCACTGATTGTCACAGCTTCATTACCCAAATTAATCACGATGATTTTCACCTCACCACGATAATCAGCATCGATGGTTCCCGGTGTATTCAAAACCGTCAAACCACTTTTTGCGGCCCATCCACTGCGGGGACGAGCTTGGATTTCATAACCTAGTGGAATTTCAAAAGACAAACCTGTTGGAATCAAAGCTCTTTCGCCCGGATTTAAAATCACCGGACCCGCAAGCTGCGCGCGAACGTCGAAGCCGCTAGCACCCAAAGATTGATATTGCGGAAGTTCACCGTGGAAGTTTTCAAGTTTCTTTACTTTGACTGTGAGCTTTTGCATTTTCAAATCCTTTTTCGATTACAGAGTCAGTTCTTCAAACCAAGTTTTCAACTCGGTCACGCCCGGCCCTAATAAAACCCCGGATGCGGCGTTTAAATCAAGCTCTTCGCGAATATATTCATTCACCGAGTCGACCGTCACCGCTTTGATTTCCTCTATCACGGATTCCACAGAACGGAAGCTGCCAAAAACGATCTCGTTGACCGCTAAAGACGTCATACGATTTTCGATATCATCAGAACTTAATAAAATGCTGCCAATAACTTGAGTCTTAAACATCTCCACATCGGCCTTAGAGACACCTTGCTTACGAATCTTCTGCAGTTCTTTAGAAATAAGATCGCCCACTTTTTTGACATTCTTAGTTTCCGTTCCCGCATAAATAGTTAGCATCCCGGAATCAATGTGGGTGTTGAGGCTCGAATGAATTGTGTAAACCAGGCCTCTTTTTTCACGAACACTTTGATAAAGTTTGGAGGTCATGCCCCCACCCAAAAGGGTGTTCGCGATCACGGCTTCGAAACGACGTTTATCCTTGAAGCTTGCTGTCGGAAAGCCCATCAGCATGTGCACTTGTTCGGCTTGCTTTTCAACGACGTGACGACGTTTTAACCAGCGAGGGAACTTACGAGAGTTTTTAAGCACCGACTGCTTTTTCTTTCCCAAACGCTTTTCAATACCAGCCATCAATTCGTCATGGTCCAAGCAACCGGCCGCACTGACGATGATGTTTTTTCCAGTGTAGTTTTTCTTGTAATAATCCATCACCTGATTCTGTTTCATCGTGGCGATAGACTTTGGAGTTCCCAAGATAGGACGAGCGAGCGGATTTTTTCCGTACACCTGCTCATAGAAGACATCATAAATAATTTCTTCGTGGCTATCTTCGGACATTGCGATCTCTTGCAAGATCACACCCTTTTCAAGGTCGAATTCTTTCTTGTTCAAATGCATGTTGGATACTAGATCCGCCAAAACATCCAAGGCCTTTTCCCAGTGATCTTTTAAAACCAAAGCGTGGTAACACGTATATTCACGCGTGGTGTAGGCATTTAAATCCCCACCCAAGGCTTCTAAAGATTTTGCGATTTGATAGGCAGACCGAGTTTTAGTCCCCTTAAACACCAAGTGTTCAAGAAGATGCGAGATGCCCGCATTCTCTGGCGACTCATCTCGAGTGCCGGTCAAAACCCAGATACTGATAGAAACGGCACGGGACCCTGGATGAAGTTCGCTCACCACTCGGATCCCGTTAGAAAGTTCAGATTTTTTGAACTTAGTATTTGTCATTGATTCTCTTTTAAAGATGCTGTTTCAGCATGGCGGCCCTAGGCCGCCTCGCTCTGCCAGCGTCCGCGGCTATTGAAGAAGAGCCTTACGAGAAAGCTTGATACGGCCTGCACGGTCCACTTCAAGAACTTTAACATCAATCATTTCGCCTTCTTTAAGTACGTCAGTCACTGCGCGTACACGTTCGTTAGCGATTTCAGAGATGTGCAATAGACCTTGAGTGTTCGGCAAGATTTCAACAAAAGCACCGAATTCAGCAATCTTCACAACGCGACCTTTATAAGTCTTACCAACTTCAGCTTCAGCAACGATGTCGTTGATCATAGCGATCGCCTTTTTAGTTGCTTCAGGATCTGCAGAGGCAATGTGGATTGTACCGTCGTCTTCGATTTCAATCTTAACGCCCGTCGCTTCCGTGATACCACGGATCACTTTACCACCAGAACCGATCACTTCACGGATCTTATCTGGTTTGATTTTGATTGTTTCGATACGAGGAGCAAATTCAGAGATTTGACCACGAGCTACTTTGATCACTTTTTCCATCTCATTCAAGATGTGAGAGCGACCTTCTTTAGCTTGAGCCAAAGCCTGTTCCATCACGTCGAAAGAAACAGAGTCGATTTTGATATCCATTTGAAGAGCTGTGATACCTGTTGGAGTACCAGCTACTTTGAAGTCCATGTCACCCAAGTGATCTTCATCACCCAAGATGTCTGTAAGAACGGCTACGCGATCGCCTTCTTTAATTAGACCCATTGCTACACCGGCAACGTTCCCTTTGATAGGTACACCGGCATCAAGCATCGCCAAAGTTCCCGCACAAACAGAACCCATTGAAGAGGAACCGTTAGACTCTAGAACTTCAGAAACGATACGGATTGTGTATGGGAATTTTTCGTGATCAGGAAGAACGGCTTTCAAAGCGCGCTCTGCCAAGTTACCGTGACCGATTTCACGACGACCTTGACCACCGAAACGACCCACTTCACCGACTGAGTATGGAGGGAAGTTGTAGTGAAGCATGAATTTGCGTTTTTGAGTTCCCAAAAGCGCGTCAACCATTTGCTCATCATCACCTGTTCCCAAAGTCACTGTGCCCAAACATTGAGTTTCACCACGAGTGAACAAACCAGAACCGTGCGCACGAGGAAGAAGACCCACTTCATTCGCGATAGAACGAACCGTTTTCACGTCACGACCATCGATACGAACTTTGCGGTCCAGGATCATCGAACGAGCTTCATTGTATTTAAGCTCTTCAACGATTGCGCCGATTTCTTTCTTGCGTTGTTTAGCAAGATCTTTGTCAGTGATAGAAGCAAGGAACATCGCCTCTGCTTCAGCTTGAGCAGCCGCTGCCGCTGCATAACGGTCTTGCTTAATTTTGATACCAAGAGCCGCAGCGATTTTTGGTTTCAAGAAAGACTCTACTTGTCCTTTGAAATCAGCGTCGATAGTCGCTGGAGTGAAAGAACGTTTTGTCGCCGAACCAAACTTTTCACGCAATTCGTCTTGCGCATTCAAAAGTGGCATCATGGATTGGTGACCGAATTTCAAAGCCGCCAAAACGTCTGCTTCAGAGATGAATTTTGTTTCACCTTCAACCATCAACAAACCATTGCGAGTTCCCGCAACGATGATATCCATGTCGGATTTTTCCATTTGTTGAGGAGTTGGATTCGCAACGAATTGACCATCAACGCGACCTACTTGAATCGCTGCTGTTGGACCGTTGAATGGAATGTCAGAAAGATGAAGAGCTGCAGAAGCACCCAAGCTTGAAAGAATCTCAAGAGGGAATGCACCGTCTGCAGAAAGAACCGTCGCCACAACTTGAGTTTCGTTTCTGTATCCTTCTGGGAACACAGGGCGGATCGGACGGTCGATCAAACGCGCGATCAGAACAGCGTCTGTCGTAGGTTTACCTTCGCGCTTGAAGTAGCCACCTGGGATTTTACCGGTAGCGTAGAATTTTTCGATATATTCCACAGTCAGTGGGAAGAAATCTAGTTCAGAGGCTTTTTTGCTAGATACTGCCGTAACAAGAACCATGTTGTTACCGCAAGAGACTAGAACAGATCCATCTGCTTGTTTTGCCAAACGGCCTGTTTCGATGGTGATTTGTTTTCCGCCCACCGATGTAGTTACAGTCGTTTTCATTAAATCTCCTTGAATTGATGCCAGAGCCTTATGCTCTGAGTGTACGAGAATTTCCTGTCGAGGAAAAGATTGAAGGGGCTCTTCGCCCCTTCAGGAATGTCAGATTACTTACGGATATCAAGAGCCTTGATAAGGTCTTGGTAGCGTTTCACATCTTTACGATGTAGGTAGTCCAAAAGTTTTCTTCTTTTGTTAACCAAAGTCACAAGACCGCGACGGCCGTGGTGATCTTTTTTGTGAGTGCTGAAGTGCACAGTCAAATCGTTGATTTTTGCTGTCAAAAGCGCCACTTGCACTTCTGGAGATCCAGTATCTAGATCTTTCGTTTGGAATTTCTTAACGATTTGGTTTTTTGTATCTTTAGTGACTGCCATTAAAGTCTCCTGTTCTTTTAAAAATTGCTTAGTTTTCGAACAAACCCCGCAGTCGTCATGGCTGTCGATCTGTAGAGTGTTGTTTATAAGTTTTAAGGTTCTACCCCGCATCCCCACCCCGGTCAAGGCAAAGAGGACGCAGGCCTAATATTTAAAGACCCTTTTAAGGACAAAACCGCGTCCCTCTTCAAGCCCCACCAGCGCCAATAAATGCCCGGTGTCTTGAGCTAAAACTTGGACATATTGGTCCTCGGAAGGCCGAAAGGCCGTGATCAGTTGGGAGCGCAAGTCATGGCTGATCTGTCCGTTCCCCAAAAGGACTTTGTCCTGCCCTTTAATACGAATACGTTTGATCTGAGGCAAGGCATGATCCATCCCCACAAAAGCCGTCCCCCAAGGAGGGGCTCCCGTATAAGCCTGTTCGATCTGTTCCAGGGTTTGTGCCTGAGGCAAATGATAAGGTGCCGACCACGTTCTGCGCAAAGAACTCATCGCGGCTCCGCATCCCAAAGCCTTTCCTAAAAGGTCGACCCAGGTGCGGATGTAACTGCCTTTGCTGCATTTAATATCAAACTCGGCCCAATCGGGACCGATTTCAACCGCTTCCACATCCCAGAAGTTCATCATTTTTTTGGGGATGACGACTTGTTCTTCCTGACCTTGGCGAGCGTATTCATAAAGTTTTTTACCCTGAACTTTAATCGCAGAGTAAATCGGAACTTCAAGTTCCATCTCTCCCTGAAGCTTAAAGGCTTCGGCTAAAATACGTTCTTTAGGAAACTCGACAGAGACTTTTTCTAAAACCTCACCCGTCGTATCCAAAGTGTCTGTGCGCACACCCAGTTGAGCACGCACGCGGTAACCCTTATCGCCTTCAAGAATATATTGGCTGAGCTTTGTACCTTCATTCACAAGGCACACCATCAAGCCTGACGCCATCGGATCCAAAGTTCCTGAATGACCTACGGCCTTTGTTTTTAGAATACGTCGAAGCCTTGCCACGACATCATGGCTGGAAATCCCTGAAGGTTTATCAACCAACAAGAGACCATTAAAAATTGTTGGATTATTCGTCATCAGATTCGTCGTCGGAAGTTTCGCCTTTAGCTTTTCTCTCTAACTCAAGTTCATGAAGGATTTTTTCCACCTTCAAAACCTGATCCGTTGCGTGATCCGCATAGAAAGTCAGCTTCGGGCAATAGCGCATTTTGAGTTCTTTACCGATAAAGTTTTGAATCTCAAAAGCTCTTTCTTGAAGAAGCTCCAACGCCTCAGTTTTCTGAGCGTCGGAACCTAATACACTGATATAAACTTTGGCTGCGCGAAGGTCGGCTGGCATCTTTACGGAAGCCACCGTCACCAAACCTGGTAACGGTGATTTAAAACCGCGAAGCAAAAACTGAGCGATAGTAGCTTGAATTTCTCGTTCTACGCGAGCGACTCGGCGCCCATCACCCATGTTCTTCATTACTGCAAGCTCCCGTCCAATTCACGAGCAACTTCTTTTTTCACGTAAGCTTCCATCATATCGCCGACTTTAACGTCATTGTAGTTTTCAATGCCGATACCGCACTCGTAGCCTTGAGCCACTTCTTTGGCGTCGTCTTTGAAACGTTTAAGGGAAGCGATCTTACCTTCGTAAACGATTTTATTTTCACGAAGAAGACGGATCATATTATTACGTTGGATCTTACCGTCGATCACGAAGCAACCTGCAATCGTGCCCACTTTAGGTACGTTGAAGGTATTACGAACTTCCACGCGACCCATAACTTCTTCAACTACATCCGGAGTCAATAGACCCGCCATAGCTGCTTTCATTTGGTCGATCAATTCATACACGATCGAGTAAGTTCTGATATCCACACCCATTTGTTTCGCTTTGGCTTGTGCGCCCAAGTCAGGACGTACGTTGAAACCAAGAACGATACCTTTAGCGGTGTGAGCTAGAACAACGTCACCTTCATTGATACCACCCACTGCAGAGTGGATGACTTTCGCCTTCACCTCTGGAGTCGACAATTTCGACAACATGCCGTTGATAGCTTCCAAAGAACCGTGAACGTCTGCTTTCAGAACGATCGCAAGCTCTTTCACATCTCCGGACTTCACTTTCGCGAAGATATCTTCCAAAGACATTTTCGACGCTGGCGTCGTCGCGGCTTTTTCAGCCTGCTCTTTTCTTAGAGTAGAAACTTCGTTCGCTGTCGCTTCATCTTTGACGATGTCAAATTTGTCGCCCGCAGCTGGAACGGCTTCAAGACCCAAAACCTCTGCTGGCAAACCAGGTCCTACGGATTCAATTCTTTCACCACGATCGTTCACCAAAGAACGAACACGGCCTTTCATTGTACCCGCTACGATGTATTGACCTACAGACACAGTTCCATCTTTAACAAGAAGAGTAGCAACCGGTCCTTTGCCTTTTTCCATTTTCGCTTCAATCACGATACCCGTGCCTGAACGTTTTGGATTGGCTTTAAGTTCTGCAACCTCAGCAAGAAGTTTCACTTGCTCAAGAAGTTCTTTGATACCTGTTTTCTTCAAAGCTGAAACTTCACAGAAGATCGTGTTTCCACCCCATTCTTCTGGAACGATTTCAAGCTCAGTCAATTGCTGTTTAATACGGTCTGGATTTGCACCTGGCTTATCCATTTTGTTCACCGCTACGATCATCGGTACACCCGCCGCTTTGGCGTGGTTAATCGCCTCTTGAGTTTGAGGCATCATACCGTCGTCTGCCGCCACCACGATGATCGCGATGTCTGTCGCATTCGCACCGCGCGCACGCATGGCCGTGAAGGCTTCGTGGCCCGGAGTATCTAGGAATGTGATCAAAGAACCGTCGTCGATTTTAACACTGTAAGCACCAATGTGCTGAGTGATACCGCCGGCTTCACCTGCGGCTACATCCGCATTGCGAATGGCATCCAACAAAGATGTTTTACCGTGGTCGACGTGACCCATCACTGTCACAACTGGAGGACGAATTACGGCTTCCGCACTCAAATCACCAAACGCTGTTTCTTCTGCCACTGCGTCGGCTGTTTTAAATACGTTTTGCGCTTCCCACCCAAACTCCGGAACGATCAAAGCGATCGTATCGAAATCCAGATCGGTATTCATGTTCGCCATCACACCGTTTTGCATAAGAACCTTCACCAATTGAGGAGCTTTCAAGCCCATCTCCATGGCAAGGTCGCTTAGCTTCATCGTGTTGTTAACTTTAACTACACGTTTGTGAGCAGAAGGAGTCGTGATCTGAGTTTTTTGCGCTTCACGATCCAACATGCCTTTTTTCTTCTTAGGCTGGAAGACCATCTCACGCTTACGGAATTCAACCGCGTTGAATACCGCTACTTCTTCTTCCTTCTCTTTTTCTTTTTCACGAGTGGTTGCAGATCCTGCACCCGTTCCCGGACCGACTTTTTTACGGCGGTCGAAATCATTTTTCTTAAAGTCATTTACATCCGGCATTGGCTCGGGTGTTTGATTCGCAGCCACGAAACCCGTACGGATATTGCGTGTTGGAGCACCACCTGAAGGACGGTTGAAACCGCCCGGACGAGGTTGATATCCGCCACCGCCTTGAGGACGGTCGCCACCACCGGCGCCACGAGGTTGGTAACCACCTTGCGGTCTGTCACCTTGTTGGCGCTGCGGAGTTTGCGGTTGCACGCGGGAAAGGTCCATACGACCGATAATATTTCTTTTTACAGTCGTCGCTGGAGTCGAAGAACTGGATACGCCACTAGTGCCCACAACAACCTCTTTTTTACGGGCTGCTGGAGCTGGAGCCGCCGGTTCTGGCGCTGGAGGAGCTGCCGGAGTTTCTTTTGCCACCACAGGTTCAGGTTTCGCCTTCACCTCAGGAGTTGGAGCTTCCTCTTTTACCACGACTTTTGCCGCTGGAGCCGGTTTTTCAACAACCGGTGCTGGCGCAGGAGCCGCTTCTTCTGCAACAGGAGCTTCTTCAGCTTCTGCTTTCGCGGCTGTCTTCTTCACCACCACACGAGTTGTCTTAGCGGGAGCTGCTGATTCTTCTGTTTCAGCCTCTTCTGCTTTTGCGACGACTTTCGCTTTTGGAGCTTCGTCTTCTTTTTTACGACGAATAACAGGGGTTTTTGCTGGCGCTGCTGCCGCCGGCGCTTCCCCTTCTGAAGCAGCTACGGCTTTTTTTGGTGCCGCTTTACGAGTTGCTGCTTTTTTCGGTTTAGCCTCTTCAGCCGGTTTATCGCCGCCTGAGAGTTTAATTTTAATTTGCTCTAGAACTGTCGGATCCAGCTCTGCCATGTGACTTTTCACAGGCAAATTCCACTCGCGGATTTTATCCATGAGGGCTAGCGGGGTCATCCCGATCTCTTTTGCAAATTCAAAAACCTTTGGATTACTCACTCAGTCTCCCTGTTTTCTTTTAATCCAATTCAATGTTGCTTACTGCTTCAGCTTCGGCGGCTCAGGCCGCCACTGCTATACCGACTTGCGCCGGATTATTCCTCGTCCGCTTCTTGCGCATCAAGTTTTTGCAATTCTTGTTTAAGAAGTGCATCTGCTTGAGCTTTCGCTGAAACATTCGATTTGTTGTCTTTAGCTGCTGTTGGAGCTGTTGGAACTGGAACACCTTCAGCTTCATATTTCGCAACCAAAGCTTTCGCTTCTTTCGACAATTTTTCAGCTTTATCTGGATCGTCGTAACCAGGAATTGTCATCAATTCGTCTACACCCGCCGCTGCCACAGCCTGGAATGAACCGAAGCCGGATTGGAAGATGTTTTGTGCCATTGTCTCGTTCATACCTGGGATCAACATCAAGTTGAAGATGGATTCCGCAGTACGAGAAGCAGCTGAAGATTCAGAAATGATATCCAATTTCCAACCTGTCAATTTCGCTGCCAAGCGCACGTTTTGACCACGTTTACCGATAGCCAAAGACAATTGAGAATCTGGAACTACGATTTCCATCTCTCTGTTCGCGTCGTCTAGGAACACGCGAGAGATTTCCGCCGGAGCCAAAGCGTTGCACGCAAAACGAGTGATATCTTCGTCCCAAGGAACGATATCAATCTTCTCGCCACGAAGTTCTTGTACGATGTTTTGTACACGAGAACCCTTCATACCTACGCAAGCGCCCACTGGATCTACAGAATTGTCTTTAGAACGAACCGCGATTTTTGCGCGTTGGCCGGGCTCACGAGCCGCCGCCATGATCTCAACAACACCGTCGTAGATCTCTGGAACTTCCATTTCAAAAAGTTTCATCAAATAACGCTCGTCCGCGCGAGACATGATGATTTGCGGACCACGCGTTGTTTGACGAACTTCAGACAAATAACCTTGGATGCGATCGCCTGGCTTGTATTGTTCACCTGGGATTTGTTCACGAGGCGGGATGTAAGCTTCCGTGCGACCCAAGTCGACAACGATAGCGCCTTTTTCCACGCGACGAGCAATACCAGATGCGATCTCACCTTTACGCTCTTCGAACTCATTGAAGATGATAGAGCGTTCTGCATCACGCACTTTCTGCATGATGATTTGTTTCGCAGTTTGAGCTGCGATACGACCCAAATCCGAAGCCTCTAGCTTGATACCGATAGAGTCATCCAGTTGCACATTTGGATCCAATTTTTGCGCTTCATCGTAAGGAATTTCAACTTCCTCATCGATGTATTTTTCACGAGGGACGACTTCTTTGAACTCAAAAAGTTCAACTTCGCCAGTTTCTTCATTATAAGCGGCTTCAATTTCACGGTAAGTACCGTATTTTTTACGAGCAGCTACCAACATACCTTGAGTGATTGCATCGATAACAACTTGTTTGTCGATACCTTTGTCTTTTCCGACCTGATCAATCACTTTAGAAAGATCTGAAAACATATTTTCAGCCATGACTTTCCTCTCTCGTTACTTTTTTTGACCTTTAGTAAATTCAAACACCAATTTAGCTTTGTCGATGAGCGCGTACGGGATTTTGATCTCGACGTTATCTACGACAAATCGAACACCCTCATTATCTGCTGACTCTAAAACCTGTTCGACAGTTTTAGTCGCTTTCCATTTCTTATCCGTGACCCCAACACTTTCCAAAGCTTTGGAAGTTTTGATGTACACTTTCTTGCCCACGACTTTTTGGAAATGCCAAGGCTTGTTCAAATGGCGATCCAAACCTGGAGTGGAAACTTCCAAGTTATAGGCTTCACCAGGAATAATATCTTCATCAGTATCTAAAATGGCGTTCAGACCTTTGGAGACATTGGAGCAATCATCCAGCGAAACGTTTCCATCTTCTTTGTCGATGAAAACGCGCAATGTTCTGCCCTTACCCACACCAACGAATTCGATGTCATAAAGAAGGCAACCTTCGCGGTCCGCCACTTCGTTGGCAATCTTTTCTACTTTATCCATCCAAGATGGGGTTTTCGACATTTACAGCAATCCTTATATAGCATACTTCTCAGCACGCACGAGTCCAGTTCACGGCAGCGCACGCGAGCAACAAAATCCAACTGTAAGAGGGAATTGCTTTGGCTGACCACCCGTCGATGTTTCAACCAGCCGCCGCCGCGGCAAAAAAAAATGGGCCTGCTGGGCCCATGAGAACGACTCTGAAACTAGCAAGAAAATCCAGACAATGCAAGGGTTTATCTGACCTTCCCTCGAGCGAGGCAAGGTTCCTACGCTAATGAGTACAAAATAGCCGTCGCCCCGTCACCATAATAGCGGGGACGCCGACGAACCTCTTTAAACCCCAGTTTTTCATAGAGTTTTTGTGCTGAGACGTTTTCTTCATGCACCTCAAGCCAGAGCTGTTTGTCCTGACCCTTCGCAGCAACCATATAGGCAAACAGTCTCTCCATATACCCTCGGCGCCGAAATCGAGGATGACTCGCCACCAGAGAGATCTCCCAAGCATCCGGCAAATCACGATAAAGAACAAAACCCGCTAAATCCTCGCCTTCAAAAACTCCGAAGGCCTCAGCTGTCGCAAGCTCCGCACCTAAAAGATCCGCCGGCCAGTAAAACTGCGGAAGCAACCCTTGATCGGAGTGAACGGCCTCCACCAAAGCTCGCATTGCCGGTTTATCTGAGCCCTGAAGAATTCGAATATCCATATTATTCCGAAATAAAAGTGCGCACTTTATATTTGCGCTTAATCACTTCAAACCAAGAGCGAATACGCTCTTCCAGCTGCTGTTGCGCCAGGAAGGATTTGATATTGTCTTTAAAGGACGAAAACGGATGACTGCCAAACTTCACACGGTTTTTATCGTAATAAGCCTGCGCTTCTTGGTCCGTGATAATTCCCGTCATTGAACTGGTCTTAAACGCCAAAAAACTTTTCGCCGTCATTTTGCGGGTCACAAGTTTCTTAAGTTGCACGGGCGAGACCTCGAGCTGGGCCCAATAAGGCTTCCCCGCCGTGGCTTTTTCAACTTTCGTTAATGCCGTTGAAATTTCGCTTTCCGAAATCGCGGCGACATTGAAGTTTTCAGCCTCTAAAGCCAAAACCGACTCCAGCAAAACCGCCGTCACTGCCGTACGAAACTCCGGCTGGCCCGGGCGCACTTCATAAAGTCCTTTTAAAGGAGTCTTGGGAGGATAAAGAATATTTTCAATGACCATTGAGATCTGAACTTCCCGCGACGTCACGACATGATCTGCCGCCTGCCCGACCGTTTCAGTCACCACTGTGGTCGCCGCCGAAGCCTGAATACAAAATAAAAGAGAAAGAAGAAATCTCATAGAGTCACTATGAGCCAAGAAGAACTTAAAGTCCAGCAGACCAAAAAAACAAACCCCGCTTTTAAGGGCGGGGCTTGTAAACCACTGAGGAATTAATAATTAACTTTTTCTATTAGATTAGAAATTTACGCGTCCGACAAGAGACATCACATAGTACTGCAACTTTTCGAGTGAGTTGCTGTACTCAGGTCTAGAAATCCATGTGTTATCATCCGCATTCACACGGCTTGAAAGATTCCACATGTATCTGAAATCCACACCCAAAGAATACTTCGGAGAGAATTCCAAGTCCGCACCCACCACAGTACCGATATCGATAGCGTGAGAGTTGGCTTTTGTATCGTTCACGTATCCATATGGATTCTTGTTATCCCAAGAGTATCCGCGGTAAGAGTAAGCCACCACACCACCGAATACAGGCTTGATGATACCAGAGAACAATTGAACTTTGGCAGCCAAAGAACCTGTGTACTGTTGTACGTCGATAGTGTCTGGGATGTAAGTTCCACCAGAGTAAGGATATCCGTAACCATAACCGTAGTTGCCAGTGTAGTAACCTTGGCCTTCTACTGTGTAGTTAGAGTAAAGGAATGAACCCTCTACGATGAAGTTATCGTACTTAGTACCGAAAGCCACACCCAGAGCATAGTTTCCTTTTACTTGGCGAGTGTCTGGATAGTCACCGATACCAAGGATACCTGCTACGTATTTAGTTTCAAGAGGAGCTAAAGGAGCTTCTTCTTCCACTTTCATCGCCGCTGCGATTTCTTCACGAACGATGTCGCGCGTGTTTTCTTTAGGCTCTTGAACTTGTTGAACCTGAACAGGTTGAACAGCGACAGGCTGTTGATACTGCTGTTGAGGTTGTTGTTGGGATTGATCCAACTGATTAAATTTATCACCAAAAAGAACGCCGGCACGTTTCTTCTCGTCTTCCATACGAGAGTGCTCAAGTTTTTCGACGATTCTTTGTTCTGTTTGCAGCTCAGCATCTTGACGAGCACGACGGATTTGTTCCGCGCGAGACTCTGTCAATGGAGAAGCTTCAATCACAGTTGTAGGCTGTTTTTGAATTTGTGATTGTTGCAACTGAGCATTGGAAGTCGGAGTCGCCTGATTCAAGATATAGATAGGCTGTCCGCTTACAGGTGCTGTGTTCGCAATTCCTGCCTGTGGAGCAGAAGCTGCTGCTGGTGCGGCCTGCTGGCTTGAATACATTTGATCAAGCTCCGCATCAACATCACTTTCTAGGCTCTGAGCAAGCGAATAAGTAGGCGCGATGCTCAAGGCCGCAAGGATATAGAAATACTTTTTCATAGGGTCTCCTCGTGGTACTGGTTTAAAAAACCTTTTTAAGTCATTCAGGCGTAGAGCAAGCCGGATGCCAACCTGGCCGAAAATCGTCCCCGGCGTCTAAGTTATTGATATCTAAAGTAAGTGCCTAACTCCCCCGAAAACCCGCGCCCCGTCCCCTGACCACAAATGTGACAACTTACAAGACGGTTTCTGAAATTCTTGCAAACGGAGCCATTTGGTCACTGAGTGTGGAAGGATTCTGATAAAACTACCCACTATATATTAAGGAGACCCCTTCATGTTTAAGCCGTTGTTCCGTATTTGCTCTTTGGCTTTATCTCTTTCGACTCTAGCAGCATGCTCTGGTGGCGGCGGAGGGGGAGAAAATCTCACGAACACCGTTGAACCTTCTGCGTGCGAAGTTTCAGGACACTCTTATGGCATCGTCGGCGGAAATACTTTGGGATCCGGCAACGAGCTCAGCTCTAGCACCGTCTTAGTTGTCCATATAGATGACGAAAAAAATGAAGGCATTTGCACCGGCACTCTTATAGATAATGATAAAGTCCTGACAGCTGCCCACTGTACTGAAAGATTTGGTGGGACGACGGTTGTAGCTTTCTCAAACAATGTCGATTGCGTTGTGAATGCCCCAAAAAGAACTCTGCGTTTGGTAACAGATAGAGCGATTCCCAACGAATACCGCTACTCTAAAAATACCAACTGGGACAACTCAACATATGATTTAGCCATCCTCAAATTTAAAGGTGGCTTAGCTCCAGGATATAAAGTGCGGGCTCTTCCAAGCGCAGGTTTCACGATCAATCAAACAGATGAGATGGTGATGGCGGGCTACGGAGTGACGTCAGAAAAAGCCAAAGACTCAGGTGTACTAAGATATACAACAGCATCGGCAACAAGAGTTTCAACCCGTTTTCACCTAGCGCTTATCAACAACACAGTATCTATCCCGAACACTCTAGTTTTAGACCAAGTTCAAAACGGTGTCTGCAAAGGAGACTCTGGCGGTCCGCTTTATGCGAAAACCAAAGACGGCCTGACTCTAGTAGGCATCACCTCTATGGGCATCGACAACCGCGCAAAAAAAGAACAGGATTCCCGCGTATGTCATGGCGTCGGTATTTTTGCTGACGTTCGCGAAAACCTAACGTGGATCCGCGAAAAAATGGAAGCGATGAAATAGAGCCATCGCTCCGAATAAAAATAAAAAACCCGAGGCATGAGCACTCGGGTTTTTTATTTTTGAGGGACCTGCTTTGAAGGGCCTACTCTACTGACGAACACACTCAACAGGTTCGCTCTTTCCAAGAAGAGGCCCATGTTTATAAGTAATCACCCCACGAGAAGTTTCATGTATCACAGTCCCGTCACCCACATCTTGCCAAGGTGAGATAATAAGTTGAAAAGAACCACCCTTCGAGTTAGCCCCAGTAAAAACCAAAGTCCCCGCGCCCCCATGACGAACCCCACCAATGTCTTCTTCAACGTCCAAAAAATAAGCCGTATAAGAAGATTCATCTCCGTCCTTAGAAGAAAGCACAAAAAGCGATTGAGAATAACGAGAATCCTCTCCCAAATAAGGAGATTTCTCCGTAAGAACGACGCGCTCTCCAGTGCAAGTCAAAGTAGCCACCTGATCCGCCAAAGCAAAACCAGAATTCAAAACCAACAAAAAGACAAAACCCAAAAGTCGCATAAAATCCTCCAATGAGAAAGGATATAAACAACTCAACCAAACACCACAACAGCAGAAGCCCACACCACGAAAATAAGAAAGGACCCTTACAAACAATTAAGAACAATAACCAAGAAAAAAGAAGAAGCACAAAAAACTACCCAATCTCTCCCCCTCCGGCGAAGCCCAGAAAAGAGCGACCAAATCTTCCCCATCAAAATTCAAGTTCCACAGCAACCCAAAACCAACACGAAGCCGAAAAACCACGACGAAGCAAAGAAACCCTAAACAAAGAGAAACAAAAAAGAGCGAGGACTGTCCGAAGAATTTTGATGGGGAAGATTTGGTGCGGGTGGAGGGACTTGAACCCCCACGGACGTGAATCCAAGAGATTTTGAGTCTCTCGTGGCTACCATTACACCACACCCGCGTAGAGGGATATTTTTTAAAGAAATTACCCCAAATACTCAAGATCTTTTTTTAAAATCTGCCGCGAAAACCCAAAAAAGCCCGCATTTAAGCCAATATTGCCTAAAAACCAGGCTTCTTTCTGAGGTTTCCATGAGGCAAACACCCTTCGCAATCCCTTTTCAGGCTTCGAAATGAACTAAACTTATTTTTTAGCGTAGCCCAGATAAGATAAGAGCAATGAAGACGACAGTTTAAACTTCAGCCCTTCCGGAACGACGCCAGAAAAATAGTTTTTTAAAGGAATCGTTGAGAAATCCATTTTTAAACCCGTCATTTCTTCAACTCTCATGTCAGCCCTTTTGCAGTAGTCTCGCAATTCATCAGGCTTAATAAAATATTCTATCACGTGCATATCTTTGGGGGTGTTCTTCACCATCCACTCGATCATTTTGATGACGAGAAACCACGAAAGCCAATGACGATTGAAAGTGTTAAAGAAAAACAAGCCGCCGGGCTTAAGAACCCGTGAGGCCTCTTTGATGAAAACTTGGGGATTTTCAATATGCTCCAAAAAATCCATGGCCGTTACGACTTCAAAATGTTCATCGGGAAACGGCAAATGAAACGCATCGGCCTTCAAGTAACGGACTTTCTGAGTGACGTCATACTTTTTAGCGATCTGTAAAGAGGCTTCTGAAATATCAATGCCCGTGACTGTGAAACCCTCTTTAGCCAGAGCATTGCTGACAAAACCTCCCCCGCACCCCACATCCAGAATATGGGCTTGAGAAAAGTGCTGGCGAATTCTTACAAGAGCCCACGGAATTTTGACGTCAGACTCAGCTCGCAAGAGTGCGACTGGGTCATCAAATGCCGTGTACCAGCGATCGCCGTAGCTTTCGTAAAAGGAATTATTCACTTTGTGCAGTGGCAAGGCTCTCCCTTTTCGTGGTCTTCTTTAACAGCATTCGCTGTCAGCGCCCGAATGGGAACATGTTTTTTCTCGCTTCACGTTCTAGTTCTAATTAGTGAGACCAAAAACAGTGCGAGGGTGCACCAACGTATCGCCAGTTCCCAGAACTCCGGTCGAATTATCGCCCATGCACTTAAGTTCTCCCGTACTTAACACAAAGCAAGTGGCATTTGCTCCGGTACTTACGTCAACCACTCCTGCTGAAACTACGGTGGCAGGACCTCCCGACCAGCAGACATTGGATGTATGGCCCACACCGAGTTCACCACTTGAGTTCGTACCCCAGCATTGCAATTTACCTTCATCTCCCGTGATCACACACACAGCATAAGGGCCCACTGAATACTTACGAACATCTGCCATCATAAACTTAGGCGTCGATGAGTTTGTTCCAAGACATGCCGGCTGTCCTGCCCCCCAACAACTGAGGTCGCCATTCTTCTGAAGAGCACAGCCGATGGGTTGGGAAAATCCTCCACCAAGAATCACACTGCTGACGTCTTCTAAAGTCGGTGTTGTCGGCAGTGTGTTTTGCGCTGTCGTCGTTCCGTTACCCAGTTGGTTGTTCTGATTTTTTCCCCAGCAATAAAGTTTGTCATCCATGGAAACGTAACAGGCACTGCTGTACTCCATTTCCACATCGCGAACTCCACTGGCTTTAACTACAACTGGTGTCGGCTGAAAAGTCGTAGAGCCCGGCTTAGCTTGCCCGTCACTATTGGCACCCCAGCAGCGAAGCTCACCGCTTTTGAGGACTGCGCAACCACCGTCTTCATTCAGGCTGACTTTTTCTACGTTCTTATCAATAAGAAGTTTTGGCGATTTATAACTTGCCATCGCTCCCATGCCCATACTTCCTAAAGCCGAGTTCTGTCCCCAACAACGAAGTTCACCGAAAGTGGAAATCGCACAGCTGCGCTCGCGATCTGTGATGATTTGACTTTGGTTGCGTGCCAGAGCCTGCGTCGGAACCAGACGGTTGATGATCGTGCGATCTCCAATTTGCCCCCCATTGTTGCGTCCCCAACATTGAACTTCGCCGGTAGCCAGTAAAGCGCAGATATGACGATAAAGACCGTTTCCATGTACGGCAATCTTCGCAACACCCGAGGGAATCACGGTCACCGGCGTCTTGCGAGTCAAGCTCTCGCTGCTGGCTCCCCAACAACGCACACTGGAATCACTCATCAACACACATTTAGGAGGGCTTAAACGATAGGTCACATCTAAGAAGGACGAAACTCCTTCAGGAATAATTTTAGTGGGCGCCAAATTTGCCAAGCTGTTATAGCTGGGCACATCCACGCCCCATCCCCAACACCACATAGATCCATCTGTTTTAATCCCACAAATAGCCGAACCCACGGGCATGGTTTGAACGTAATCCGTCGGCATCTGCACCGGTGTGGAAATATGTGTCGGCGTCGCCGTACCGGGAGTGAGTTGTGCGTTGTAATTGGAACCCCAACAATAGTTCGTGCGGGTCAACGGAGCGCCCTCTTCCTTCTGGGTGCAGATATTGGTATTATTCATGAAGAACGACGTGACGTTTGTATCGATAGGGGCCGCAGGAAAAGTTTTGATTTGGGTCGCCGACGCCGTCTGTGTGCCGTTGTGCCCCCAACAGTAAAGATCTTTGTTCGTTTTTATCACGCAGATACTTTCAACTGCTCCAGACATGATTTTCACTTTCGCCACTTGGTCGGTCACCTTTATAGCACTGGCGAAAGGGCGGTTCTGAGCGGTGTTCCCTTGCGCCATGATTCCGGTCGATTCATATCCCCAACACATCAAATCTTTTGTGGCGTTATTTTTAACATAGCAAATGACATTGGGATGTAAGGTAAAGGTCAAAACTCCCGATGCGATGACTTTGACAGGATTAGGATGAAGCTTGCCGCCCGAAGATCCCGGGAACAAAAGACCCATATTGTCTTTTCCCCAGCACCACAGCTCTTCACTGGAGTTTAAGGCGCAAGCCACACTGTGACTCAATTCAAAATGTTCGACGTCACTGATGACAACCGAACTCACAGAAGAGGTGGAAGTGTAAGTCCCATTTCCCAACTGCCCAGAAGAGTTATCTCCCCAGCACTTCAAATCTTTATTTGAAAAAAGGGCACAACTAAAATCATATCCCTTGCTCATCGACACGACGGCGGGAGCGACACCACTATCATTGTCTTTAATATGAATTTCATGGAAAGAGACATCTCCGCCATTGCCTAAAGAGTTTCTTGAGAGCACTAAACGCAGGCGCTCTTCACTTTCTGGCACAGTATCTTCGGTGATTTGCACAGTCAGATACTTCAGTTGATCGCCGACGGCAAATTGCACTTCGCGAGACGATAAAACATAGTCGCCGCTATCGGCCTCACCCAAAACACTGATACTGACTTTAAAAGGAATCGGTGCGGGCGCACTTAAACTGATAGGTACGTTGATGCTCCCCACGTTTTCACTGACGATTTGAGTACTGGAAAGAAAGGACGCCGTTAAAGGTGTCGTGTAAGTCAAAACACCCGTTGTATCTTTAACGGGAAGATCAATCACCGCAGTTTCATTGGCTGGGTTTACGATGGAACCGCCATTCAGATCAATTGCCGTGGGAAGCTCAATTCCATCTGTGTCGTTGTCTCCGACGACAACTTCATAACGGAATAAAAGTTCTGAATCTGAGATTTGTGAAATCAAATTCACTAAGCGTGTGTTGCCCGCGACCTTCACCGGAATGCGCGGCGATCCTGTCACCGTGATCGGTTGGTCATATTTAACAATGATCTCTAAACTTGTTCCATCTAGATAGACGTCTGTTTGCGGGGCGCTGAGTTTTTTTACTTCGGGAATTGTACGAATCAGAATCGGCGTTGTTTTCGACAGCGACTCATCCGCGCCCGGATCTGGCAGCTTTGTCAAATTATTGAAATCTTCGGTCGTACCTTGGACTTCTTGGGCCGGCTCGATAGTTCCGCCATTCAAAGACAACGCGGTGGAACTGGTGTAATCCAAAGTCGGCGCTGAATCACCCGCCACGACAGAATACTCAAAAGTTAAAATGTCAGTGCCCGTACCGGAAACGTAATAGGCCGTTCTTTTCACACTACCCGTTTCAAGCTCGATACTAGGAACGCCCGTAACATTCACAGGCCCAGAAAAATGCACCTGGATGGGGACGATCTGCGCCGTCGTAAATCGAGGAACTGAAAAAGCCGAGACTGACGAAGCTCCCGCGGTGTCGGCATCTACTTTGGTCACTTTAGGAACGGGAGGCAACGCAGGCGTCGACGGAAGAATCTCTTTCGTCATCCGACCAAAAAAATCAGCGCGCATTTGTCCACACCCCGTTAGCAGACACAAAAGTCCCGCCGCGAGTGTTCGTCTTAAAACGCTCCTCTTCATCTCAAAAGGCCTCCACAATGTTCCATCCAGGGGCTCATCGGTCAAAAGTGAGCCCTTTTATAGGTAAAAATACGAAGTTACCGCCTAGGGATGCGAATCAAGTCCGTGAACTTCCATGACCGTCTCATATTCATTCGAATTGTTTCCGGAAAGGAAAAACTCAATTCGGTTTTTACCGGATTGTTTCTGGTTCAAAACTAACCTAGGCTAAATACCGTTAGGAGATGCTATGGAATACAGAAAATTATTAGGCAGTGGTCTTGACGTACCTGTGATGAGCTTTGGAACAGCGACTTTCGGCGGCGGCAATGAGTTTTTTAAAGCGTGGGGAAGTACGGACCTCAAAGAAGCCCAACGGCTGATCGGAGTTTGCTTAGACAATGGCTTGAACCTTTTTGATACCGCCAATGTTTATTCTCAAGGCATGTCCGAAGAAATTTTGGGTGCCGCCATTGAAGGTAAGCGCCATCAAGTTTTGCTTTCAACAAAGTCAACTTTCAGGATGGGAGAAGGTCCCAACAAATCAGGATCGACTCGTTGGAACATCATGAAGGAATGCGAAGACAGCCTTCGCCGTTTGAAAACGGATTATATCGATCTTTATACTATGCATGGATTTGATGCGAATACTCCCGTGGAGGAAACTCTGCGCGCGCTGGATGATCTGATCACTGCGGGTAAAATTCGCTATATTGGGGCCTCCAATTTTTCAGGCTGGCATTTAATGAAATCACTGACGGTTTCAGAACGCTATGGATGGAGCAAATATGTAGCTCACCAAGCCTACTACTCTTTAGCCGGCCGTGAATTTGAATGGGAATTGATGCCACTTGCATTAGATCAAAAAGTGTCGACATTTGTTTGGAGTCCACTAGCTGGAGGCGCTCTCTCAGGAAAATTCCGTCGCAATCAGCCTCCTCCCGCAGGAAGCCGTTCCTCACAAATTGATTTTGTGGTGTCTGCGAAATCAGATGCTTTACACAATATCGTCGATGCTTTGGATGAAATTTCCAAAGAAACCGGTAAGACGATTCCCCAAGTGGCGCTAAACTGGGTGATGAATCGCCCTTCTGTGACAAGCATTGTGATTGGTGCGCGCAACGAAGAACAACTCAAGCACAATTTCGGAGCTTTGGGTTGGAAGTTGTCAGCAGAGCACGTAGCAAAACTTGATAAAGTCAGTGCCGTAAAACCTATTTATCCGTACTGGCATCAGCATGGTGACAGAGAGCTTATTCCTTCACCAATCTAGTTAGAAGTTCTTAAAGGCGCCCTCCTCAGTGAGGGCGTCTGCCATTTTCTTTAAGGCTTTTTCTGCCCCCGCCTGATCAAGATACTTTTCCGCACAAGCCACGATCACTGTCTTTTGTTGCGCATTCTTTTTGGAAGTGACAATTCCCACATTGCACATGCGAGCGACCTGAGTCCCCGTCTTTTGTGCAAAAAGGATGTCGTTCGGAAGGCCGGCTTTCAGTCGATTTTCGCCCGTTTTCATTTTTTGCATGTAAGTTAAAACAAGCTCTGTGTGCTTTTTATTAAGAATTTGTCCTTGGGAAAGCTTTTCTAACAACGACCCGAAACTTCGTAAGCTTGTCGAATTCAATCCACGCGCATAATATTTTTCAAAAGCCTCTTCGATACTGGTCGCTTTTAATTCACTAGTAGGAACTTGAATCCGTTTAACGAAAGCTTCATAGCGTTTTGAAACGGGAAATTTCTTCAGCTCAATAAAATCTATGTTGGACAGTGTGCGCGCTTTGGGATGAATTTCTGAATAGGCATCATAACGCACTTGCAGAATGGTGGTTAAAGGAGCAAAGTCCGGCGCTAATTCATGGGTGGTCTTATTGAGAGTCTCTATTCCCATCAATTTGATCAACATGTCAGTCGCCGTACTGTCGGATTGTTCCAGCATATTTCTTAGCAGATGTTGCACGGTAAAACTTTTTCCGGGATCCTGCCAAAGTAAGTCTCCAGCGCCGTCGACGTAATCACTTTGCTTTAACGTCAGTTTTTTTTGCAGATCTATGTGTCCCTTTTCCACTTCTTTAAGCAGAGCAATCGCCACCGGGATCTTGATGGTCGAAGCCAGATACCATCTTTTATCAGCTTGAAATTCGCAGATAGATCCGTCCTTCAAAGATTTTACGAAAATCCCGAGATCTCCCGGAAAGGAGTCATCAAGCTGCGACATATTCGTCAAACAAGAAGCCGTCCAATTTTTCTGAGCCACCGCAGGAAAGGCCAATAGCCATGTCAGAAAAACGACGGCGAATTTCATAGAATGCCCGCCTTATGTAAAACCGTGCCGACACTTCTTAAAGCGGACTCCGCCATGTCCAAGGATTCAAAGTCTTTGACACAAGCGGCGATCACAATCCCTGTTTTCAGTTCGGATTTTTTATCCCAGGCGATGCCGAAATCACAAATACGCGAATGCTGTGTCCCCGTTTTATGAGCAAAGGAATATTTCTTGGGAAGTCCTGCTTTGATGCGACGTTGACCGGTTTGCACTTTCGTCATCGTATCGATCAGAAACTTCTGTGTGGAATCCCCCAATATTTTTCCTTCAGCCACTTTCTCTAGAAGTTCAGCATAGGCTTTCAAGGTCGCGGAATTGAGTTTCTTAGAATAGTAATTGTCGTAAGCCTCGTCCAAGGTTTTACATTTAAACTCTTTCGTATCCACACCTAGCATTTGTGACAGACGACGAAATTTCACTTCATCCCCTTGTGAACGCTTTAGCAAAATAAAATCCGGCCCTTGAAGTTTTTCTGACGACGGATGCACTTCGGAATAAAGACGGCGGCGAACATCGGCTAATGTGGTGATCGCGGTGAATCCGCCAGGAACTAAATCCTGAACACAGCTGTTCACAGACTCTAATCCGGCCTGGCGAATCAAAAGATCACTCGCGGTATTATCGCTATATATAATGGCTTGCTCCATTAGAAATTTTACGGAGAGTTTGCTTCCGGCTTTTTTTGAGTTCGTGTAACCCGCGCCATCCACGAAGTCCTCTTTGCGAAGTTCAATCTGCGAATCCAAAGTGTACTTCTTCTGATCCACCTGACGAAGATTTTCCAATACAATTGGAAGCTTCACTCCTGAAGCCACATACCACAAGTCATCACCACGATAGGAAAGAATTTCTCCGGTGCTTAGATTTTTGACAAAGACGCCCAATTGAATTGGTTGTTTTGCCTCAAGCTCTTTCAAACTTTCTTCAAAGGTCTTCGAACTCGCCCATGCCGGCGCTTTCACCAATGTCACAGTCAAAGCAAAGGTTATGGCTCTTAAGATTCTTTTGAAATCCAATTTTTTACCCTTATCCAAATGGCCGTTAGTAAAATTAATAACAAGGTGAGATTCAAAGCGTGTTGATAGGTTATTTTATGCCAATAATCGAATAAATACCTATAGAAAACGAAGATCACAAAGATGTGAAAGACGAAGGCGCCCAACGCATCAGACCCGATGATGGTCACGGGTTTCAAGACCAAAGCCAGAAGATTTCCTCCCGCTAAACTGAGAGACACTATGAAAAATGCCAACGCCATGCTGAATAACATAAATGAAGCGTCGGGAGGATGTTTGCCTTCGTTCATAGCTAACGAAATCAAAGTTTCTTGCAGATTTTCTGGCGCATGCAAGACGAAAGCGACCGCCAGAAGAAGGCCTCCCGCAAAAACTGAAGCCGCGAGTATCATTCTTCTTTTGATGCTTTCATAACATTTTCGAGTCATTTCACCTAACATCAGTCCGACCATCACAATCGGTAAACGTGTCAGCTGTCCCCAGGTGTAAAAATCCTCGTGCTCAACCAGAATGGCTTTAAGTCCCACACTGCCGAAATCAAAATTGTTGAAAAGATAAATCGCGGTGTACGTTGTAAAGCCTATACAGATCAACTGCCCCCACCACCGCAGCTTTTTCCACAACGGAAGGAAGAACGGAATCCATAATAAAGCGATCCCATAGAACCCCAGAATTTCTGAATAAACGGCGAAGGCGCGATACAAAAGAACGTCGAGGATTTCCTGACGTTCATACAAAGAAAACATTTCGACGATACATAGAACCTTATACCAAAAAAGAATTTTCAGCCCGCGAAAGAACAACCTCTTTCTTTTTTGGGGCCAGTCTTCGCGATCCACGGCCGGAACAAATGCCACTGCCAAAGTGATTCCGAAAACCAGAAAAAAACACGTGGAAGCTCCTTTCGTTAAAAGATGAATTGGAACGAGCCCCCATGAGGGGAACTCTTCGAATGGAACAAGCCCTTTAATCCCATGACTTAGGATCATAAGAACGACCGCAATTCCTCGTGCTAAATCAATGGCTCTGATTCTTTCCACAGGATATTTTCGCTACTCATTGTCCTCAGAAGTAGCTGTTTTCCAGCAGAAACAACCACTTAGCTGTGACGCAATGGACCGAGGGTGGAGCTTGAGGCAAGATTCTATCTATCGTATAAAACCAACATGTTGAAAAAAGAAATTGCCCGCCTTCTTACTGGTTTTCGACAATTCAAAGAAAAATTCTATGCAGGGGAAGACTCTGTTTACAGCAAACTGCAAAATGTCCAAAATCCTAAGACGTTGATCATCGGATGTTCGGACTCACGCGTGGATCCTGCGATTCTTTCATCGGCAGGACCAGGCGAACTTTTTGTGGTTCGTAACGTCGCGAATCTTGTTCCTCCTTGTGATCCCGATGGCGGTCGTCACGGTGTGAGTGCGGCGATTGAGTTTGCAGTCGTCAATTTGCGCGTAGAAACGGTGATCATTCTTGGGCATAGTCAGTGCGGCGGCATTCGCGCCCTTTTAAATCCGGAAAACATCATAGCGGGTGGCTTCCTTCACCAATGGGTGAAGATTGCGGAGCCGGCGAAAAAGCGTGCTATTGCCTTGGCTTCTTCCGATGACTCCGTTCCTTTGTGGAGACTGTGCGAGCACGAAAGTATTCGCACATCGCTAGAGAATCTCAAATCCTTCCCCTTCGTGGCGGAGGCCATTGAAACACGTGGTTTGACACTGTTAGGGATTTACTTCGATATCGAAAAAGGTGAGCTCTTAGAGTTCAACGAAAAAACGGAATCCTTCACCCCGATTCCTTATTAAAATCTGGATTGTAACAAAGGCTCTGCAAAGAGCCTTTTTCATTTGCGAACCTACAAATTTACAAGGCCTCTTCCTCGCGAGATACTGACGGCATCGGAGGACGCATGCCTGAAGAAAAAGATAAGAACCGAAAAGATGTTCCTGCACCCTTTAAGTTTTTTCTGGCTCACTCTGTTTGGCTATTTATTATCGGAATTATTCTGGCGGTCGCCGCATACTATAGCTTCTTCAAAAGCTAGAACAAAGAATCCGTCCCTTTTCAAGGACGGACCTTCTTTTATTCCCATTACATAGTCTGATTTGTGGGGGCCATTTTTTGCTGAATCTCTTGAGCTTTCGTCAAGTGCTCTTGCACGTGCGTTTTTGTCTCTTCCAAGAAAGTTTTCAACTTTGGATCTTGCGCTGAAGGAATCAAACTTGAATCCAACTCTGTCAAAAGAGTTTGATGCATTTCGATTTGTTGAGTGATGTAAGTCTTATCGAAGTTTTCATCCTTCATTTTTTTAAGACCGCTCAACTTATTCTTCGCGTCTTTTTCCATCTCTTTACTTTTTGCGCTGGATTTCATTTTAATCTTAGAGTCTTTAGAGACGGACTTTCCTTCTTTTTTATTTTTCTTATGCTCATCCATCATATGCTTAGCAAAGTCTTTCACTTCGGAATTCTTCGCTTTATCTTCAGCCACATCGCCCGCATCGATTTCCGCTTCATTTGCCACTTTCATGATTTCCATGATCTCACCGTCGGTATAAGTCGCCGCATGCGCTGTTGCGAAAGTGAATGAAGTCGCTAGCAATAAAGCCGATACACATTGTTTTGTATTCATGAGTTCTCCTTGTTGGTTTTTGTTAGTGGTCCCATGCTCAAGGTTTCGTTAAAGAAGCTCAATTGACAAAAAAGTAACGTGTTAATTAACGGTGGGCCGAATCTTGCATCGATTCAAAGCATGAGCACACTAAAAGGACTATTCATACTATCATTGGGTGTTTGTTTGGGGGCCGCAGCCTCGATGACGATGGCTAAAAAAGCGACTTTGAGCAAACGAAGAGAAGCATTTCGCGATGAGGACGAATATGACGAGGTCAACGAAAGTTCGATGGAGTCATTTCCGGCCAGTGATCCTCCGGCATGGAGCAAGACTCCCAAAAATCCTGACGAATATCACTGAGGCGTCGGTGATTTGACGGGGCGAAATGTCCACTCGACCTGGGGCAAAATAAAAAGGCTCTTGATTTCTCAAGAGCCCTTCTGACTTTTTGCATCTACTAAGGCTTATGCTTCGACTTCATCGCGATGTTTTTCACGACGGTCCCAGCGTGCAAAAAGACTGTACACACAAGGCACCACATAAAGAGTCAGGAACGTCGAAACAAAAACGCCCCCGATCACCGCGATGGCCATCGGTTGACGAGCTTCCGCTCCCGGTCCAAGACTGAGTGCTGCTGGCACCGCACCGGCAATGGTCGCAAATGAAGTCATCAAGATAGGACGCAGACGTGTCGGACAGGCTTCGATCAAAGCCTGATGAACCGAAACATGTTCGGTGTCGCGACGTTGATTCGTAAAGTCCACGAGCAAGATCGAGTTCTTTTTCACGATACCCATGAGCAAAATCAAACCAATCATACTAAAGATATTGAGCGACTGACCGCCGATCAAGAGCGCTAGGAAAGCACCCGAGAAGCTGAACGGCAACGCCATAAAGACTGTGATCGGATCAATAAAGCTATTGAACTGCGACGCAAGTACCATGTAGGCGACAACAAATCCCATGATCAAAGCAAAGATCAAGCTGATAAAGCTTTGCTGGAACTCTTCAGCCGACCCGCTGATTATGACTTTATATTCTTGCGGCAGAATTTTTCGAGCCGCCGCCATCGCTTGATCGGAAGCCTGCTGCTGACTGAGCCCCGGTCCCATATTTCCGTAAATGATGATCGAACGTTGACGATTCTTACGAGAAATCGTCGAAGCCACCGACGCTTCTTTGATATCAACAACATCCGCAATGGGCACAAGCTCGCCACGGTTGTTGCGGACCTTCAACTGACGAATGCGTTCGTGAGGTGCTTGTCCGTTTTCTGCCATCTTCACGCGAATATCATAGCGGTGGCCCCCTTTTTCGTAGCTGCCCACAACAACCCCACCCATCATCGCATTGAGGACTTCACCGATAGCGATAACACTCACGCCACGGTCGGAAGCCTTTTTGCGATTCGGGATGACTTGGATTTCTGGAGCACCGGCTTGATAGTCCGAACTTACGTCGGTCATGATTTTCTTATTCTTAAGCTCCTCAACGATGGTTTCTGAGTACTTACCCAACTCATTCCAGTTCGGCCCTTGAATACTGAATTCAACGGGGAAGCCCTTACCACCGCCCCCACCGAATCCTTGTGTCGATGGATCCTGCACCTGAGGCTTTGCCTCTGGAATGGTTTTATTAAGGTATTCACGCACCACTTCGATGAACTGCTGCTGTGAAAGCTCTTTTCCTTTTTCTGGATCCTTCCCACGCTCGCCTTTAGGCTTTAGGTCCACGAAAATGATCGCGTTATTCGCTTCACCACCCGTAAAACCACCCGCCGCAACGAATGTCGATTTCACTTCATTTCTTTTATGAAGGAAGTCCTCGATGATCTTTACTTTTTCATCTGTAAAAGAGATCGCCGACTTCGGCGGATTGCTGATTTGAATCATCAAAGAGCTTTGATCTTGGGCGGGCTGGAACTCCCCTTTGAGGAAAGCCACAGAGCCAAAACTTAGAACAAAGAAGATCAAAGAGGCGAAGATCACCTTCCAACGGTGATTCAAAGAGACCTTCAATGAGCGGGTGTAAAGATCATGCAGGCGTTGATAACCCGCTTCGAAAGTTCTGCCAATTTTAGTTGTTCTTTCACCCGACTCAACAAACTGCGACGCACGCATCGGAGTCAACGTCAGAGCTTCCAGAAGTGAAATCATCACCGCCGCACTCATCGTGACACCGAACTGGAATAAGAAGCGACCGATCAGACCTTCCATGAAGGCAATTGGTAAAAAGATCGCCACTAAAGACACAGAGGCCGCCATCGCCGCAAATGTGATTTCCCTAGCTCCGACAAGCGCCGCATCCTTTTTCTTTTTTCCCATCTCTAAGTGACGGATGATGTTTTCTAAGACCATGATCGCGTCGTCGACAACGATACCGATCGCCAAACTAAGTCCCATCAACGTGAAGATGTTCAGCGTAAAGCCCGCAAAATAAAGAATGATAAAACTTCCTAAAACGGAAGTCGGAATCGCCAACAAGACGTTGAACGTCGAAGACCAAGATCCTAAGAATAGCCAACACACTAAAGAAGTTAAAATTGCGGCCAAAATCAAAGTCAGAACCAATTCGTGAACGGACTCTTCAACGAACTTCGTTCCATCATAGTTCACGACAATTTGCATGCCCTCAGGCAAAGTCTTTTGAATCTCGACGATACGATCTTTCACCGCGTGAGCGACCGACACCGCATTTGATCCACGTTGTTTAACTACGCCAAGACCGACGGCAAACTTTCCATTGGCACGTGCAAACTGGACAACGTCGACGGTGCCTTCTTTAAAGTCAGCGACGCGCTCTAAAGGAATCGGACTGTAGTTGGGTCCCCCGCCGCGAGAATTCACTAGAATATTATGGAATTGATCTAGCTTTTTCGCTTCACCCAAGGTGCGCAGACTGTATTCCGTCTTATTATACTCTGCTCGACCCGCCGGTGGTTCTGCATGTTCGTTACGTAAGGTCGTGACGACATCGGAAACAGAAAGGGCATATTTATGCAAATCTTCATTACGCACCCACACGCGCAGGTTCGGCTCTAAATAACCAGGCATCCACAGATTTCCGACTCCAGGAACTGTGGTTAAGCGATCGCGAATCTGGTCGTTCACGTAAACCATCATATCCTGCAAAGGCATTTGGTTACTCGAAACCGACAGCCACATGATCGGGAAATCTTCCGGATTGATTTTCATCACGGTCGGAGGATCCATATCCTGAGGAAGGGCGCCTTGGATTTGCGCCATCTTCGCCTGTACGTCCTGGAAGGCCACATCAATATTGACCTCAAGATCAAACTCAATAGTGACGTCGGCCGTACTGTTTCGAGCAATCGACGTGATATTTTTCACTCCTTGAATACTGATCAAGGCATCTTCGATCGGATCGATCACATCGGCTTCCATCACTTCTGGTGCCGCCCCTTCGTATCGAACTGAAAGAGAGATGACTGGGAAGTCCACATCTGGAAGTTCACTGACCCCCATGCGCATAAAGCTGATCGCCCCGAATACGATCAAGCCAAACATCAACATCCAAGCAAATACGGGCTTACGGATTGATAAATCGGATAAAGTCATTGTCTAGTCTTCCTTCACTGCCGGCGCTATCATTTCAGCCGCGGCAATTTGCAAACGTACAAGTTCAGATTGAGCCGCAAAGCGCGCTTGGTCTAAAGCGCGCGAAGCCACGCGGAAATCCGTCAACGCGATTTGCACATCGACGTTACGGGACAGGCCGCGACGATAATCACGCTGAAGAACTTGGTAGTTCTTCTCGGACAGGCTGGTGGCTTTTTCTAAAGCCGCCACCTGATTTAAACGCGATTGATAATTTTCATAGTAGGCGCGAATCTCCTGATCCGCTTGGCGACGCAAACGGGTTAAAGTTAAATCCGCTTCAATTCTTCGAGAGGCGGCCTCGCGCACTTTGGCTTGAGTCGTGCCCCCTTCAAAAATCGGCAAGGTCAACGTAAACTGCACGTCCCACTTTAAGTCTTCACTGAATCCTTCAGGACGCTTCAGGTAATAATTCCCGGCAACATCCAAAGAAGGCCAGTGTCCACCTTTAGCGATTTTCACTTCTTCCTCGGCGGCAGTATACAATTCGCGCGCCGACTTCACGTCATAGCGTTCTTCAATCCGTTTCAAATAATAATCCAAAGAATTGATGCTCTTATTCTTCGTCAGCGCAGGGTCCGTTAAAGTCTCATTCGCTGGAAGGCCGGTGATAAACGCGAACAGTTCGCGGGCCATTTTTAGGTTTCCACTGACGATTTGCGATTCCGCTTTCAAGCCAGCCTGGCTGGATTGTGCCGTCAAAACCTCTGAAGAGTTGGATTCACCACGACGTACACGTCCGCTCAACTCAGACACACGTTCGTCATAGAGCTTGATTTGCACTTCCAGGTTTTTTAAATCCTGCTCAAGCGTTAGAATGTTCAGATAAGAATTTGCCACATCTTGATAAAGCTGCAAAAGGGCCTGATTGCGGGCCTCTTCCTGGGACTCTAAAAGATCTTTTTGCTGGCGAATCCCAGCAAACTCGCGCAGGCCGCGAAACAAAACTTGATTCGCAGAAAGCGCCACCGTTGTTTGTCGGTCCGGAAAGATCTCTTGGGCTAAAGGATCTTTGGCTTCCGGTTGCATGAAGTAAGTCGCTTTGGCCGAGATTTGTGGGTACAAACCGCCGCGCAATTGCGAAACACGTTCTTTCGCTTGCGTGACTTTTGCGTTTTGCAAGCCAACAGTTTCGTTCTTCTGTAAAGCTGACTGATAAGCTTCTTGAAGTGTGGCTGAAAATGCAGGGCTTATTGTTAAAAAAGGAATTATCAACGATAGAAGTGCATGTTTTGACATGGCCCCATTCTTACTTAGAGCTGGAATTTTTCAAAACAAAGATTTTTTATGGCCTCACTGCGGCACGCGGAGCGGATAAGCGGTCGACGACGAGATCATCGGCCGCTTAGTCAGCTAATTAGATAGTTGCAGAGCGTAAATCAGACATCGGCCACAGGCGCTCTTTTAAGTCCGTCGTGGTCGCAGCGGTCACAAGATCTTTGGGAATCTCTTGAACAATGCATTGCCGTACTTCCTTACTTAATAGTCCTCGTAAGCGACCGAGGCACTGGGGCTCGGCAATAAGTACGAGTTCTTCAAACAAGTGCTGCTGGCAAGAATCGTACAAGAATTGCGAAACCTGTTTGGCAAACTCTTGGGCGACGTGTTCCGTCGGAGAATCAATCTTCTCACGCCCCATTCCGTGAGTGGTAAAGCCAGAAACAAAGCTTCCAGGCTTATCAGCGTTGATATCCTGCGCTTTTAATCGGCCTCGAGGATTCGACAGTTTTGTGACGAATTGCACATCTGCGGAGCGGTTGTTTCCATGTTCAAAAATCTTAGCTTCAGAACGGTTGACGACACAAATCCAAGTTTTCATGTTCATCCTCTCTGCTGTAAGTTTGAGGGCCTTCTTTCATTGTAGTGAACTTGGGAATTTTTCCCCACATGACTCCTCACACTGGACTGTCAAATGACTTTTTGTGTTCCTTGTCGGTTGAGAGGATAATGGACACATGATTGAAAAGATGACACACGATGATCTTTTACGTCTTACATCCGTCCAGGATGGTCCCTGTATCTCCATTTACATTCCGGCGATGCCGTCGAAAACTTTGCAAATGGAATACGAGGCACTGGTCCGTCGTGCCGTGCATCTGCTTTCTTACGACCAAAGAAAAGAACGACACCAAGAACTTCTCGACGCTCTTTATAACTTTAATCCGGCTGAATTTTTGGAATCTGAAAAAGAAGGTCTGGCGATCTTTGTTAATAAGCATTGGACCGGGTACTACGTCGCAGGTCACGAGTTGCCTTCGAAAGTCGTCGTGGCGGAATCCTTCCACTTAAAACCTCTGATCGAGGATTTGCAAGGACACAACACCTATCACGCCTTGGTATTAACGCCGTCTGAAGCGGTGCTTTTCAGTTGCGACGGCAGCCGGGGCAGCGAGATCCACACCTTCCTTTATCATCATGGCCAGCACAGCAATAGCATGCACTGGAAATATCAGGATGAAACTGAAACCTTCCAAATACCGCATTTAAAATCTCATTCGCGTGGTCGCGGTACTCAGGACAATCACCTCAAGAAAAAATCCAGCGGGAAATTATTCTTGAAATGGATTGAATCGAAAATCTCTAAAGAGACCGGTTATAAAACTTTACCTCTGTTCGTATTTACTAGCGATATTATATTTCACGCTTACAAAGAAGTGTCGGCTCACGCGGAGCCTGTTTTGTGTAAAGTGGACCCGACGAAGGGAATTCCTCGTATCGAGGCCATCACTCACCAAGCGAATTTACATATCCAAAAGAATCAGTCCCAACAGCGCAATGTTTCGACGATGGACATTGATGAGATGGCCCGTCAAAAAAGGGTTATCGATGATTTGGTGAAAATCTCACGCGCCGCTTTAGGTGGAAAAGTACGAACTCTTTTCATTCGCGATAACAGTGAGATCTGGGGGCAGTTGCATCGAGGCAGCGCGGAAATCACTTTCCATGAAAAACAGCAGGATGCCAAAGACGATGATATTCTTGATGACATCGCCTGTGAAGTCATCCGCCACGGAGGAGAAGTCATTGTCCTTAATGATAAGGACATGCCGACATCTTCACCGGCTGCGGCGATTCTCAATCTTCAGTAATTATTTCGATTGAAGGCTCTGGTAAATAAGTCCTTGTCCTAAAGACGCTTGCACCGTCTCGACTTTTGAAATCTTTAAGGCCTGCATGTATCCCAAAACCAAAGCTAAGTTAGACACATCCGAAATTTTATAATCGCCCTCAAGCTGGCTGTCGTTCAGTTGAGCGCGTTTATTTAAAGCCTCCCCAAGCTGGCCAGACGTAAACTCGTGGGCGCCGGAATGAGCCTGTCTTTGTACGGACGCTGACAACACGCCGCCTACGCCAATCCAACGAGCCTTCGATGCGATCTCTTTAAAGTACTTCGGAACGTTCAAGTATGCGTGATTCTTGGCTAGCTGCAAAGCGGCTTCTTTTTGCATTCCCAGGGGATTCGGCGAAGACACCTCTGCAGGATTTTTAAACTGCAGAACTTGCAAAATTTTATTCTTAAAAGTCACCGAAGCCAGGTCACCTTGATAGATGTGAACCTTGCCGTGATCGCGAGAATACATCTGCATAGATCCACCACCGATGTCCCATACAACCATAAGCTCTGTCGGTTCTATCTTCTTTTGTGCCAGGGCCGACCAATACCCGAGTTCTGCCTCGCGCTCTTGAGAAATAACTTGCACCGGAATACCGATTTCTTCCGAAATCTTTTCTGCTGTCGTCTTCCCGTTTTTAGCGACTCGGAATACAGAAGTGGCCACGCCTTCAATGCGCGTGACTTGAAGCTCTTTCATTTTTGCGACGAAGTTTTTAATTTTTGGATAGGCGGCTTGAACTGTCGCTGCTGGAATTTCTTTTGTAGAAGATTTTTCCAGAGCCTCATTTAAAGCTAAAGGCAAACGGTCTTCATACAGCACAGAGACGATTTTCTTCGCACAAATATCAACTACCGCCGCGAAGGCCTTTGTCGTTCCCGATCCAAAATCAAGAGCACCCCTTCTTTCTTCACAATTGTTTGCAAAAGCGAAACTGGCACTGAAGAAAAGGCTTAAAATGAGGATTGATTTTTTCATGGCTCGTTGCTCCATGCCTCTGTGCGCTCTAAATAATGGTTTTCCTGCTGGAACATTTTTTCTAAATCATCACGAGCCTGCTTAGAACGAGAGACCATTTCATCCGGGTTGTCACGACGACGGTGAAGCTCTTCCAACATTTGATTGTTGTGGTCCCGGAAAATATTCGCAGCGATCACACTTTGGTACGCCGGCCATCCCAGAGCTCTTAACACGGAAGATCCCATACGCAACGAAGATTCGTAAAGCTCGCGTTCAAAGTTAAAGACGTCGCGATCCATCAAGCGGTACACGTGATCAACATTGCGGGCACGAGCAAAGATTTTTAAATGCGGAAAGGCCTCGCGCGCTGAATCGATCAGCTTCAGCCCGTCATCCATGTCATCAATGGCGACAACCAGAATTTTTGCATGCTGAGCTCCCGCAGCTTCCAGAAGATCCATGCGTGTGGCATCTCCATAATAAACTTTAAATCCAAAACGACGAAGCATTTCAATCTGACTGGGCTCATGATCTAAGACCGTGGCCTTCACGCGATTGGCATAAAGAAGACGACCAATGATCTGACCAAAACGGCCAAAGCCTGCAATGATAACCGGACTGTGTTCGTCCTCGATCTTATCTTCTTCCATTGTCGAAGCACCGGCGACATAACGAAGATAGACTTTGTCGTAAAGAAGAACGGTTAAGGGAGTGAACAACATTGAAAGAGCGACTACGGCCGTCAAAGTTCCTACGGTATTCGTATCTAAGACCTTCAAACCTTGAGCCGCACCTAGTAACACAAATGCAAACTCCCCAATTTGAGAAAGAATAATGGCGAAGAAAGGGATCTGCGCTCGCGGCGTTTTAAATAAAAATGCCAATCCCGCGTGCACGGCTGTTTTAACTAGGAAGACTAGAAGAACCAACAGAATAAACTGCAAAGGGCTTTCAAGTATCTGCAGCAGATTGACACTCATACCCACAGAGATAAAGAAAAGACCCATCAATAAACCTTTGAAGGGTTCGATATCAGTTTCTAAAGCATGTCGATACTCGCTATCCGCTAAAAGGACCCCGGCCATAAAGGCACCTAAGGCCATCGAGATTCCCAATCTTTGCATCAGAAAAGACATCCCGATCACAAGAAACAGGGCAAAAGCCGTGAAGATCTCTCGTAAGTGCAAAGCTCCGATCCAACGCAAGAGATGACGGAGCAACAAGCGACCTAAAACAATAATGGTCGCTAGAACCATCACCACCTCTAAAACACTTGCCCACGGATTTCCGGTGGATTCAGAAGCTGCCGCATTCACAGTCAAAAGAGGAAGTATCGCAATCATCGGGATGACGGCGATATCTTGAAACAATAAAATAGAAAAAGCAGAAGAGCCTGAAGTTGTAGCTAAAAGCTTCTTTTCAGACAGGATCTGCAGACCGATCGCTGTCGATGAAAGCGCAAAGGCCATTCCGATGAGAATAGAGACAGCCGTGGTTTGCGCAAAAAAGAACTTCACGATCAAGCCAATCACAACGCTTACTGAAAGAACCTGCAAGCCGCCCAACCCAAAAATAGACACCCGCATGTCCCACAGTTTTTTGGGTTCAAGCTCAAGGCCAATCAGGAACATCAAAAGCACCACACCAAATTCGGAAATGTGCATGATGTCTTCGACACCGGCGATAACCTTAAGACCATAAGGGCCGATGATCATTCCCGCCAGGAGATACCCCAGAACCGATCCCAACCCTAAGCGTTTACAAATCGGCACGCAGATCAAAGCCGAAACCAAGAACACTAAAATATAAAACAAACCAGATTCCATCGTCTTTGTTCCTAAATATCTTTACACACACCGGTGGCACAATAATCAATCATTCTTCGGCGAACGGCTTCGGCATGAAGAAGGATTTGTTCTTCTGTAGCCCTTCCTGTTCCGGTCATCACAACAGGTTTGTGCCATTTCATTCCGCACTGCTCAATCGTCTGACGATAAGGCGGGAAGAAATCTTCCACAGAGCCAGGAGAAGAGGGGTCCCCCCAACCGCCCGTCGTAATCGACAAAAAGAAATCTTTCCCGTGAAGTTTATTTCCCTCCGGTCCATAGGCAAAGCCGCGGCGTAAAACCTCATCACACCAGAGCTTCATCAAAGGCGGCATCGAAAACCAATAGAAAGGATGCTGCCAAACTACAAGATCATGCTCTAACAAAAGTTCCTGCTCTTTTTGAACCTGAATATGGAAGTACGGGTACTCTTCATAAAGATCATGGACACGAACATGTTTTAGTTCGCGAAGCTGATCCATGATGGCGCGATTAACTCGGGATTGTTTCGAAAAGGGATGCGCGAAAAGGACTAGGGCTTTTTTCATCACGACATCGTCAACCGGCGAACGACAAAAGTCAAATGGGGCAAGAATCCCAGAGGAAAAAGGGATTATTACCTCCGTCTGCAACTCAAAATCGCCTCTACCGGATTTCGAGTTGGCATCCTTCCTGCTTTGCATTGATTAGTGGTTACCAACAACACAAAAAGGAGTGGATTCATGGAAACGACCCCAAACGATTTCAGAAGCAACCTTGGCAACATCAAAGAAAATGTGAAACAAGGTGTGAAGCAAGAACTTGATAAAAGTGGCTGGACTGACACTTACAATATGGCCCAAGACAGAGCCCGTGAAGCTATGGACGCTTCGGAGGAATTTGTTAAGGCTCATCCCTTTTACACAGTCCTTGGCGCAGCTGCAGTGGGTCTGGTGGCCGGTCTGCTAATCCGTCGTAGATAATTCAAAATAATAATTAATTAGGAGGTCCCGGTTTCGAGACCTCCTCAACATCGCAGGGAGTCCCAATGAAGTGGTTAGCTTTAGTCTTGTCGTTCGTTTTCGGTCGCTTAAACATGAGACCCCGCGGCTTTAAGGATGCCGCCATTGAAATTTTTGATGAGGTTTCTTTCCGCAGTCGCCGCATGGTGACACTTATTCTTGTCGGTGTTGCCTCCGTCATCTTTTTTACCGGTGGGCTTTTTATTTCTCTTTTGGATCTGTCGATGCAGTGGGATCGCACAGGTTCTATTGTTTGGTCCGCAACCCTCAGCACGGGCGTCGGTTTGATTTTGCTCGCCTCGGCAGCCTTTGCCGTCGTATTCCTGCGCGCATGGCCGGGAGCCACAAAAGCCAAACAACAAATCAAACGAAAGCATAAACACGAGCAGGAAGAAGAAGAAATGGATCGCAAACGTCCAACCTCTTTAGAACATGCTCTATCCGCTTTGGTGATGGATTATGTAAAAGAGCGTGAAATCCGTCGGGCAGCTCGAGGCCCCGAAACATCGGCATACGCCGGTGAAAATGTGGCTGGTGGCACCACAGCACCGAACCGCGAAACTCCCCGCTCGCACGTGCACTAAGCACGTTGCTGATGCGGATGGTGAGTTTTGCGGTACAAAGTTTTTCGGTCAATCCCTAAGTCTTTTGCAGTTTTCTCTCGTGCGCCCTTATTCACTTGAAGGGCGTACTCGATATACTGCCGAGCCATTTCTTCCAACGAAAGCAAACGCCCCTCTTTGTGACAAAGGCGCTCAAAAACCGACTCCATGCTGATGGACCGTTTTTGGTTTCCATCCAAATCATTCACGGTGATTTCATTTCCAGAACTTAAAACAACAGCGCGCTCGATTGTGTTTTCAAGTTCACGCACATTTCCCCACCAGGAATGTGACAGCAAATAACTTCCCACATCCGATGCGAAATGTTTTTCCACGGAATGATGACGTAGCGAAAATTTCTTCAGAAAGTATTGAGCCAAAGGCAGAATGTCTTCCATGCGTTCCCGCAACGGTGGCACTTCAATCGGTACGACATTTAAGCGAAAATACAAATCTTCACGAAATTTTTTCTGCTGCACATCCTCACTCAAGTCATTGTGAGTGGCCGCAAGAATGCGAATATTCAGTGGACGATAATGATTCTCGCCGACTCTTTTGACTTTTTTTTCCTGGAGCACTCGTAAGAGCTTGGCTTGCAAGTGCAAATCCAGATCGCCGATTTCATCCAAGAAAAGAGTCCCCCCGTTAGCCTCTTCAAAAAGTCCGGCTTTTTGATTGGAGGCCCCGGTGAAAGCGCCTTTGGCATAACCGAAAAGTTCACTCTCTAAGAGTTGTTCTGGAATGGCCGAACAGTTGATCGGCACAAAAGCTTCTTTGCGGCGGGGACTGAGATCATGAATCATGCGTGCGATGATTTCCTTCCCCGTCCCACTTTCGCCAGTGATAAGCACATTGGCAGAGCTGGCAGAAACTTTTTTTGCAATTTCAATGATTTTTAAAAAGCGCGGACTGTGTGCGATTACTTGTGATTCCATTGTCGTCGACATTACGGATGCCCCCATTCACACCAATTCTTTTCAGGTACCGATCTTCCTTCAGAAATAAAATCTAAGACTTCAACCAAGGCCTGTCCTACCTCGGCCGCCGAAGCCGGGTTTTGCCCGCTGACAAGCCGGCCACTTTTTATAACATGCGAAGTAAACTTAGGAGCTGATGAAAATAAAGCCCCTCGTTCCTTCAATTTACTTTCCAAAAGAAATGGAACGACTTTTTCCATACCCACAGTTTCTTCTTCATCATTTGTGAAACCTGCAAGTTCATGACCTTGCACTAGATACGGTCCGCTAGAAAGGCGGACATTCACCAACCCCGCAGCCCCATGACAGACAGAGGCCACGACACCCTCATTTTCAAAAATACCGATCGCGATATTTTGCAGCTCTTTATTGTCGGGCAAATCAAACATCGCCCCGTGCCCACCCACATACAGAATGGCGGCATAGTCGGCGGCATTGATCTGCGATGGTTTTAATGAACTTTCGATTTTTTCTAGAAACTCTTCGTCGTTCATCCAGGTCGCATTGATGGGGTCGTCCATCTTGACGCCATCTAGGGGCACCTTACCGCCTTTAGGACTCACCATATCCACGCTATAGCCGGCACGAACAAGTTCGTCATAAGGATGGGTGATTTCTGACAGGTATGCCCCGGTGTGATGCCCCGAATTCCCCAAACGATCCGTGCTGGTTAAAACAAAAAGTACCTTCTTACTCGTCATAAAAAGTCCTCCTTGCAGGTGTTAATTCAGAATGAGGGATCGCTCAGCAGAACTCAATTTCTTGACCAGCCATGTGTGAAAAAACTGCGACTCGGCTTTAGTCCAAATTGCCAAGTCCAAGCGTCAAGTCCCGACGTCGAACTCCGATTGATCATCAACACATCATTTCTGGAATTATCGGGAGCAACTATGACGTTACGTATTTTATCTCTTCTCAGTTTTTTCTTTATATCTTCTGCCTTTGCACAGACGCCCGAGGTGGATTTATCCAAGTATGATTATGTTGATCCGAAAAAAGAAGTGCCCACGGTGGCTCTGGCTAAAGCACTCACCTATTACGATGTTTATTATAATAAAATCGCCAATAAAAACTATGTGACCGTGATCGACTTCACCCAGGCGTCACATCAAAAACGTATGTACTTGATAGATATGAAAACGGGGCTGGTCACTCGCTACTTGGTTTCGCATGGCCGCGGCTCTGACCCCAGCCACACTGGAATGGCAAAGAAATTTTCCAATATCGAAGGCTCTAAGATGTCATCCATCGGTATGTACGTGACCGGGGCGGAATACAGTGGTAAACATGGCCGCTCTATGCGCCTAGTGGGTTTAGAAAAAACCAACGATCAAGCGATGAGTCGCGCGATTGTTGTGCATGGTGCCTGGTATGTTGACCCTCAATATAAGCCCTTGGGTCGCAGTGAAGGCTGTCCGGCGGTGGAACAAAAGTACATCAACACCGTCGTCAGTCAGCTTAAAGGCGGAAGTGTTTATTATATTTGGGCGGGACAACCTTAGGATTTTTTAGTGGAACTGCTGTACAAGGATGACTACTTTATCGCCGTCAATAAACCGTCGGGATTTCACGTTCATCCACATGAAAATGTCCAGCATCGTGTTTCAAGAGATAAAATCTGTCTTTATCATGCCCGTCGCATGATGAAACAACATGTATATCCTGTTCATCGTCTGGATGCCGCAACGAGCGGTGTCCTTCTTTTCGCTCTTTCATCCGAATCGGCGCGCGAGATCTGCAAACTCTTCACCGACCGCGCCACTCAGAAAACATATCAAGCTGTGGTCCGTGGTTACGTCAAAGAAGAAGGCGTGATTGAGCTCCCCTTAGAGCTCGATTCCACGGGCGAACTGGTCGACGCTAAAACTTCGTTTAAACGCTTAGGTACAAAAGAATTCCCCGTCGCTGTCGGGAAAAAATTTCCAACAGCACGCTATTCATGGGTGGAAGTCACTCCCCATACCGGTCGCTATCACCAGATCCGCCGTCACTTTAATCGCATTTCACACCCTCTTTTAGGGGACGCCGTTCATGGCGATTCGCACCACAACCGCTTTTTCCGCAATGATGTGGGAATTGAGGGGCTTTGTCTAAAAGCATTGCGCCTGGAGTTCATCCACCCGTGGAGTGGCGAAAGAGTCACAATCGAAGCTCCTCCCTGCGAAAAATGGAATAAAATTCAAAACTTGTTTGCTCCTGACAAGGGGGAATAAGCCCTTCTGAAATCCCTTTGACCTCCCTCTGAGACAGGCGTAAAAAGACCGCCGTTTCAGAGGTAAAAAATGTCTAAGGCGCAAGCTCTTCACAAACTCATGATTGTGGTGGCTCTTCTTTTAATTCTACTTGTGACTATGCAGTCTCACGCAGCCCCTGTGCATCACAAGATGCAGGTGGAACTTCTTCCTGGTCTTAAGATGCTTAAAGCCCAAGACACTCTGACTTTTGCGAAGGATTCTCCTCGCAAGCTCAGCTTCGTTCTTCACAAAGACCTTCAAGTGTCTGTCACCAGTGCGGACGACAGCCTTATTTTATTGCATGCGGCAACCAAGGAAGCACCCTACGCTGAATACGGATTGCAACTAGGAAGCCAGGACAACAAAGTGTCCTTGTATTATCAAGGTGTGATCTTTGATGCTGTCGTGAATGACAACTCCAACGGCTTGATTGCCCCGGAAGGAGCGACTCTCTTCGGGAGCACTTATTGGTACCCGTCTTTCCTCGACACGCAAAAAAGTTTCGATATCACCGTCAAAACCCCGTTGGCTTGGAGATCCTTAATCCAAGGTCAAATCACAAGCACCGAGGTGGACTCCACCTCTCGCACGACACGATTTGTTGAAATCTATCCCCAAGAAGAAATCTATCTGGTCGCCGGTCCCTTCTCATTCTACGAAAAAGAAATGAAAGACGGAAAAAAGGTGCAGGTCCTTTTGCGCAAAGAAGATCCCTCCTTAGCGCAAAGTTTTATTTCTTTAGTTCCGGGCTTTATTGAGCACTATGCTTCGAGCATCGCTCCTTATCCGTATTCTTCCTTCACCGTTGTCGAGAATTTTTGGGAAACCGGCTACGGCATGCCGAGCTTTACGCTTTTAGGTCCTACCGTGATTCGCCTGCCGTTCATCTTAAATTCTTCCCTGCCGCATGAAGTTTTGCACAACTGGTGGGGGAATAGCGTTTACGTAGACTATGACAAAGGCAACTGGAGTGAAGGCTTAACAACCTACATGGCCGATCACTGGCAACAAGAACTTGCTGGAAATGACCGCGGGTATCGCCTAAATACTCTCATCACCTACTCTGACTTCGTCGCGGCCAATCCAAAAAACGATTTCCCAGTGCGCCAGTTCCGTGGACGTCACAACTCCAGCTCGCAAGCCGTGGGTTATGGCAAGACCATGATGATTTTCCATATGCTCGAGTTCCGCTTCGGCAAAGACCTTTTCAAAAAAGCGTTGCAGGATTTTTACACGGAAAATCTGTATCAGCGAGTTTCTTTTTTCGAGATCCAAAAGAGTTTTGAAAAAATCACGAATCAGAACTTAAATAGCTTTTTCACGCAGTGGTTAGACCGCGATGGAGCTCCGCAGATCGAACTTCCTGATGTGAAAGTCATGCGTTGGTTGGATGGTTCTTACAGCACCACTTATGTGTTGGCTCAGACCCAAAACGCTCCCCCTTACGAGCTGCACATCCCGGTGGTATGGACCTTAGAAAATGGCCAGGTGGTTCGTCAGATCGCTCGTCTTTTTGATAAATCTCAGGTCTTTTCACTTGTCAGCCACTCACGTCCCGTCAAGGTCGCGGTGGATCCTGATTATCATGTTTTTAGAAAGCTCTTCGTTGAAGAACGCCCCGCGACGTTGTCTTCGGCATTTGGAAGCCCTGAGGTCCATTTCTTTTTCGATCCCTCTCAAACGACGGCAGAAAAGTTCGCGCAGTCTTGGGCGGCCTCCACAGAAGGAAAAGACAGCTTTCACTCCGTGGCAGACACCTTGAATCTACCTACGCAAGGCGCCCTGGTTTTTGTTGGCGAAAAGGATCTCTTTGCGCAGTTCATGAAATCGCAACTGGAAGATCAAAATTTTGAACTGACTGACACGACAGTTCGCATCGACTCACAGACATTCCAACTTGCGGACACCAGCACTGTGTTCGTGACAAGATTGAAATCCAATCCGCAGCAAACAGTAGTGTGGGTGCGCTGGAGCAAGGACAATAATCCTGTCGAATGGGCGTCGCGCCTCACGCACTACGGGACTTTTGGTATCTTGGTATTTAAAGGGCGTCCTGCCGTTTTAAAAAGCACCTGGCCCGTTCTACAGTCTCCCCTGCAAAGAAATTTGTAATTCATCAGTTTGCTGCAAAGCCATACTTCGTGGCTTTGATTTTGCTCCTTATAAAAGAACGGGCAAAGTCTTCAAGCTTTTGAGGACTCTTGCCACTTACTGTCTTAACAAGAGGGGCAATTATGGATCTAAAGAATCAGTCTGGTAAAATTGGTTGGATTCTTCTTTGGGCGATCGGCATTCCGGTTCCAGTTTTGATTGTGTTATTCCTCATTCGTGGTTGCACGTAGTCGTTAAACTCTTGCAATACAATAGGAAGACATTGAATCCGTTTTGGAACTGCCTAAGATAGATTTTTCCTGTGGATGAGGCTCAAGACTCATAAGCTATTTATGAGCAGGCATGGTTTTGGCACAGACACATCAACATTAAAATAATAAATCATTCTTAGGAGATGTTATCATGAAAGCATTGGTTCTTTTTGTCGCTTTGTTCGGGTCCACTGCAATGGCAGAATTAAAACCTGTGGGAACATTCGTTCCTTCTGTTTGCGGTTACAACGAAATTCAAACTTTCTGCTTCGGTCGCCGCGTGGGTTTCACAACGGCTTACGCCTCTCTTTCTTCCGCACACGGAACTGAAGTTTATGAAATCGTTCATCGCGCAAAAATCAATGGTGGCATCAATCCGCTTTATACAGCCGAACAACTGACTTTGGAAAACGAAGAAGGCCGCATCAGTGTCGTGGTTCGTGGTCAGAAAAACCGTCCTTACAGCAGCAGCGCCACGGTGACTTATGAAGATGGCACTATCGCCGTTTTCACTGATTTTGGCGCGGTATTTACGACTCTTTAATCGCAGTAAAAAATGATACTCAAAGGCGCTGTCCCCCAGCGCCTTTTTTATTTGAGGTCATGCCTCGTCCGATTTCGTCTGTTACTAGCTCATCATGACAGCTTGTTAATTTAAAGACGCTTCACTTTTTCTGCTAGAACTTTCGCATCGGAGGTTTCTATGAAACACATCTTCGCCATCTGTGCGATTGTAATCACATCCCTATCGGCCGTAGCGAACACTCTTCCAGTGAAAAGCTGCGAAGCTATTACCAACACCCATATCTTCAAGTTCGATCAAGTGGGCCAGGACATCCAAGCGACATTAGAGGATAAAAAGCTGCAACGCTACTCAGACCTTAGCAACCCCAAAGAGGGAAAGCTTAAAATTTTTGGCAAACAACGAACCACGATTCTTATTGAAGACAAAGATCTGACGGAGTTCGTAAAACTTCGTTATTTACCACGTGAGCTTTTGGTGGGAATGATGATGGGTCGCCCCGAATACATTGGTGAGGAAGATATTTTATATTCTTACGCGGATGAATTCATCGTGGCGTTAAAGTGTAAATAAAAAAGGCGGATGAACTATCCGCCTTTTCTTCTCTTCACTTAAATAGGAAGATTAAGTGTTCACATCGAGCATCTTCACCACTTCTTCAATATGCTCGGTCTCTAGACGAATCATCCCGCGGATCATCTCTTCTAAAGCAACGTCGTCTGCGCAGTGTTTAAGCACTTCTTTATACTTTGCCAAAGCGCTTTGTTCGAAGTCTAAGCTTTCTTTCAAAATATCCAAAACCTTGTGAGTTTTAGTTTCTGGAACCGGTGACACCTTCAAAGAAGGGTGACCGCCTAAAGCTGTGATCTTTTCGCCGACCATGGAAGCATGCTGATAACCTTCATTCGCTTGGTCATGGAACCATTTAACGATTGGAATACGGTTAGGCCCTTTGATCATCAATGCATAGTGCAGATAGCGAACTACGCCGGAAATTTCCATCTCGATAATTTCATTCAGTAAAGCGACAACTTTTTGATTTTCATTAGACATGCAGGCCTCCAAACAGTTCTAAGAAGAACATTGGCAGGACAGAGTCTCAAGTGAAAACCCCATACCCAGCCTTAGGTCAGAAGTCTTTCTAAAAACTTACGTGCGAAGAGATGGGCGTCCCCGGGCCATCGCGCTGAAACATAGTTCTCATCACACACGGCAAAGCCTGCACTCAGACTGCTGTCACTATCACGGGATAGAGGCAAAGGGCCTCTTAAAAAATCCTGGGGAGCTTGCAAAGATTGGCGCACTTCGGCCTCTACTGTCTGCGGATAGGTTCGATAATAATCTCCTAACCACCAGCGCGTCAGATTCCAAGCTAACAACTCTTGCGATTGTAACAGTGAGGTTGTCTTTCTACCATAAAGCACGCTCTGACCGTTGCCACATTTGCTTCGCGCCACCAGAACGACACCATGACAAATTGCACCCACCGGTTTTCCTCTTTCGAAAAAAGCCGCCGTTTGGCTTTGCAAAACCGGAGATTCCAAATACTCTTTCATACCCGGCGCATGCCCACCAGGCAAAATAAGGCCATCAAAATCGACTTCGCGTGCATTTTCCCACTTTAACGGAGATCGAAATTCCGAGCACTGAATCATATCCTCATAGGCCGCCTGGGCATTTTTGTCGGCGACAAGAAGTGGAGCCAGGACTCCCAAACCGTCACCGCTGATCATGCGATCATCACAAGTCGCCTTGCCTCCATCCGAAGTCGCAAAGTAAATCTGCACGCCCGCGCGGGAGAGAGTTCTCCAGGGAACCGCGGCTTCAGTTGGATCAAAATCTTTTTTTGGTAAAGGCATCAAAACTTTTTTCAATCGAAACTCCGCGGCTCCCATAAAAAAAGGGGAGTCTTCTTACTCCCCTTTTTTTTAAAATCTGTTGAGATTTTATTCATCATCTAGTTCATCATCACCAACAACACCGAGGTTGTATTTTTCTATGCGATATCGCATAGATCGGAATGAAATATGAAGAAGCTTGGCAGCTCTCTTTTTCACTCCGCCGGCGGCGTGAATCGCTTTCACCAAAAGTTCTTTTTCAATCTGTCCCATCACCTTATCAAGATCAACACCGTCATCACCGATTTCGATTTCATTGGACGAGGCCATCTTGCGGCCCGATGCCGTATTCACCATCGGTGGCAAAGATTCAGGAAGGATGGTTGCGCCACCTTCTAAAGCCACTGTGCGCTCGATCAAGTTTTCAAGCTCACGCACGTTACCTGGATAGTCATACTTCTTTAAAATCTCCATTGCTTCTGCGCTGATTGCGCCGATGTTTTTACCCAAACGCTCGTTGTACTTTTTAAGGAAGTGATTTGCGAGCAAAGGAACGTCTTCACGGCGTTCGCGAAGGCCCGGAGTTTTGATATTGATAACATTCAAGCGATAGAACAAATCTTGACGGAAAGTTCCTTTTTGAACCATCTCTTCAAGATTTCTGTTTGTCGCCGCGATGATACGCACTTCGACTTTCATGTCTTCCGTCGCACCCACACGGCGAATTACACGCTCTTGAATCGCACGAAGAAGCTTTACCTGAATCGTCAAAGGCAACTCACCGACCTCATCCAGGAACAGAGTTCCGGAATCAGCCACTTCGAAAAGACCCGCTTTATCTGAAACAGCGCCTGTGAAAGAGCCCTTCTTATGACCGAACATTTCAGATTCCATCAAGTTTTCAGGAATAGCACCACAGTTGACAGTCACAAACGGACGGTCTTTCAAAGGACCATTGTAGTGAATCGCTTTTGCAACGACCTCTTTACCTGTTCCCGACTCCCCCGTGATCAAAACGTTTGTTGGAGTTTGAGAGACACGCTTAACCATATCGTAAATCGCGTGCATCGCCGGAGAGTTTCCGACCATGTTTTGGAAAGAGTATTCTTTAACGAGTTCTTTTTTAAGAGATCTATTTTCAACTTCCAAGTTGCGAGAACGTAAAGCATTTTGAATGTTCAAACGAACTTCATCAATCTTAAACGGCTTCGTCAAATAATCGTAGGCACCCATCTTCATGGCTTCAACCGCAGTTTCGGTTGTACCGAAAGCCGTGATCAACATGAAGACCGTATCAGGGTAAGATTCTTTGACGTGTTTCAGAAGCTCGATACCCGTCACATGCGGCATCTGTAGATCCGAAATGATCATATCGAAAGTTTTTTTCGTTAGAAGGTCTTTCGCTTTTTGGCCATCCTCAGCCAAAGTCACTTCATAGCCTTCTTTTTTAAGCATGATCTCTAAAAACTCGCGAATGGATTCTTCGTCATCGACAACAAGAATTCTCGACTTCATGTATACGCTCCCACGTCCTGTGTTCTATTCATTCTCTCAGTTTGCTTTGGGAAAAGTCAAAATAAACTCAGTACCTACGCCGACTTCGCTTTCGACAAAGACTTGTGCTCCATGCCCTTCCAAAATCTTATGAGTCACAGCTAGACCTAGGCCCGTGCCTTTAGGTTTCGTCGTGTGGAAGGGTTCAAACATTTTCTTCTTCGTCGCTTCGCTCATTCCACATCCGGCATCACGAATGCGCACTTCCACTTCATTGCCTTTCGTCACGGCTTGAACGGAAATTTTCGGTTGCGGACTTTCATTCATCGCTTGGTATGAGTTGATAATGATATTTAAAAAAGCCTGTTTCAATTTATCACGACGACCTAAGATCTTTAACCCGGCATCGTACTGTCTGACTTGCTCGACATCGGCGCGCACTTGATTGTTGGTACGCATAGAGTCCAAAACTTCCGTCACAAGCGAAGACAAATCCACCGGATCTGTCGGCGGCGTTTCGGGGCGCGCGTAATCCAGAAATTCAGTGATTAGGTTGTTCAAGCGATCAATTTCCCGAAGAACAATTTTCATCAGTTTACGATCATCTTCGTTCGTCACTGTTTGAGTCAGCATCTCTATACTGCCGCTGATACCGGCTAACGGATTGCGAATTTCATGGGCAATCCCCGCCGCCAAGCCGCCCACCGCTGCCAACTTTTCATTTTGACGGGCGTTGTATTCCAATTGACGAATTTTAGTTAAGTCATCAAAAAGCGCGATAGAAAGATGTGATTGAAGCTCAGGACTATAGATTTTGGATACCGTCAGACCTAGGATTTTTGCCTGAGCTTCTGGCGACGGTGCGTACTTCACGTCTTTTTTGACTAAAGACTCTGCCTTATCAACGTCTGGAAAAAGCTGATAAAAGTTCGCCGACGAAACATCGGGCATGCCTAAAATCTCGAGCGCCGAAGAGTTTGCTTTTACAATTTCTCCGTTTTCAGTGAATGAGACCATTCCTGTCGGAATATTCTCAACCAAAACTTCGTTAAGTTCTTGCGCAGAACGAAGGCTTAGACCGGTTTTTTTAAGTTCGCTACCAACAAATTGAAGCTGTTCACTTAAATATCCCGACAATCCCGCGACCGAGAAGAACGCGATATTATTTAAAGCTAAAAGAAAAAAGAAATTCAGGGCTTTCATTTCTGGCGAAAACAGAGCTGCCCCAGAAAAAAAGATGCTCGTAAAAAGAGCCAACGTCACCGCGCCCACGCCGCGACACGCGATACCCGCTAATAAGATATTTACTAAGTGCAAAAATAGAAACAAGGACTGACTGATTCCCGAATGATAAATCAAAAGTGAAATCAGCAGCGAGTCGGCGACAAAACCCAAAAACAAAAGAAGCGGACGTTGCAGCAACTGGTCCCAGAAGGAAAACCAAATCAAATGAAGTCCCAGTGCCACTGTCAGAATGGAATAAAACGGCCCTAAGATGGACCAGTTCACGAATCCTTCTTGAACGATGCTGGAAATAACACTGATAACAAGTATAAGAACAAAAAGACTGAGGCGGCCAAACTCCACCATCAGTCCTTGTTCTTTATTGTTCTGCAAAGCAAAACTTAGGCGCATCTATTGAACCACATCCGCCATATTGAAGATCGGAAGATACATCGCCACGACAAGAACGGCGATAATACCACCCAAAACAACCATCAAAAGAGGCTCTAGAAGTGAGGTCATAGCTTTTACTGCGGTTTCGACTTCATCTTCATAGAAGTCGGCGATCTTACCCAACATGATATCCAAAGTACCCGACTGTTCGCCAATCGAGATCATTTGTACGACCATCTCGGGGAAGGCTTTTTCTTTTCCTAGAGGTGCCGCAAAAGTACGACCTTGGGTTACGGACTCTTTACAGCGAAGCAAAGACTGCTCGATAACGATATTGCCCGCAGTTTTTGAAGAAATATCAATGGCCTCGATCAACCCTACACCCGAAGACAACAAGGTGGAAAGTGTTCTAGTCAAACGGGCGATCGCAGACTTTTGCACCACTTCACCAAAAACCGGTGCTTTCATGATGAAACGATCAAACGCGTCTTTACCCGCATCAGTGCGGATCCACTGCGCAAACACGAAAGGACCGACAATCAGAACGACCAGGTATACGTACCAGTTATTAATCATCGAGTTACTTAGATTCACCACCATTTGAGTTAAAGCAGGTGGTTCTTTTCCTGAAGACGCAAAGAATTCCATGAACTTTGGAATAATGAAAACCAGGATACCCGCGATAACGATCATCGCAACGACGATGATGACCATCGGATACACCAAGGCTCCTTTGACTTGCGCTTTCAGCTTTTCAGATTTTTCCATGTAGCTGGCAAGACGTTGCAGAATGCTATCCAAGATACCGGCTTCTTCACCCGCTTGGATCATGTTCACGTAAAGTTTATCGAAAACATTCGGCACTTGCGCCATAGAGTCAGCCAAACGACGACCGCCTTCGATCGAAGTTTTTACTTGAGCAGAGGCCTCTTTTAAAAGCCCTGGGCGCAGACCTTCAGAAAGAATTTTTAAGGAGTCCACGACGGGAATACCGGCATTGATCAAAGTAGCAAACTGTCGAGTGAAAACTTGAAGATCTTTTCCATTCACACGCGGAGCAAAAAGCCCCGTGCTGCTTTTTCCTGCGGCCGCACGCGCGCCACCAAATTGCACGACACGAACAGGCAACAGCTGCTGCGCTCTTAAACGAATGATCGCCTCTTGTTGGTTGGCGGCTTCGATTTCACCTTGAACCACTTGGCCCGAGGCGTTTTTTGCTTGGTATTGAAACTTTGCCATCTTAGATACCTACCTTTTTCAAGAGCTGATCAAGATTGTCGGGATCACGAGAAACTTCAAATGCTGTTTTTAGGTCTACACGACGACGAATAAGATGCTGAAGTAAAGACTGATTCAAAGTTAAAATGCCGGAATTTTCTTGGGCGTGATTCATCAAAGAGTCTAAGCCCTTTAAGTCCTCCGTCTCAATGAGGCTGCGCACCTGAGGCTTCATAAGTAAAACTTCGTGTGCAAAAACTTTGTCTCCGGCAAGTCCGCTGACAGCGTATTGTCCCGCCGCCAAACTTAAAATCTCAGAAAAGCGTGGCGCGCCATGCTCTCCATATTTTTCTCCAAGAACTGATAAAGAGCGACGAAGAGCATTCGTAAGAGATGGAGCCTTCATCGAATAAATAACAAAAAGACCGCGCTCCGCCAATGTCATAGCCTCAAGCAACGATTCATCATCAGCGAACCCTTCAAAGACCACCATATCTACGCCCGCCATCAGGCTTTCGCGTTCTTCAGGTTTTGAAAAGTCACCGTTGTGGTAAAGATAACAAGCCTTCGCTTCCTTCACTTGAGGAAAAGCTTTGCGAGAAAAAACAACGCCGACAAAAGCTTTTTCTTCACTGAGCTTTTGCAGGATTTTATGCAATGCCCACACCTGCCCCGCTTCACCGGGACCAGACAGAAGAACCAGGCCTTTCATGCGCGCGCAGCTTTCCATCAGTGAAGGCGGTAAGGAAATTTCCTGTCGTCCACCGTCTAAGTCCATATCCAAGACGGCTTTCATTGTTGTGTCTTGTTGAAAGAAAGAAAAACCAATACGAACATTTTCAAAAGAGGCTTCGCCTTGAACAACACCCGTCGTATCCAGAACGGCCTTTTGCTGATTAGATAAAAGACTTTGCTGCAGAAGATTCCATTCCGTTACTAATGCGGGAGAAGTGCGAAGACTCGCCCACCCTGAAGACAAACGAACACGCGGTTCACTGCCCACTACAAATAAAAACTCTTCAGCTTTTTTCGCTTTTGCCTGCAAAAGAAGTTCCGTCAAACTCATTATGTGTCCTTCACTGATGCATTGAGTACTTCTTCAATCGTCGTCAAACCACGCTTCAATTTTAACAAGGCACTACGACGTAGAGTTCTCATACCTTGTTCACGTGCTAGATAACGAAGCTGTCCTGTCGAGGCTCCTTTAAGAATCGCCTCTTTCATCTTTTCGGTCATGTGCATAAGTTCAAAAATGGCAGTACGACCTTTGATTCCTGTGTTACTGCAGTTCGCGCAGCCTTTGCCGCGGAAAACTTTGTAATCACCCACTTCGGCTTGAGGTACGCCCAAGTTCAAAAGAATTTGGGCGGGCACATCGACCGGAGCTTTGCACGATTCACAGATTTTACCCACCAGACGTTGAGCGACGATAAGATTCACGGTGGAAGTAATAATATAAGGAGCCACGCCCATTTCTGTCAGACGAATCACCGTCGAAGGAGCATCGTTGGTATGCAAGGTACTTACAACCAAGTGACCTGTTGACGCCGCTTTAAAAGCAATTTCGGCTGTTTCTAAGTCACGAATCTCCCCCACCAGAACGATATCCGGGTCCTGACGCAGGAAAGATTTTAAGGCACTTGCGAAAGTCAGCTCAATATCCGGGTTCATTTGAACCTGATTAATACCTTCTAAGTTGAATTCGACCGGGTCTTCTGCTGTCGAGATATTTACATCCGGCTGATTCAGCTCTGAAAGCGCTGAATAGATCGTATTTGTTTTACCGGAACCCGTAGGACCTGTGATCAAAACCATGCCTTGAGGAAGATTGATCTGCGATTTGAAAAGTTTCAAATCGTCTTCTTCAAATCCCAGCTTCGTCATATCAAGCTGCAAATTCGATTTATCTAAAAGACGCAGAACAACTTTTTCACCCCACAGTGTCGGCAAGACACTCACACGGAAATCCATCTCTTTCCCTTTGGAAGTACGGACTTTCAAACGACCATCCTGGGGACGGCGTTTTTCTGCGATGTCGAGCTTAGACATGATCTTAATACGAGAGGCAATAGCCGCACCCGTTCCCGCAGGAGGGGCCGTGGCTTCTTGCAAGTTACCGTCGATACGGAAACGCACGCGGTATTTCTTTTCGTAGGGTTCAAAGTGAATATCTGAAACTCTTTTACGAATGGCATCCGTTAAGATCGAGTTCACGAACTTCACGATAGGCGCATCGTCTGTCACGCCGTCTTGGTCAATAACTTCGGCCGTAGGATTGTTGACACTGAATTCTTCGTCAAACCCATCAGATCCGATCACATTTAAAGACTTCGTACTGATGCTACCGCCATAGTATTTTTCAATACCAGAAGCAATCGCACTTTCCGTTCCTACAACGGCCTGAATACGACAGCGAGTGATAAATCGTAAGTCTTCTTTAACGATGATATTGGAAGGATCGGCAAAAGCGACCACCAGTGTGGTTCCCGCCTTCTGCAAGGGAATCAACGTGTTCTTTTCACAGACATCTTTAGGAATAAGGCTGATAACCGACTGATCAATTTCAAATGTGTTCACTTCCACGCCGGGAACCGCGAAATGCTTTTCCAGCGCACGAAGGATTTGATTTTCTTTAAGGAAACCCAATTGAATGATGGCAGACGTCAGTTTATTTCCGGCTTTTTTCTGTTCTTCAATTGCAAGCGACAACTGATCTGCGCGCAGCAGACCTTGCTTAACTAAGATTTCACCAATTTTGAGTGAAGACATATGGCTCCTGTCACTAGACTTACTTTAATACAGGGTGCCATTTTTTGTAACTAGACCGAAGAAGAGTTTTCTTTCAAAAATGTATTCCAAGTCGCGCGAATTTCATCGTTTGAAATATCATCACTCAACTTCAAACGCTGAAACCAAAGTCGCGTGAAAGTTTCTGCCACTAAAACAGGCGGCAAGACTTTCAAATCCGCACGCTCCGCTTCTTCCAATAAAAGATTTTCCAGAGGGAACAAATTCAAATCCAGTGCATAGCCCGCACGCTTCATGAAATTGAAATACGACAGATCTGTTAGCAAACTTTTGTTCTGACGCAAATCCATGGTGTTAATCATCACTCCGGCGCTCACCGCCTGCAGAGTCAGATCGTCGGGGTTGAGGATATTAAAGCGAATGCCCAATTGCTGACGAGATAGAACATGTTTTTGAGGTTCTAAAACTGCGGGATCCCCGACAAGAAAAATTTCAGAGACTCCCATCTCAGCAAGCACACCAGCAGCCACACGAGCTTCTTTGCTTTCACCAACGACAAAGCCCGGGGCACGAATGTCTAAGTCCCGAGCTTCTTGCACTAAAACACTGCGAATCGCTTCGTGCAAAATAAGACGCGGATACCATCCTCCCTCGTCCTGGAAAAAAGAATCTAAAACTTGAGAAGTGCGAACTTGAGTTGGTAATACTCTTAATTGCGGAAGAATTTCATCAGATAACGACGGCGCTATTTTCACGGCCGTTGCACCTTCCATGACTTCGGCTGAAAATGTCGCGTGATGTTCAACGACCCAACCCCAAGATTTTTGCCGAGACAAAAAATCCAGATACTTCGCAAAAACGCTAGGCCCTTCCGGGCGAATATCAACGAACTTCAGGGTGTTCATCGAAATACCTGCGGGTTTCAATCATGTCTTTTTGAATCTGTGCTTTTAATTCTTCGATACCAGAAAACTTCATTTCGTCGCGGATGAAGTGCAAGAGATAAACTTCCACTTCCATGCCGTAAAGATGAGCATCGAAATCAAAAAGATGAGTTTCGATTTTGATCGGTCCTTTGCCATTTTCTTGAAACGTCGGATTTACTCCGATATTCGTGACCGAAGGATGCATGTGACTGCCGATTTTAGTCAAAGTGCAGTACACACCTTTGCGCGGAGTGAACTCAACATCCGGGTGAATATTCGCCGTAGGCACACCAATGGTGCGACCACGCTGAAATCCTTTTTCAACATGACCTCGCACATAGTAAGTCCGGCCTAAAAGCTCATTGGCTTTTTCGACCTCCCCGTCCTTAAGTTTTTCACGGATGCGGGTCGAAGAAACCACGGCCCCTTGAAATTGGAATGGCGGAATGATGATTAAGCGAATGCCTTTTTCGGCGCAGAACTTTTCTAAAAACGGAATATTCCCGGCACGATCGGCGCCGAAAGAAAAGTCATGGCCGACGACCAAAGTTTTTGGATGCAATTTTTCGACAATGTATTTTTCTAGGAAATCTTGCGGAGAAACTTTAGAAAAGTCCTTCGTGAAATCCTCGATAATGACGTACTCAATCCCCCGTTGAGCAAACTGTTCTTGCTGGTCTTTCAAATCAAAAAGACGGTACGTCGCACGCTCTGGATGCAGAACTTTTACAGGGTGAGGATGGAAGGTGTACACCACGGAAGGAACACCAAAATACTGAGCTTCGCGGACCACATTTTCCACGAGTTGCTGATGGCCCAAATGAACACCGTCAAAGTTCCCTATAGTGACTACAGAGGCCTCTAGTGGGGAGCTCAACTGTTTAACGCCTTGAAGGATATGCATATTTTTCAATATACCTCTTTCTGGGCTCGGCGGTAAGTGCTTTTAATAGTTGAATTTTTTAATAAATTTGCTATGTTGCGACGCGTGCAAAAGGCCTCATTTCAAAACCTCAGAATCCGTCTCGAAGTCCTGCTTCGCTTCTTTTCCCGACGCCGCGGATTTTGGCTTCGTTGCCTTCTTTGTTGGAGCATCGGAGGCCTGGCCCTTTCTAACGACGAGATCACATCCTACGACCAACGCTTTCAACTGCGCGGAGACCAAAAAGCCTCAAAGCAGATCGTCCTTATCACCATCCGTCAGTCTGACTTCGCAACGATCTATGACAGCAGGACTAACTTCCTGGACAACATGTCTGAGGTCACAGATATCACCGACAGCTTTTTCTGGAACAAACCTGTTTGGAATGAGCTGCTTCTAAAAATTCTGCGCCAAAATCCCCGCTCTGTCGGTGTGACCTTGTACTTTGGCGATAACATCGGAACCGTGCGCTTAAATCCCGAAGAGCAACGTCTGTTTTTAGATAAACGCGTTGTATGGGCTTCAACTACGAACAGCTTAGAGCGTGTTTTGACGCCGGCATTTGCAAACCGTGAACATGACAACTTGGGGAACAATGAAGTTCGTCGCGATGAAGACGGCGTTGTTCGCCGAGTCTTCCCGCAACGAGCGGAAATGCCTCATTTGGTGGAGCGTTTAACGGGTAAGAAATTTCCGACCACTCTGGCCGGACTTCCGATCAACTATGCGGGAACAAGCCGGGTCTTCACTCAATACACTTTGAGTGAAATCATGTATGACGAAATTCCCTCGAATGCTTTTTCCGACAAGATCGTTTTGATTGGTGCCGAGACGTCCGCCGCCCCCGTGTACATGACCCCCGTTGGAACATTGTCGCGCACAGAGATCTTAGCGCACGTCACAGACACGCTCTTAGGCAATAAGTGGATCAAACGCCTTTCATTCTGGTGGTATGCGGCGGGCTTTTTCGTTTTGATGCTGATGGCGGTCTTCTTAATTACGACTTATCCGCAATCCGTAGCTCTGTTCTGTATTTTGTGGATTGGAACTTTATTAGCCGCTCTTTCAGCATGGGTCTTTGATAGTTTCTATTTCTGGTCCCCGGCGTTTTCTCCATTTGTGCTTTTAGGTGCATGTTGGATCATTTTCATCGGCTATCAAGCCACGAAGATCGAAAAGAAAAACTTCCGCCTGCAACAAGAACAGCAGTACTTGCAAGAGCTAGAGCAGCTTAAGAATAATTTCGTCAGCTTGATTTCTCACGATCTGAAAACTCCGATTGCGAAAATCCAAGCCATTGTCGATCGTCTGTTAACCCAGAATGCTGATAATGAATTGGGTCAGGATTTACGATCACTGCGTATTTATGGCGACGAACTAAACCGCTATATTCAGTCCATCTTAAAAGTTCTGCGCGTGGAATCCCGTGACTTTAAAATTCACACTGAAGTAGGCGATATTAACGAAGTGATTGAAGAGGCTTTGCAAACACTTCGTCCTTTGGCGCGTGAAAAGAATATCCAAATTCACACGGCACTTGAGCCTATGTTTTCTTTAGAATTTGATACCACCCTGATTAAAGAGGTGGTCATTAATCTTGTTGAAAACGCGATTAAGTACACCCCTCGCGATGGTCAAATCGAAGTGGTGTCGCTAGAGGCCGATGACATGGTTCACGTGATTGTGAAAGACACTGGCGAAGGCATTAAACCCGAAGACATGGAAAAAGTCTGGGGCAAATTCACTCGCGGAAGTGATCAGGATTTACGAACCAAAGGGACCGGCCTAGGCCTTTACTTAGTTAAATACTTTATTGAACTGCATGGCGGAAAAGTAAAAATGGAAAGCACTGTTGGACACGGAACCACGGTGTCCTTCACTTTGCCGCTCGACTCTGAAATCGCAATGGAAAATGAAACCGAGGTGATCGCATGATGAACAAACTCCACACTCTGATTGTTGACGACGAAGCTGAGTTACGCCGCTCTGTCATTTCGATTTTAAAATCTACGATGCCGGAAATCGATTTTACAATCGATGAAGCTTCCACCGGCAAGGAAGCGCTAGAAAAAGTAAAACAACAGCAATGGGATCTGGTTCTAATGGACGTGAAGATGCCAGAGATGAATGGAATTGAAGCATTAACGGCGATCAAAGAACACGACCCTCGTACGTTTGTTGTTTTAATGACGGCGCACTCCAATCTTCATGACGCTGTTGTGGCGATTAAAGAAGGCGCTTACGATTACGTTGAAAAACCGGTCAACCCGCAACAGTTGACGGAGATTGTACGTAAGTCTCAGGAAGCCCGTGACTTGGTTTCTAGCCTGGCTCTTTCTAACCCGGTTTTTGACGATGATATTGAAAGTGAATTCGTAGGCGGCTCCTCGAAGATGAAAGAGGTCTTTAATCTGATCTATCGCCTGTGCAAAGTCGACACGACAGTTCTAGTGCGCGGAGAAAACGGGACAGGAAAAGAGCTTGTCGCAAAAGCCATTCACTTCAACTCCCCTCGCAAGTCCGGAAGTTTTGTGGCCATCAACTGTGGTGCGATTCCTGAAAGCTTGATGGAGAGTGAACTTTTTGGTCACGAAAAAGGCGCCTTCACCGGTGCGGTAGAAAGAAAAATTGGTAAGTTCCAAATGGCGAACAACGGAACTTTGTTCCTTGATGAAATCGGAGAGCTTCGCCCGGACATGCAGGTAAAACTTTTGCGTGTTCTGCAAGAGCGCAAATTCACTCCGGTCGGCGGGACTCGCGAGGTGAAGACCACGACTCGTATTATCGCGGCGACAAACCGAAATTTAGAAAAAATGATGGAAGAAGGCACATTCCGCGAAGACTTGTTCTATCGCTTGAATGTAATGCCTATTTTCCTGCCGCCTTTGCGTGAACGTATCGATGATATCGAAGCATTAACACAAAACTTTATTAAGAAGTTTTCAAAACAACACGGTCGCACTATCAACGGCGTAACGGACGAAGTTTTAACTTTGTTGAAGGCTTATCGTTGGCCTGGAAATATTCGTGAGCTTGAAAACGTGATTGAACGCGCTTTCATTGTAGAGAACTCTCACCAGATTACGGTGGATTCTTTGCCAGAATCTTTGAAACTAGCTCCGAAAGAAAGCCCTGATAAAACAGCGAGCGTTGGTTATTCGGGTCCTTTGGATTTTGATGCTTTCAAGGAAGAGATGGAAAAGGAATTTATCATGAGTGCCTTGAAAGCCAACAACGGCCGCATCAATCAAACAGTGGCGCAGGCAAATATTCCTAAGAATACGCTGCTGCGTAAGATTCGTAAGTACGGTATCAACGTCAAGGATTTTACGACCGAAGAATAAAACCTGCCGTGCGCAGAACGTCTTCGGCAGAAATGTTTTTCATACAGACATGGGTGCCGATAGGACAGACTTTATGCCCGTGTTTGCCGCAAGGCCGGCACGGCAAACCTTCCGTTTGTACGACATAACTTTCTGCAGACCAAGGGCGAAAACCAAATTCTAAAATCGTGGGACCAAATACCGCTATCAACGGTGTCTCACAAACGGCTGCGAGATGTGTCGATGCGCTGTCATTGCCGATCAATAAAGCCGCGCGAGCAATCAACTGAGCCGATTCAATGATCTTGGTTTTTCCAGCAAGAGATTGAGAACCCGGAATTGCTGCGGCTACTTTTTCAGCCAGCTCTTCTTCACCCGGCCCGCCCATCACATAGACTTTAAAACCTTTTTGTTGAAGGGCTTTTCCCGTGTTGATAAAGCCCTCTTCCGTCCAGCGTTTGGTCGCCCACACACTGCCAGGGAATATCAAAACGGCTTTACCTTCATCAAATCCTTGAAGGTCAAAACGCTGTTTCAGCGAAGAATAGACGTCCGTGAGTTCTAAAACCTGATGACGCAAACTCATCGACGCCCACTTTGGCGGTGCAGACAGCTTACCAAATTCTTGCGCCGTGAAAGGTTTCGCCTCTTTCGTGTAATCGGAAAGATCCTTCGCCAAATTGGCGTCTTCCGGTGCGAGAAGACTGAGCTGTCTCATCGCATCGGGAAGCTGTGCATTTTTCTGCGTGCGTTTTGAATAAATCAGAAAGTTCCAGGATTTTTGAAAGCTGATTTTGTGCTTGGCTTTGATCTTGGCGTTAAAGAACGCCGTTCTTAAGGATTCGTGTGGAGAAATCAAATTGTCGACCTCCACGTAACGAATATGCTCTACGATTTTGGCGTAGGAGTCCGCATTTCCTTTTTCGATTTCAAAAACTTGGTCTACGAGATGAGTTTTAAGAAAAAAATCGCCAAATCCCTTACGACAGACGAGTGCAAGCTTATGCTGGGGCCACTGCTCCCGGCACTTCTTCAGCAGCGGAATGGAGAGCAGAAGATCTCCAAGAAAGGCTGTTTGCACGACTAGATTTAAGGGCATTCACTATTTCCTCTAAAGACACTTGATCGTAGCACATAATGCTTTTTTCACAAGTCCTCTTCCAGCACGGGCTGCAAGGGCTTTTCGTCAGAATGTGAACTCCCCGATCGTAAAGGTCTATTTCATGAGCACAAGTCGGCCCGAACCATGCGATCACTTGCGCTTTTTGGGAGATGGCCATGTGCATTCCAAGGCTGTCTCCGGTAACCACGATATCGCAAGCGGCAACACTGACCAAGCCATCTCTAAGGCCCGACTCGGTAGCGGTGGAAATGACGTTTAAATCTTGCGCAATTTCTTGGTTTCGTTTCGTATCTTCAGGTCCACCTAAAAGAACCACTTCCGCTTCGGGAAATTCCTGATGAAGACGGCGGATCAGATCGCGGTGATATTCAACGGTGAGTTTCTTATACGAGATCACATTGCTGCAACCCGTGTTTAACCCGATAACGTAGCTTTTATTATTTTTCGCGAGGAACGCAGACCGTCGCTGCTGGCGAAGATTTTCTTCGTCCGTCGTCAAAGGCAGCCAGTAGTCATCTCTTTGATAAGGTCCCAGTTCCAGGGCCTCAATCATCAGCTGAGTTTCGGGTTTTTTATTTTCAAAGAATTTTTTGTGATTGTTAAGTCCTAGCTCCCACAATTCCGTCGCTGCTTCTGTCGCGGGAAGAATAGCCCCATTTCTAGTATCGACTTTGAATCCGAAAACCTGATCTACGGAGGTGCGCTTCAGTACGCCCGCGGCTTTTAAAGATTTATCAATCACGAAGGCGACTTCAAATTCCAGAGCGCCCAACTGCAAAAGATCGGCTTCACCAGTCGTCAGCACGCGATCAATAGCCGGATGATTTTTAAGCAAGTGATGAGCCGGAGCATCTGTCACCCAGGTGATCATCGAACTTGGGTACTTACGTTTCAGGGCCTTTAAAAGCGAAGTGCTGCGAACGACGGCGCCAAGAGCCCCCAAGTGAACGATCAGCAAAGATATTTGCGGAATGTCTTTCTTAGGACAACTGTGAGTACAGTCTGAGTTTTTTGCACAGGGCTTGTATCCCGAGAAATGTCGACAGTCAGTAATGGCCATAATTTATTGTATGATGAGTTTTCATATCGACTCGAGTCTGGATCCGCTTTCAAGACTTAAGTTCGGTAAGTTAAAAGCTGTTTTTATCCGATACGACTGTTGCATGAAGCTTGAAAAAGAAATGGTCCAGTTAAAACCTTTGCAGCTTTCCCCTTCCGGTGACGGCGGAACTCTGACAGTGCTTGAAACCCGTCAAAGTTACCGGCTGCATTCGCTGCACTATTCATATTTGGATGTTTTAAGAAACTCAGGCTCCATCGAGGGGATGATTCAATTCTTCCTGGGACAAGGATGGCTTGTCAGTTTTCGAGAGCTTTATTCATTGCTGCAATTTTTAGTGGAGGAAGGAATTCTGATGAATGCCTCCTTTAAAAATTACTTTTCAGGCCTTGCTCCAAAAGAGGTCCGTTTTCAATCGGCGTCTTTTGCTCCCGGCACAGCGACGTCCGTACGAGCCGAGGATCTCCCCTTCTTTCGATCTTTAGAACCGCAGCTGGCGCAGTTTCTTTTGCAAAAATCCGAACGTCTGCGAGTTCCTGCAAACACTCGCATCACACAAGCGGGACAGCACGATCGGGATCTGTACATTCTTTTAAAAGGCCATGCTTCGATTTATCGCGTGCTAGACGAGAAACGTCGGCAACTGGTGGCGACTTTAAGCAGTGGTTCCATCTTCGGTGAAAGAAGTTTTCTTTTAAATCAGCCTCGCACGGCTGATGTGATCACCACGATGGGCTGCGAAGTCCTGCGTGTTCGTCACTTACCAGAGTTTGATCAACTTATTAAGACCGATAAAGCACAAAGTCTACAGCATCGTTTCTGGGTACTGCAGGCTTTGGCCTCATCCCCTTTCTTTAAAGATCTGCCGAATGAAAGTTTGGACAGTTTGATTTTTTCCGGGACATTGAAACAGGCCCCAGCGCATCAGACCCTTTTCCAAGAGGGACAACCGGGAAATGCCTGTTATATTTTGGTCCAAGGAAATGTCGTTATCAGTCAGCGCGGAAAAAACATCAACGTTCTTGGGCAAGGTTCCTGCTTTGGCGAGATTTCTTTGTTGATGAGTGGCGGCCAACGAACGGCCACCGTGACGACGCAGCAGGATTCTGTTTTTTTGGAAATCGGCCAGCAGAATTTTTATCGTGTGCTTGCGCAAAATCTGTTCTTAGCGAAGGAAGTCGAAACTTTGGCACATCAGCGTTTGCAGAGTGATGCGCTGAGGAAGTAAAGATTTTGTGTAGGGCGATTCATAGATCCAGCAGATCTATTCCGAAAATTTTGATACATCTGCCTAACTTATTCATTTAATATGGGATGAGTCTGTGTTCCCGGTATTTCAACTCGAGGACTGTTATGAAATTAATTATTGGTGATAAAAATCTATCCACTTGGTCTTGGCGCGCTTGGCTGGCGCTTCACTCTTTCAACATTCCGTTTGTCGAGACTGTGGTGCTTTTAGATAAGCCTTCGACACAGAAGGAAATTTTGAAGTACTCCCCGTCAGGACGCATTCCTTGTTTGATCGATGGAGATTTAACGATCTGGGATTCGCTGGCAATTTTGGAATATCTGAATGAAAAATATCCTGAAAAGAGAATGTGGCCGCAAGAGCTGAAGTCTCGTGCTTGGGCACGATCGGTGGTCGCGGAAATGCACTCCGGTTTTGCCGAACTTCGTAAAGCGATGCCAGGCAATATCGCAAAAAGAATCATGAAAGATGCCACGGATATTTCTGCCGACATTCAGCGCATCGAACAAATCTGGAGTGAATGCCGAAGCGCTCATGCCGCAAGCGGACCCTATCTTTTTGGCGATTGGTCGATTGCGGATTGCTTTTATGCGCCGGTGGTATTCCGTTTTCAAAGTTACGGCGTGACGCTTTCGGGTACCGCTGAAGAATATCGTCAGATGATGTTGAAACATCCGTCGTTGATTGAGCTGGAACGTCAAGCGCTGGCAGAAGTGAAAGAGACCTAGCGGGGTGAGCATTTCACCAGCTGCGTTGGTATTTTAATCTACTGCCCCGATGGCAGTAAGCATCAGCGTTATGGAAATTCCACACGGCTCCTCTTCAAAATGCACTGAGAAATGTAAAACCTTAGAGGGTTCCAATCCAATCAAGAGCTATCTTTACTGATCGAGCGGCAATCAAGAGACCACTACGGTTTGTCCGAAGAATGGAGACGATCCGAGATCGATTGTGACTACCCGAATGGGTCGAACAGCTCCGAGTCAGCTACGGCTTGCCAGGATTGATTGAGACCACTTCGGAAACCAAGGTTCCGATTTTGATTTTGGATTCGATACGTAACACGTATTTTCTGTCGTCGTCGGACAACCAGATGAAGTTATCGCCGATAGGTTTGAACTTCCCTTTGAGGACGATATTGGGCTGAATCACGATCGCCTTCATGGGGCCCAGTTCAGTGTCGAGAACTTCACGGCGAATGGCTTTACCGGAAAAAACGAGATTTTCATTATCGTTGGCGACGCGGAAGGAATATTCTTTTCCAGTCTCCCATTGGAAGTTTCTCATGTAGTAGACGGCGCTGTACACATTCTGGGTGAATGGAAGAATGTCCCATTGTTGGCGCTTTTCTTCTTCTCCGTCTTCTTTAGTCACTTTCTTTTCCCAGAAAGTCGCGGTGTTCTTTTCGGTATCAAAAAGCATCTTGGCTTCGCGAAGTTGCTTCGACTCTTTGACATGCAATTGGAAAACACGCGGCACTAGGTCTTCAAAATCCACAAAAGTTTCTACGCGGTCATCAACGCTATAGAAACTATTGAACAACTTACTTGTTTTGATTTCGATAGCGAATGTATAGGACTTGCGATTATTCACCATCGCAAAGGGCTCAACTTTTAAACGAAGCTCACCTGCGGACACTTTGAAGTAGTGAACATCGTGCACGACTTCTTCACCCACGCGGAAGGGATCTTTCAATGGACGGCGGCTAGCGCCTTCAAATCCCACAGAGTCTTCAATGTCTGGCTGACGAGTCGCAGGAGCCTCTGCTTTTGCAGGTTCAGCCTTAGCAGACTTCGCAGATTTTGCTGAACTCTTCTTTGAGTCTTTTTTGGTAGAGACCGCAGACGCCGAAGCTGCTCCAGAGGAAGAAGCCTTCGATGAATTTGATTTTGTCGTAGCGCCTTTACTAGAAGACGCCGTAGACTTACTTGAAGATTTCTCGGGAGTCTTTGGAGCTGGAGCCGTGGTCACCGGAGCCGCCGCCGTTTCCGCCGGCTGAGTCGGATCCGCCGGTGCCGGAGCCGGTGCTTCTGGTTTTACAATCGAGACTGCGTTTTCGAACTCGTCGTTCTTTTTTAGATTCTCGGATTTTTCATACTTCAAAACCGAAGATGAACAAGAAGCCAAAAACATCACCGCAACGATTGATCCCAGAAGATTTGGCACTTTCACTAAAAATCCTTCCATCGACGATGCACCCACATCCATTGTTCAGGGTGCTTACGCACAATCTCTTCCAATTTGTTGTTGAAGGACTGTGTCAGGTTCAAGATAGTCTGATCTTTATCTTCGGACACACTTTGAGATGTGTCTATAGCTGGTTCAATAACTACATGCAGTTTTTTATCAGGGCCCTCGAAGGTGTAAATCGGCAGAACAGGAGCCTTCGTCTTTTGCGCAAACAGAGCTAGACCATAGGCGGTGCCCGTGCGTTTTCCGAAGAACGTCGTCGCGACTCCGTAAGGTTTTCCCATGTATTGATCTAACACGAACACCACTGCGGCATTTTTCTTAAGCGCTTTTAAAATCTCAAAAGCATTGTTCGGGCCGTGAGCGTCGATGTACTGAACACCTTTAGCTCCGCGAGTGGCAAACCACAAATCGTTGAACCACTGAGTTTTAAATTTCTTAGTGATGATGTAAGTCGGCTGACCTTTCATGACCAGCGTGTTTGCCGCCAGGTCCCCGTTTCCTAAGTGCAACGTCAGGAAGAACATTCCCTTCCCACCGGCGCGGGCCTTTTCAATATTTTCCCAGCCTTCAAAAACGGCGTTCTTATCCAGCCATTTTTGCGACAAAGATGGGATGAAGAAAAATTCCCCGAAATTATAGCCCAAATTATAAACGGACTCGCGCCCGACCTTGAGTTTTTGTTCTTCACTCCATTCGGGGAAGGCGATCTGCAAATTATTCAGCACGATTTGTTTTCTAAAACCGAAGACATCAAACCAAAGAAACCCTACCCATGAGCCCGATTTACGAAGCCAGGTGCGAGGAAACATCGAGCTAAAAAAGCTCATTACACTAACGAAGAATTTGACTAATAAGTTCATGAAGACGTCCCTTCTTTCCCTGCTCGGCCACCTCTAAAGAGGCGCTCCATAGCAGCGAGGAGTCTGAGAAAAGCTGGCGCAGTTTCACCGCGTCCTTTTCGGTCGTGATAAGATAATCAGCCTTGGATTTGCGGAACTCATCTTCAATGCGTGCCACATCGGCTGCCGTATACTGATGATGATCTCGGTAGTGCAGACTTTTTTTAGAAACCTCTCCGATATTTCTCATCATTTTTTCAAAAACATCCGGACGAGCGATCGCCGACACCAGGAATAAGGATTTTCCTTGAAGTTCTTCGCGAGCGATCACCGCTTTGGTAGCGACATTTTTCAGATGATTGATTTGATAACCAAGATAAAGAACTTCTTTATCTTTAGGCAGGCGGCTTTCCAGAACTTTCAAATCGGCATCGGGAGCCAAATTGCATTTGGAAAGAACCAAGACATCTGCTCGGTCCACTCCCGCCCAAGATTCACGGGCACGGCCTTCTGGAAGAACCGCGTAATTTTCGATATTTTCTGTCGCATCCAAAATCACGATATTGAGATCGCGATGCAATTTGCGATGTTGAAAACCGTCATCGACAATAAGTAAATCGAACTGGTCTTTGCTGACAGCGTACTTCGCCGTCTGCCATTTACTGGGGCCCACAAAGACAGCCACTTGAGGATTGGCTTGAGCAAGCAGAACCGGCTCATCACCGTAATAACGTGCTGCAAACGGATGACCGACATCCACTTGCGACGGGCTTTCGACATCCGCACGATAAGACCGACTGATGACAGCCACCTTTTTCCCTTCAGCGACCAGAGCTTTTAAGCAATAGTCGGTGATAGGCGTTTTTCCTGTGCCCCCGACTGTCAGATTTCCGATACTCACCACAGGGACCGGTGCTTTGTAGACACTGATCACTCCACGGCTGTACAGAGAGTTTTTGACTCCGACAACTTGGTTATACAGAAAAGAAAAAGGCTTTAAGTAATACTTCATTTTGTTAAATATTTATCCAATGCTTTCACAACACGCTGAGTGGCTCCGCGGTCGCCAAGATATTTTCTAAGCTCTTCCAAGTCATGAATGACCTGCGCTTTGTAAGCAGGATCCACGATATATTTTTCTAACAAAGAAGCCAGATGTTCTGGATTTACTTCCGATTGGAATCTTTCCGGCACGGCTTCTTTGTTCAAAATCAAATTCACGAGACCGAAATACTTCGTTCCGCGCACCACGAGTTTGGCGAAAACTCCCGTCAGCCATTTCATGCGATACATGATGACCATCGGTTTTTTCAAAATACCCACTTGCAGTGTCGCTGTTCCCGAAGCCACGAGCATCATGTCCACAAGATGAATCATACGGAAAGGTTCGTCCTTCAAAAGCACGTAAGGCAGACGGAAGTCTTCCAGGTACTCTTGCATTTTTTCTTTCGTGAACGTCGGAGCCGTCAAGATCACGACTTTCAGGTTCGGATATTTTTTAGCAAGCACACGGGCTGTATCCAACTGAATTTGAAAGTGCTGTTTTAATTCTAAACGACGGCTTCCCGGCATCAGACCCAAAACGATTTCATCATCACGGATACCACACTGATTGCGATGAATTTTGAGATACTCTTTGTCGTTAAGAAGTTTGTCATCAAGCTCATCCAATAGAGGATGCCCTACGAACTCAACCGGAACACCGTGCTCTTCATAGAACGGAACTTCAAATGGAAAAAGAACGAAGACTTCTTTGCAGTACTTCTTGATCGTCTTTACACGACCTTTGCGCCACGCCCACACTTGCGGAGAGATATAGTACACAACCGGAATGCCCATCGCATGAAGCTTTTTAGAAAGCATCAAGTTGAACTCTGGGTAATCCATCACGATGGCGACTTTAGGACGACGTTTTTCAGCTTCGGCGACAAGGCTATCAAAAACACCTTTGAGGTGGCTGTATTGAGCGATGATTTCTGCCGCCCCTACGACTGCCATCTCTTCCGATTTTCCTAAACGTTCAAAGCCAATGTTTTCCATGTCCTGACTGCCGACACCGAAAGCATGAATATGACGTCCCTGCTTTTTCCAAGCTTCGAGAATTCTTTGAGCATAGGTGACGCTAGAGGCTTCCGCCGCGACAAACAGAACCTGATCCATTAGCCCTCGATCATTCTTTGCACGTCTTCAATTGCTTTTAAAGCAACCAGACCATCGACTCCTGTAACCACAGGTTTTTTATTATTGATAACAGCATCGACAAAGGCGTCGGTTTCTTTTTGAAGAGCATCCGCTTTTTCTAAAGTCCACTTCGTGTACTTTACAAGTTCGTCTCCGCCGGGTCCCTTTTCGCCTTTTTCAAGCTCATGAACTCCCGTGTTGGCGAATAGAGTGAAATCGTCTTCGATCACACGCACGGATCTAGTCATCGTCGAAGAAACACGGCTGACGTTGATCACGCCCACCACACCGTTTTTCATCTTGATAGTTACCGAGGCCGTGTCGAGTTCTTTGGAAACAAGTTTAGAACCCGTTCCAATCATAGATTCAATTTCGCTTGTACCGCTTAAGAAGAACAACATGTCGATATCGTGAATCATCAGGTCATGCAACACACTGACATCGGCGCCGCGCGCTTTGTAAGTCGCCATGCGAGTCAGTTCGATCAAACGCGGTTTTTTAAGATTTTTCTTCACTTCCACCACAGAAGGATTGAACCGTTCGATGTGACCCACAGCTAATTTCAAATTATTTTTTTCTGCTAAAGCCACAAGCTCTTCGGCTTGAGGTACTGTCGCCGTGATTGGTTTTTCAACATTCACGTGCACGCCGTTTTGCAAAAACATTTTTGCCACTTCGTAGTGACTTAAGGTGCTAGCAGCTACAGTCACCAGATCTACTTGTCCAAGCAAATCTTGCGGACGATGAAAGCTTTTAACTCCCAACTCTGCCGCAATCTTATCTGCTTGTGCGGGGAAGTGATCACAGACTCCCACAAGTTCGACGTGGGGATTGTTTTTATATTTCTGAGCGTGAAAATTACCTAAGTAACCCACGCCGATCACAGCGGCACGCAATTTCTGACTAGTCATCGTCCTGCCATCCTTTAGGGCTTCTATCTACAGCAATACCGCGTTTCGAAGACTTAATGAAGTTGATGAAGTATTCAATGTTAGGACTCATAACGCATTCTTGTTTGATACGCTCGATACCTTCGTCCACCGTGTGAGATCCCATAATGATGATACGAATGGCTTTGTGGACATTCGCGACTTCTTCACGTGGGAAGCCTTTACGAGAAAGACCGATCTTATTTGTCGCACGGATCGTCGCGTAGTTACCTTGCGCGCGAGAGAACGGAAGAATGTCTTTGTTCACAATCGAAGAACCCGCGATGAAAGCACCACGACCGACTTTTGTGAACTGGTTCAGAGCGGAAACCCCACCGATAGTTACGTTTTCTTCGATTTCACAGTGACCACCCAAGTGGCAACCATTCACGATCACCACATTGTTCGCGATATGACAGTCATGCCCGATGTGCGTGTAAGCCATCAAAAGACAGTTGTCGCCAATGGAAGTGACGCCGCCACCTTTAGGAGTTCCGATATTCACCGTTGTGAATTCACGGAAGGTGTTATTTTTTCCGATAACCAATTTTGTCGGTTCGCCTTTGTAAGAAACGTCTTGTGGCGGACCACCGATAACGGCACCTGGAGAGAAGTGATTGTTTTCGCCGATTTCCAGAATACCGTGGCGAGAACCCAAGGTCACATGACCTTCTACTAACGTGCCTTTACCAATTTTAACTTTACCTTGAATCAAGCAGTAAGGACCGATTTCAACATCGTCTGCTATTTCAGCTTCGGGAGAGATGACACTGCTTGGATGAACTTTATAATTTGCCATGAGTACTTTACCTTAAACTAGAAAGGGCCTTTGCAGGCCCTTTCGTTTTTATCCGAGATCTACTTTTCTTTTTCGAAGGCCGCGATCACTTCTTGTGTTAAATCCGCCTCAGGTGTTGCATAAAGCACCATCTGAGAGTTCTCAATCACCATTGTGTAGCCTTTGTCTTTCGCGATTTTAGCGATGACTTTTTTCATTTTTTCCAAGATAGGAGCTGTGAGTTCACGCTCTTTCTTTTGGATTTCAACTTGGCTTTTGCCAACAACATCACGGTACTTCAACATTTCTTCTTGGAATTCCGCTTGTTTTTTACCTAGAGCATCTTCAGAAAGAACAGACTTTTTCTTTTCCAAGTCTTCGCCCATTTTCTTCAAATCAGCTTCTTTCTTCTCGAGTTCTTTTTTCTTTTTATTGAACTCGCCTTCAAGTTCCGTTTTTGCTTTCTTACCTGCAGAAGTAGATTGAATAGCTTTTTGCATATCCACGTAACCTACTTTTGCTTCCGCGTGTGCGAAGGATGCCGTCATAAGCATGCTTAGCACGATCAACATTTTTTTCATCAATCCTCCTTAAAGGTTTAAAACTAAATTCTTTGTTACTCTCTGCGAGGCCGAGCTAGTCCAGTCTCCGCGCCAGAGGCGCTACGACCTCCTGCGCGTTCGCGCGCTAGAAACTAGGCCCGATCGAGAACTCGAACACTGTTGCGTCGTGGTAGAGCGGATCGCGGTTCAGTGGGAAGCCCCATTCGAAACGCAAGACCCCGATCGGAGAGTACCAGCGGATACCGAAGCCAACGTCTGCGTAGAAATTATCCTCTGATAGGATATCATCCGCAGCACCGACGTCGAAGAATCCAGCACCCATGATGCCAGCATCTTTAACTAAAGGGAACTGTAATTCCGTCTGGTACATCGCCTGTTGAGTACCACCGTAGAAACGCATCGCACGTTTTGTGGCTTCTTCGTCACTAATACCTGGGTTGTCCGCGATAATCTTAGCTTTGATCTTGTTGGATAGTTTCATTTTTCCCACACGGTACGAACGGTAACCACGCAGAGAATAAGGACCACCAAGAAGATACAATTCACTGAACGGCACGTCTTGGCCTTCTAAAGAATCAATGCGCGCGTAACTGATGTTATTTCGCCACACCACATCCCAGAACAGGTTTTTGTAGTAGCGGAAATTCGTGTTCATGCGAGTGAATTTCAAGTCTCCACCTAGACCTGCGTACTCATAAGACGCACTCGCATACATCCCTTTCGTCGGCATTTGACGGTCGTTACGAGTGTCATAATCAATCGTTGCCGTGATAGAGCTAGTGACACCCGATGCTGTTTCTAGAGGGAATAAATCGCGGTCCGTTAAAGACTGCTCTTCACTATCGAATTTTTCTTCCAGCTGAGTATCATCGTATTTGTAGCGCAAGTATCCACGCGTGAACTCGGCCAACGGGTGACCGAAACGGATGGCTCCACCGGTGTGTTTTTCATCGTAGTCGGCACGTGCGGAGTTGGCACTTTGATAAAGGTCTCCACCGACAGACCAAAGAGTGTCGTTGAAGTAAGGCTCGGTGAAAGAAAGACTGTAATAGCTTCCTGTATTACTTAGGTTCAAAGACGCACCTAAGTTTTGTCCTTTACCCAAGAAGTTCGCCTGATTGATCGAACCTTGCAAAGTGAAACCTTGTGATGTTCCGTAACCAGCACCCAATTGAATTTGTCCGGTGTTTCTTTCTTTCACGGCGATGTCGACATTCATCACTTCTGTGCGCTCTGGATCGATCGAAGTTTTGAAGTTCACTTCTTCGAAGTATCCCAAGCGTTGGATGTTTTCCAAAGACTGACGACGGCGTGTTTCGTTGTAAAGCTCCCCTTCGTGGATTTTTAATTCACGACGGATGACTTTATCGCGCGTCTTGGAGTTTCCGATCATGTTGATTTTGCCGAAGTAAACTTTAGATCCCTTGTCGAATTCAAAGATCAAATTCACTTTACGTTCTTTAGCATTAAACGCCGTACGAGGAATCACGTTGGCATAGGCATAACCTAGATCACCGTATTTCGCCGTCAACTCACTGATGTCTTTTTGAAGAACATCGTAAGCAAAGACGCCGTTGTCATCGATCTTGATCGCTTCATAAAGCTCTTGTTTTGGGAACAAGATGTCGCCAGCAAAATCGACTTCACCAACATCGTACTGCTCGCCCTCTTCGATACGGATGGTGATGTAGATGTTCTTTTTATCTGGAGTCACCGTCACTTGGGGACGGTCGACTTTGGCTTGCACGTAACCTTGATTCCAGTAAAGGAAGCGAAGGATTTGCACGTCACGCTCGAACATCTCTTGTTTGTATTGACCAGAACCAGAAAGTCCCGAGAAGAATCCGCCCTCTTGGGTGAGCATTTTTGATTTCAACTGGCCATCACCCAAGGCTTGATTTCCCAGGAACGTGATCTTTTTTACTTTTACTTTGTCGTTTTCACGAATCTTAAACACCAAACGAACGGTTTCGTCTTTGTTGATGTTTTGTACTTCAGCTTCGATTTTTGCTAAGAAGTAACCCTTGTCTTCGTAAAGCTTTTGGATTTTTTCAACGGCTTCTTTTACTTTCGCCATATTCAAAAGCTGGTAGGGCTTAATTCCTGTCGCGTCGGCGATGTCTTCTGATTTTACTTCGCTATTACCTTCATAGGTGATTTCGACGACGGATGGTTTTTCTAAAACTTTATATGTCAGAGTGACGTCTTTACCAGAAACTTGGCGGTCCACTTCGATGTCGTTAAAAAATCCTAGTTTAAAAAGAGCTTCGACGTCTTCGCGCAGGCTGAGTGCAGAATACTCTCCGCCCACTTTGGAAGTGATCTTGGTTAGAATCGCATCCTTTTCGATTTTACGATTTCCAGTGACTTCAATATTTTTGATCGTCAGACCTGAAGAAACTGGAGCTGCCGCTTGCACGGGAGCTTTAGAATTTTTAGCGGTTTTCTTCTTAGCTGGGGCTGCCCAAACCGTCGAAGATAACGAAGTGATTAACAATGCACAAAGAAGCTTACTCAAAGTCTATTCCCCGCCAGGCGTTTTTCGAAAATCTATAAGATTTCTGCGTACTTACAAATTTATTGGGGAATCGTAACTTAAGACCAAGGTCCTGTCAAAGAAGACGCGCCGCGCTTCCAAGGAAAAGCGCGCAGTTAGGCGCCTCCGCACTCAGACCCACACTCCATCTTTCATTCGGTATACTTTTGGAAACTTTGTCGCAAAGGTCAAATCATGCGTCACCACCACCAACGCGAGCTTCATTTCTTCCTTCAGGCGGAAGAACAACTCTTGAATCTTTCCGCTCGTCTGCGAATCCAAATTTCCTGTGGGTTCGTCGGCGAAAAGAATCTTCGGATGTCGCACCAAGGCACGCGCAATCGCGACCCGCTGCAACTCCCCGCCGGAAAGTTGATTGGGATAATGTTCTCGACGCTCAGCAAGACCCATGAACTCTAAAAGATGCAAAGCTTTTTCACGTGCCGCCTTCGGGGCTTCACCCGCCACGCGACAAGGGATCATGATGTTTTCTAAGGCCGTGAACTCGCCTAACAGATGATGGAACTGGAATACAAATCCCATTTCTGCGTTACGAAAACGAGACAACTCATCATCACTCATCGCCAAAAGATCGCGGCCTTCACAAAAAAGTTCGCCCTTATTTGGACGATCCAAAGTTCCCATGATTTGGAGGAGCGTACTTTTACCTGCTCCTGAGGATCCCAGGATGGCCAAAGCTTCGCCCTCTTTGATTTCTAGGCTGATTCCACGAAGAATTTCTAATTCCCCCGTGCCCTGGCTGTAGGATTTGTGAATATCAACGGCTTTTAAAAATACATGAGTGTCATTCATTGCGAAGCCCTTCTACTGGGTTCAATCGGCCGCCGCGACGAGCTGGCGCCAATGTGGCGATGAAACAAATCAAAAGTGTAGCGATAACAATCGCGATGGAATCAACAAAACGGATGTTCACGTCGATAGAATCCAGACGATAAACTTCACCGGCAACAAGCCCTAAACGACTTTGCGCGAAGTTGAAGAGCAGGCAAAGAATAAATCCTAAGATAAACCCAAAGAACAAACCAATCCCGCCCATGAAAAGCCCTTGGAAGGCGAAGATCTTAATAATGTCTTTTCGCGAAAGACCGACGGTTTTTAAAATCGCAATGTCTTTATAGCGACGAACAACGTTCACCAGCAACGTGGACGAGACGTTGAACGCCGCCACCAAAGTGATAATCAAAACAACAAAGAAAATTCCGGGACGTTCTACGCTGACGGCTTCGAAAAGATTTTCGTTAGAGTCTCTCCAGTCGCGCACCCAGTATGGTGAACCCAAGACATGACTTAAATTGAAAGCAGCTTGGCGTGCATAGTCCACGTCTTCAAATCGCAGAAGTAAACCGGAATAGCGATCACCAATGTCAGCTAGTTTTTGTGTCGCTGCAAGATCGCTGAGAATGAATCTTTCGTTCCAATCGTATTTTCCTAAATCCAGAATGCCTTGCAGTTGGAATTCCCCCACACGGCGCTGGAATTTTGACGGATCTACGGCGTCAGCAACAGGAACGACCACACGAAAACGATCACCGACTTTTAAATTCATTTTTGCGGCCAGGCCCTTACCCATCAAAACCAACGGAACCTCGGCCTCGGATGAAGAACTTAAATCGACTGAGCCACTCATCACACGACTTTTGAAATTTAAAACTTTTCCAACTTCTTGAGTGTCCACACCCTGAATCAGGATTCCAGAGATTTTTCCTTGATGAGCTAGAACCGCTTCAATAAAGACGAAGCGTGAAGACCCCACCAATGTGGGCTCTGCTTTTTTAATCCGCTCTTCAAGTTCTTTATAGTCATCAGGAAAACGCGAGCGCTTTACAACTTGAGCGTGTCCGGAAACATCGGCCATCGCATGCTTCAGCGTGGATTCAAAACCACTCATCACGGCCATCGATGCCACTAGAGCCGCCACTCCTAAAACAAGTCCCAAAAGAGATAACGGTGCTGATCCCCCGAAAAGAGTTTTCCGAGAAATCAAAAGTCGCCATGCAATCCACATTAAGGACTTATTCACTGAGGTTTCGCCTCTGTGGTGATTTGGGATTTTAGATAAGCCATGATAAAGCCATCTAAATCTCCATCCATCACATCGTCCACTTGATTGGTTTCAAAGTCCGTGCGGTGGTCTTTCACCATTTGGTAAGGATGCATCACGTACGAACGGATTTGCGATCCCCATTCATTAGCTTTTTTCTGCGAGTTCATCGCGTCTTTTTCCGCGTTGCGCTTTTCAATTTCCAATTCGTAAAGGCGCGCTTTCAACATCTTCATCGCCTTTTCTCTATTTTGGATTTGCGAACGTTCCATTTGGCAGGACACTACGATGCCTGTCGGAATATGATACATACGAACGGCAGAGTCGGTCTTATTCACGTGCTGTCCACCGGCTCCACTAGAGCGGAAAGTTTCAACGCGCGTGTCTTCCGGACGAACTTCAATATTGATGTCGTCGTCGACCTCGGCCCATGCAAACACGGACGCAAAAGAAGTGTGTCGACGAGCATTGGAGTCAAACGGAGAAATACGCACCAGACGATGAACGCCCGATTCGGCTTTCAAGTAACCATAGGCGTAAGGTCCTTCGACTAAAAGAGTGCAGGATTTGATGCCCGCGCCTTCGCCTTCGGTCATCTCGACAACGCTGACTTTATAGCCGTGCTTGTCGGCATAGCGTGTGTACATACGAAGCAGCATCTCGGCCCAATCACAGGACTCGGTCCCGCCGGCGCCAGAGTTGATCGATAAGTAAGCACTGTTGGTATCAAGTTCGCCGTTGAGAACTCGTTTTAATTCTAAATCTTGGCCGTATTTTTCTAACGAATCGACTTCGGCTTTCACTTCACTGAAGCTGCCCTCATCTTGAGCCTCCATTGCCATTTCCAAAAGAACTTTGGCATCGCTCAGGCGATTGGCGAAAGAATCAAACTCTCCCACGGCTCTTTCAAGCAGGGTCTTTTCTTTATTGAGTTTTTGCATTTCTGCAGGCTTTTCCCACAGCGCGGGGTTTTCGGCTTGGATCGCAAGCTCGTCAAGACGCTTTTTCTTTTTATCTAGGTCAAAGATACCCCCGAAGTTCCGTCGAGAAACTTTCGAGAGCGCCGATTCTGCTTTTGATTTCCGATGATTCAGTAACGATAGACATAGGCCCCAGTGTATCTGGGGGACCTAGTCTGTCAAGAAAAACGCCTCCGCGAGCAGGGAGGGGAAAGCTCTCGGAGGCGACAAGGGAGAACACTACTTCCCTATTACAATCTCGATGCCAGGGTGTACTCGTTCGACGAATTGCGAAATATACAAGTTTCAGAGCGGAAACTGATGGACCCACCCCGGTTTCGCTTAAAACTTGATCAAATCAAGGAGCGCAAAGTGTCCTTTCCGAGGGGATCTTTTATTTTTTGATCTTAAGCAGCAATATAGAAGAATTGAGCCTGATTTAGGCAGAAAGTTTTTTCAAAAGCTTTTCGAAAACAGCGTCCTGGAGGTCGAACATTTCTTTGGCGTCCTTTTCATTGGTCTCATGGTCATAGCCCAATAAATGAAGAACTCCATGCAAAAGCATGTATCCCAATTCATGTTGAAAGCTGAGTTTATGTTCCTTTGCCTGGCGCTTTAGAACTTCAGGACACATGACAAGTTCCCCGAAAGAAATCGGGTCCATCGAGTCAAAACTAAGAACATCTGTGGCGTAGTCTTTTCCGCGGAACTCGAAATTGATTTTCTGCGCGGGCTTTTTATCTAAGAACACCAAAGTCAGTTCTTTTTTCGCGTGAGCGGCTTTAAGAATGCGACGTTTTTTAAGCTCACCGACCACTTCTTCCATCCACTCGGTGATAAATTTTCGAGGCACGGCGTGCTTAGATTCATTAACGATCAGAAGTTGCATTGGTGTCGCCCAATCCACCACCCGCGCTGCGCGGATAGTCGATACGTTGATGGTAAATACCTAGAAGAATGCGCACGAAGGCGGCTTCGACTTTGGAAATATCTTTCAGGGTCAGATTACACTCGTCCAGCTGTGCATCCGAGAATTTTCTTTGGATGATATTTCGGACGATGTTTTGCAAACGTGCGGGCGTAGGTTCATCGAGGGAACGCGCTGCCGCTTCGATACTGTCAGCAAGCATGCAGAGCGCGGATTCACGGAATTGAGGTTTAGGACCTGGATAACGGAAGTCTTGATCGCTGATTTCTGGGTCGTCTTCTTTTTTTAGATCCAAAGCTTTGTTGTAGAAATACGAAATCAACGTCGTTCCGTGATGCTGAACGATACCGTCTAAGATCGGCTTACCTAATTTATAAGCCATCCCCATCTCGATACCGTCTTTCACGTGCGCCACTAGCAAAGTCTTACTCATGAACGGAGAAATATGATCGTGAGGATTGTGTCCTGGTTTTTGATTTTCGATGAAGTAGTTCGCGTGTTCCATCTTCCCAATATCGTGGTAGTAGCACATGACTTTACCTAAGAGCGGATTGGCGCCGATCTCTTCAGCTGCGGCCTCCACCATCGAACCCACCATCATGGAGTGATGATAGGTTCCCGGAGCCTTGACGATCATCTCTTTCAGTAGCGGATGATTTAAATTGCTGAGTTCAAGAAGTTTTACGTCCGTCGTGTAATTGAAGATAGATTCTAATAACGGAATGAACATCATCGTGACGAGCGCGCTGAAGATACCACCCAAGAACCCCGCCGGGATTGAAAGAAGGATTTCCTTAAGTCCGCCCTCTTGATCAAACTTCGTCATCGTTAAAATGAACGCGATCATCAGGGCATTGACTACGCCCGTTCTGACGCCAGCGAAGTAAATGTCGTTACGAGTTTTGCAGTTGAAAACCCCGCGAGCTGCCGCGATACCACCGACCAAGCTGACAAACATGAAGCTGTAGTTGTAGTCGACCATGATACCTAGGCACACCGAAAGGAAGGCCGTGAAGAGCCACACGATTTCACCGTAGGAAATAAGGAGCCCCACCAACATAGGTCCCGCTGCGACCGGAGCCGCATACAAGAAGATCGCCGGAGGAATGATATGCCCCATTTTTGAAGCGAAGGCCGCGTCCGTGATGAACATGTAGATCTTCGTGAAAAGAATCGCGCCAAACGCGATGAGCATCATCACGGTCACATCTTTAAACTCGATTTTCACTTTGTTCATCGTGAAACGTTTTAGGTACGAGAAGAAAACTAGAATCGCCACGGAAAGCATCAAGGCCATTGAAAGCGCCATGATGTCTTTGCGTTTGTCTGCGCGAATGTTCTCGATTTGTTTAATGACGGCCATCTGACCCGGCTGAATGACGGAACCTTGAGAAATAATGGCTTGGTTCTTTTTAATCGTGATGGTTACCGGAATCACCGCATCGCGAGCGGCTTGTCTGCGGGAGGCGGTCTCTTGTTTGTTCAGTGTCAGATTCGGAACTAAAAGCGATCTCGCAAAATACAGAAGATTGGCCTGGTCACTTTCAGAAAATCTATTCAGGTCTTTTTTTGAATCGAACTCGAAATTTTCTGGCGCTTGCAGGTCTTGGATTTCTTCGCGCGGGATGGGGAACTCTTTACCCAAGTTGTTTTTATGCACGACGCGGGCTAGAACGCTAGCCTGATTGGCCGGGATAAAACGATCTGGGGCTTCCGCGATCTTTTTATCGTACCAGCTTTCCAAGTTACGAATGATGACAGCTTCAATTCTGGGAGTGAATTTAAGGTCAATAAGCCATTCGAACATGAAGTCAGAAACCACCACTCCCAATTCTTTTTCGAACTGTTTTTTGTGCTGGAAGAACTCTTTCACCTGACGGCGGTGCTCGGCCGGTGTCGATGACCATTTCGTTTCGCGATAGTAAGCGCGCATGGTTCTAAAAGAGTGAATCAAATTGACGGAAACTCTTTCAAAGACACTTGTGTCGTAATCGTAAACGATCGGCACGGAGTATTCGGCTTTAAAGCGCTTTTCCTCGGTGGTGACCTCGTCGGTCATTTCAAAACCGATTGGCGAAACCACATCGAATTTTGCGACATCGCCGACATTGAAATTATAAGGAACATCAAATTGGTAGAAAATCGTGTAAGAAAGAAGGACGCAGTAAAGGAAGATCAAGGCAGCACGGCGGATGAAGAATTTTTCTTCCATCACCTGAACGATGCGACCAAAGAAGGTTTTCTCTAGGCCAATGGAATCCACCCAGTCTAAGAACTTAAGACTGTGATCCTCATAGTTAACACGAGTCGTAGGACTCTCGCCTTTTTTAGTTTGCTTACCTCGCTGCATATCCAGTTTTCTACCGTATCCTGTTTTGCGAAAATTGTCGAAATCACTCTGTAATTGTGCTAGCTATGAAGAGATTCCATCAGAAAGTCGAGGCTCCTTATGGCTGCAATTCCAACTAACTTACGTCAAATTGAGTCCTTAGTCGAGATCGTGGCGCGTCTACGCGGTCCCGACGGCTGCCCTTGGGATAAAGAGCAGACTCACGAGTCTTTGACTCAGTACGCAATCGAAGAGACCCATGAACTGGTGGAGGTCCTTGAATATCCGAGTGGCGCTTTAAAAGATCAAAAGATGAAGGAAGAACTGGGAGATGTGCTTTTCCAGGTGGTTTTGCACGCGCAATTGGCTTCAGAACGTGGAGCTTTCACTTTAGAAGATGTGATTTCATCCATTGCAGAGAAGCTTTTACGCCGTCATCCGCATGTGTTTGGTGACACCAAGGTGGAGGACTCTGCTGAAGTTGTTCGCAATTGGGATGAGATAAAAAAGGCTGAGAAGGCGGCTACTCAAACTGGTGCGGCGCCTGTTTCACCTTATGCTTTGAATGTGCCTCCCCTTCCCGCTTTGCAACGCGCTTACAAAATCGGCAAACGCACTGAGAAGTTGGCATTTGATTGGGAAGATGCTGAAGGTGCTATGAATAAGGTGGAAGAGGAATTCGCCGAACTTCGTGAAGCGATCGATGAGGGCACCGATGAACAGGTGCAGGCGGAACTCGGGGATGTTTTATTTTCTTTAGCGCAGCTGAGTCGCCATTTGGATTTAGAACCGGAACAGATTCTACGTCGCGGGAATGTGAAATTTGAGACGCGGTTTAATAAGATGGTCGAATTGGCCGCTGCGGATGGGGTTGATTGGGGCTCTTTGAGCATGGATGATAAGGATAAGTATTGGGTGAAGGCGAAGGAGATTTTGAGGGGGAAGTAGGCGTTTGTTTAAGAGGTTTAGGTGCTATTGCCAAGACTCCGATTGCAGCAGTCCTGGCTTTTCTCTTATTTTTCACTCCTACAGGTACTCAAGATATACCTATACGCTATCAACTCTTGGATTTATCTAAATCGCAGGCCAGACTCCATACGGTACTTCAACCTATTATGTTGGGCACAGAGTACCTGGAGATTTTCTAACGAATTATCACCACCACTCCAGCGCGGTTGAATATGATCTACTTGCAACAGCCAAGTACTTCCGCAGATTTTTCCTGTTGATGGGATTTTGAACTGACAGCAGGGTTGTTTTGCGAGCATTAACTTCTTGACGCGATTGCTTACTGCCACGGTGGCAGTAACAAAATTTTCGACACTGGCATCATTACTCGACCCATCCGCGTTTTCATTTTTCAAAGGCCTAACTTTAGTTTTCTGAGTGATAATTTTATCACAAATATGTTCAATAAAATTTGGAATATCAGACGAAGATGATGAGTGTGCAAGAAGGGCTTGTGCCTGTTTCAGCTTTTCATATTGTTCTTTGGTCAATGTGAATTCTAAGCGAACACTTTCGTCAGCTTGTACTTTAGATACGGGAGCTTCAATTACGGGCAAATCAAAATAACTGGCGATCTCTTTTTGCGTCTCTTCGTGTCCCCGGTTGGCAATTTGACTCAAAAGTTCTTTTTTATCGTGTGCACTCACTTCCACATTACGTTCTTTAGCAACTTCTCTTGCCGCTCTTTGTAGCATCGAAATCTGGTTCAACTTTATCTCACCAGATTCAATTTTTTCTGCTGTCTCAGGAATTTCACGAAGAATTCGAGCAGCATCAATTCGCCTTTGCGCGCTTCCTCCACTATAACCGACTTCTTTGGTGAGATAATCAAAAAGACTGGGGTATCCCAGCTCTAAATAGGAACGTCGACCGTCGATCTCGGATATAGTGAAAAGAATAGATTTCAAAAGCTTGCGTTCATTGCTCGCAAGAGTTTTTATTCTTGAATCCAATTCATTGTTTGTCATTTTTGAAATCGACATTCAACACCTCACCAATGCGCAGAACATATCATGGGTTTTAAATTGCTTTTCTAGACGTATTCCTCGAGAACAAATGAACCACCCTTCAAACACTTCCACATTGCCCAGGCTGTGCAATATTGATTCAAGATTCATTTTTAAAATAAATTAGTGGATTCGTGTAACCATGGTCGTTTTACGGACAAGGGAAACTCGTCAAGAGCATTTCGACTAAATCTTGGTTTGTAATAAATGGTTATACTGCCATCGTGGCAGTACGCAATTGCGTCAAACAGGTCGCTAAGAATTTCGACCGAGTAACATTCTGTTAGAAATGTTTTACTCTGAATGACGTGCGGCTCTACTGCCCGATCTATCTATCTATCTATCT
>NZ_LUKD01000007.1 GCF_001592745.1 Bdellovibrio bacteriovorus
ATCTATCTATCTATCTATCTCTTCGGCCCTTGCTGGATATTTAACTCCAGAAGTACTTGTACTTCTAGAAAGCCAAGTGCACGAGAGGAAAAATAATTTACTGCACACTAAATTAGGATGAAGTTATAACTAACCCCGCAGCGAGGGCGCCTCGCGTCGATTTCAAAAATTAATGCACTTTTCTCTTGTGGCTATTTTTTGAATCTTTAATTCTCGGTTCACTTGATAATATTTTTTAATACAAGACCGGTCTTGCAATTCAAAAAATCATCAAACCTAGAGAGTTTCGGGCATCTATAAAGATATTTAACCGACCTATAAAGTAACCAGTGTTCGTTAAGAAAAAGTCGAAAAATCACCTCAAAAATCCCGTGGTATAGTCACCTTGATTAAGAGGTACCTATGACACTTCAAAATATTTCTAATGATGAATTGATCTTTCGAATGGAAAAATTGGTGCGCACGGAGCGTAAGATCACTCATTTGGTTTTGTGGCATATTGCCGAGATTGATTCGCGCAAGCTTTATGCGGATCTGGGGTACGACGGAATGTATGCTTATCTTACTCGTGGCCTTGGATATTCTGAAGGCAGTGCTTATCGTCGATTGCAGTCTGCCCGTCTTTTGAAGAAGGTTCCTGCCGTTGCTGAGAAAATTGAAACTGGTAAGCTGACCTTATCGCAACTAACGCAAGTTCAGAAGTGTATTAATGAGAGCAAGAAATCCGGCGAAAGAATTTCAGAGCAAAAGACCTTGGATGTTTTAAGCAAGCTTGAAAATAAAAACACCTTCGACACTCAAAAGACTTTGGCTTTGGAAATGAATCTTCCGATCGAAACACATGAGAAAATCAAACCGCAAAAGGACAGCTCAGTGCGAATTGAACTAACACTTACTCAAGAGCAGTTCGTCGAGTTAGAAAAAGCGCGCAGCCTTATGTCCCATATTTGCCCGGAGGGAAATTGGTCTGACGTCATTGCTGAACTTTCAAGACGCTTTAACGGTAAAAAACTGGGAGCATTGCCAAAGTTACCTCAGCCCGCCATCGCAGCGGGGTTTCAATAGAAAAATTGATGTTCGGTAGTTTTGTTACGTTAACCTACCTTGAACAACCAAGAGCATTCCTCGAAACAATGCATAGAATCTCCACTGAGTTCGTAACTGTTTTATAGATTGCCGTATCCCCTTGAAACTTAACTATGCTCAAAATGAAATTAATAGGCCGGCATTATCGGACAGAGATTTACAACATGACGATTTGTTCGGGCTATAGCAATGACATTACGATCTTTTGCCATAGATCATGTTGTCACGACTTCTATCGGAGCGACTAGCAACGGCCATTCGATTCGTGAAATCTATCTTCCTAATCGGCGCAGGATTTTATCGGCCACGGATTTGGTTTGTTCAATTTTGAAAGCGTATCCTAATCCGAAGTACAGTAAGCCGTAGATAGAAAGAGCGATGGCGGCTCTAATGATAACATGGAGATCGGACTGCAGGACGAAGCGAGCAATAGCGGCTCCTGATAATGCGGAAATAATGGCGGCGGACCATACTTTGATTTGGAATGGGATTTTTAATCCCGTGTGCCCGATTTTTTTATTCAATGATTTGCGGAGGAAGTAGAATTCGATCCAACCAGCTAATCCAGCTGACACCGTCAAGCCGGCCGTTCCCCACTGGCGTTCGAAGCCCAAGGTTTCAGGTAAGTAGAATGCGAAGATCACACCCAAAATAGTTGTGAAGATCACGCGGATGATCGCAAACTGAAGTGGCGTTTTTGTGTCTTTCAATGAATAGAAAGTCGAAGAATACAAGCGCCCTAATGTGGTAGCTAAAAGCCCCACAGAATAACCAGCCAAAACCATCCAAACGAAATCAGTGTTTTCCTTCTGGAACTCACCTGTTTGAAAAACCGCCCCCACAATCAAATCACCTAAAAAGAAAAATGCGACTGCAGAAGGAATCACAAAAAAAGCGATTTGTTCAAGTCCCCGATTCAAACGCTTTTGCAGATATTCTTTGATTTCTAAATCAGACCCCGTCGCTTGCGACATAGCGGGTAACTCTGCCACAGAGACGCTCATACCAAATAAACTCACGGGCAAAAGATAAAGAGTTTGCGCATAGGCCAACGCAGAAACGGCTCCTGTTGGAAGCAAGCTCGCTAACATATTGTCGATATAAGCGCTGATCTGAACTACACCACGGGACACAACCACGGGAGCAAAATTCTTCGTGATGGAACGAACGCTGTCTAATTTCAAATCCAATGAAGGAAAAATCTTTTTCCCCAGACGAAGTGCGGAAGGCAATTGAATCGCAAACTGCAAAAAGCTTCCGGCAACAAGTCCCCAAGAAACTGTGACCGCCAAGTCATACTGACCCTGCTTACTTCCCCACATCACCAACGTGAAGATGATTGCCAAGTTCCAAATAACGGGAGCCACATACGAAAGAAAAAACTTACGGTGAGAATTTAAAATCCCCAAACACCAAGCCGACATAACCAAGAATCCCGTGCCCGGGAAAAGAATCTGCACGATCTGAATTGTCAAAGCGCGCTTTTCACCTTGGAAGCCTGGAGCAATAAGATCAATTAAGAAAGGAGTTGCAAAAACGCCCACTAAAACCAAGAAGGACGTCATCAGGAATAGAAGACTGCCGATAACAGATGCGACCTTCGCGGCTTCTTCGTCGTGTTTTTTTGCTAAGAGCTGAGCATAGACTGGAATGAAGCTTGCGGAAAGCACACCTTCACCAAAAAGATTTTGCAGGAAGTTGGGAATTTTTAGGGCCGCTTTAAAAGCATCCCCGGCATCCGAGTTTCCAAAGAAATGAGCGAAAACTCTTTCACGAACCAGCCCTGCAATACGACTTAAGAATATTCCCAAACCTACTAACAGGGCATGACTTTTCACTCTTCAACCTCAGCATCTTCATCATCTGGTTCATTCAATTGAAGCAGAATGCGCTCCGCCAATACACGGTTGAAACCTTTAAGGGTTGCAATCTCTTCGGGTACGGCACCCTTGATTTCATCAATAGAGTTAAAGCGAGTCAAAAGAACTTTCTTTCTTTTTTCGCCCAATCCCACAACATAATCCAGTTCGCTTTCCAAAGAACTGCTTTCACGAAGCTTACGATGGTACGTGATGGCAAAGCGATGGGCCTCATCACGAATGCCCGTCAGAATATGCAAGGCCTCCGCGTTATGCTTAAAGATCACCGGATTGGACCTGTTAGGGAGGAAGAAGCGTTCCTCGGTCGACTCCACTTCTTGCTTCTGGAAGTCACTTTCCGTCCGCGCCTTCGCCAATCCCACAACCGGGATATCGCTACGGCCAATCTCTTGTAAAATACGAATGGCTTGAGTCAATTGCCCCTTACCACCATCGATCACAATAAGTTGTGGATCTTCGTACTCAGTATGCTTAAATCGACGACTCAAGACCTCATACATAGAGGCGAAGTCGTTAATGCCTTGAACCGTTTTAATTTTATAGCGACGATAATGTTCTTTCGCCGGAACACCATCTTCAAAGACCACTTGAGAAGCGACGGTCTCCGCCCCTTGGAATGTCGAGATATCATAACACTCAATACGGCGAGGAAGCTCTGGCAAGGAAAGTTTTTCTTTGATTTCGTCCAAACCGCGAAGTTTTTCTTCGGACTTAGAGACGTATTTTAAGAAATGAGCTTTGGCATTTTCATTCGCCATATCAATCAAATTGCGACCACGCTCATCCGTCGCAAATCGCACAACGACTTTGTTACCGGAGCGTTCTTTTAAGACTTCACCCATCAACTTTGTTAAGTCATTGCCAATATCCACGGTCAACAGGACTTCGTCCGGGATAAAGTTGTCTTCGTAATACTGATTCAGGAAGTCCACCAGCCATTCGCGTGGGTCTTCCGCCGGATCATTAGGATCAAAATGAGGTAAGAAGTGAGATCGAGTTCCAATCACCCGCCCTGAACGAACGTGCACAGTTTCCACCAAGCAACCACGATGATCGCCAAAGAAACCCACCGCATCCTGATCTTTTTCAGACGTGTCATTGATAACGGCTTGTTTTTCTAAAATGGCTTTAATCGCTTGTACAGAATCGCGTAGACGAGCCGCCACCTCAAACTTTTCTTCTTCGGCCGCGACCATCATTCTTTCGGTGATAGATTTCACGACCTTCTTATTCTGTCCTTTTAGAAATAACTTCGCGCCTTCGACTTCTTCACGGTAATCAGGCTGTGTGATGTAATCTACACAAGGTGCTGTACAACGGCCAATCTGATAAGTCATACAAGGACGCGTGCGAGATTTAAAAACCGCATCAGTGCAATCACGAATCTTAAAAGTTCGATTTAAAAAACGAATGGTGCCTTGAACAGCAAATCCAGAAGTATAAGGGCCGAAATAAAGCGACCCATCCTTCTTCACTTTGCGAGCAACGTAAAGACGAGGATAATCATCAGCCCAAGTAAAACGAATGTAGGGATAAGCTTTGTCATCACGAAGACGAATGTTGTACTTCGGACGGTGTTTTTTAATTAACGAAGCTTCCAATAAGAAAGCTTCGACTTCGGTTTTAGTTAGAATGTATTCAACTTCATGAATATTCTGAACTAGCAACCGCGTCTTGGGTGAATGATCCTTGCTGTCCGTAAAATAACTTCGAACACGCGCGCGCAGATTCTTCGCCTTACCGATATAGATGATCTTATCGGCGTGGCCCTTCATCAGATAGACCCCGCTTTGTACCGGGAACTCCCTGACTTTATCGCGCACTTCCTCAAACTTAGAAATCATATCAGACCCTCCGCTGCAAGGCGCGAGGAGGAAGGCGTACATCTCGTACGTCGACGACGAGCAACGCAGTCAGAGGAGGGTTTGAGATGATTTCTACTTAAGGCCATCTTTGAGGACCTCTGCGCTGGTTTGCTCCACTTCTCCGCTGCGGATGTTCAGTTCAATGATTTGCAAACGCTTGATTTCGTCGCGAACCTTCGCGGCTTCTTCAAACTCCAGCTCGGCCGAAAGTTTTTTCATCTTCGCGCGCAGTTTAGCGATCTCTTCTTGAAGTTTATCCGGCTGACTCGAGAACTTCGTAACCACAGCTGCAGTTTTATTTTCTCCTTGCAGAGGACCGCCAGCCAAAGTTCCGTCAAACACTTCGCCCAGTCCTTCTTTGATTCTTTTACGAATCGACTGCGGAGTGATGCCGTTATCCTCATTGTACTTTTGCTGAATGCGACGACGACGTTCGGTTTCACCCATGGCTTTGGCCATGCTTTCGGTGATGGTGTCTCCGTAAAGAATCACATGCCCATTTAAGTTACGAGCCGCACGGCCAATAGTTTGAATCAACGAACGCTCCGAACGCAAGAAACCTTCTTTGTCGGCATCGGTGATACCAACAAGACTGACCTCTGGGATATCCAAACCTTCTCTTAACAAGTTGATACCCACAAGAACGTCAAAAACTCCCAAACGCAAGTCGCGCAAGATTTCTGTACGTTCTACCGTCTGAACTTCACTGTGCAGATATTTAACTTTAATACCTAAATTTTCATAATACTCAGTCAAGTCTTCCGCTGAACGTTTCGTCAACGTCGTAATAAGCACACGCTCATTCTTTTTGATACGATCACGGATCTCTTTTAACAAATCATCGACCTGGTGTTTGACCGGACGCACTTCAACGACAGGATCAATCAAGCCTGTCGGACGAATGATCTGCTCAACGATAATACCTTCAGATTTTTGCAACTCGTAAGTCCCCGGCGTTGCCGATACATAGACAACCTTATCCATCATCGTTTCAAACTCTTGAAAGTTTAAAGGTCGGTTGTCTAAAGCCGAAGGCAAACGGAAACCGTGTTCGACCAAAGTCATTTTACGAGCACGGTCTCCACGATACATCCCCCCGATTTGCGGCACGGTCACGTGGGACTCATCGATAAAGGTCACGAATTCTTTCGGGAAGTATTCTAAAAGTGTCGGAGGTGGTTCACCCGGCCCACGGCCTGTCATGTGACGAGAGTAGTTTTCAATCCCCTGACAGAACCCCATCTGCTCCATCATCTCGATATCATAGTAAGTTCTTTGCTCAAGACGTTGAGCTTCTAAAAACTTCACCTCTTTATTCAGATCAACCAGACGTTCACGCAGTTCATCTTGAATCGTGCGAATCGCACGTTTTAAGTTGTCATCACTAGTGACGTGATGGCTTCCGGGATAAATACCGATTTGATCAAGCTCTTCTAAAACCTGACCTGTTAATGGATCAATCCAAGAAAGACGCTCGATAAAGTCGCCAAAGAATTCCACACGCACGGCGCGGTCTTCTTCATATGAAGGAAAGATTTCGACATTATCGCCGCGAACGCGCACAGTTCCGCGCGAAAAATCCACGTTGTTACGCTGATACTGAATACGTATCAACTCACGAATCAAATGATCGCGCTTCATCTCGGTATTCGACACGATTTGAATCATCATGCCTTCGTAGGCTTCCGGAGAACCCAAACCGTAAATACAAGAAACGGAGCTGACGATGATCACATCGCGACGATCAAACAACGAGCGCGTCGCTGAGTGGCGCATACGATCGATCTGTTCGTTGATCGCAGAGTCTTTTTCGATGTAGGTATCCGTCGACGGAATATAAGCTTCCGGCTGATAATAATCGTAATAGCTGACGAAGTACTCAACCGCATTGTGCGGAAAGAGTTCTTTAAACTCCGCATACAGCTGGGCCGCCAAAGTTTTATTCGGAGCCAGCACCAATGCCGGTTGATTGAGTTTCGCAATAGTGTGCGCCATCGAAAAAGTTTTTCCCGATCCCGTCACACCCAAGAGTGTCTGATGTTTTAATCCAGCATCAAAGTTTTCCATCATCTGCTGAATCGCACGCGGCTGATCCCCAGAAGGTTTATACTCAGATACTAGTTGAAAGTTCTTTTTATAAGCAGAGGCCATCCCTTCGAGCATAGCATAATTTTGAAAGGTGCCTGCTTCTTTTTTGGGTCTACATTGCGTCAATCCAAAGTCCAGTCCTTCATTTCTGCATAGTGACATGGAAAGTCCCTTGCTTCGAGCTGAGCTCCGTTCGAGAGTTTTACTATGAAAAACTTAAAGCGAATTCTGCTCGTTCTTACCGCTCTGATCTGTATAGCTGTCTTTGTCGTCTACTTTTTTATGAAGCAATCCGTAGCGCCTATGGACGGACAACTAAAACTGGAAGGTCTTTCTGCTCCGGTCACAATCACTAGGGACACTTTCGGCATTCCGCACATCAAAGCACAAAACAAGATCGATGCTTTAAGAGCCTTAGGTTTTGTCATGGCAAGTGAGCGTCTTTTTCAAATGGAACTTTCACGCCGCATGACTCAAGGAGAATTGAGTGAGGCTTTTGGAGACGTGGCCGTTACCAGCGACAAACTTTATCGCAGCCTCATGATTAAACCTGCTGTCGAACGCATGCTCAAACACGAAAAAGAAACAGGCACCTTTGATGAACGCCTGTGGAGCGAGATGGAAGCCTATTTCGACGGCGTTAATCAGTACGTCGCCACTCGCCCCTTGCCTTTTGAAATGAAAACCCTAGGGCTGAAACCCCGTCCATTCACCCCAATGGATGCTTACGTCATGACCGGCCACATGGCTTATAGTTTTGGCATCGCTTTAAAAGCAGATCCTTTGATGTCAGAACTGGCAAAAAAACTTTCTGAAGAACAGTTTCAGGCTTTAAGAAACAACCCTTTGACCGCGCCGCTAAAGATTGTCAGTAACAGCCTTGCGTTACCAGCTCTTACTGAAGGACTATTTACTCCCCACTTTGAAGGAAGTAATGCCTGGCTGATTGCCCCCAGCAGATCACAATCAGGAAAAAGTATTTTCGCCAACGATCCCCACATTGGTTATGCACTGCCCGCAGTTTGGGTGGAAGCGCATATTCAAACACCGGAATTTGAACTTTACGGTCACTATCTTCCACTCGTTCCCTTTGCGATCTTAGGTCACAACCGTCATCATGCTTGGGGTTTCACTATGTCTCTTTCCGATGACATGGATCTTTATCGCGAAACTTTGGACACTGAGAAAAAAACGGTGCTCTTCAATAAGAAACCTGTCAGCTACCAAGAGTGGAACGAAGTAATCAAAGTGAAGGATGGCATCGACGTCACTTTACCTATGATTGAAACTCCGCACGGACCCTTGATGGACGGAATCTTCACAGAGAAAAATCTGGCGCTAAAGTGGGCTTTTCATAGAAAAGAAAACAACCCCATGAAAGCCTTACGCATGATGGGCGAAGCAAAAAGCATGGCCGAGTTTGAGTCTGCCTTAAAATCGGCAACAGCACCGGGACTTAATGTCATGTACGCTGACGCCGATAACATTGCTTGGTGGATCTTCGGTGATATCGCCGTTAAAAAGAATCCAAATTCAGACATGCTTCTTGATGGAGCTTCTGGCGATGATGAATACCTTCGCCTTTTAGAGTGGAACGAGAAGCCCCATTCTGTGAATCCACCTTCAGGGTTTATTGTGACTGCGAACTCACGCCCCGAAAGTCTTCCAACAAACATCCGCGGAGATTTCCAAGCCGATGACCGCTATCAAACTATCGTCAAAGCCCTTTCCGAAAAAGATGTGTGGAATGCAGAAGAATTTAAGGCCCTGCAAACGGACAACTACAACGCCTTTACCCCAGAAATCTTAGAAAAACTGCTGGCAGATCTTCATTTATCGCCAGAAGAAAACAAAAAATATGAAAAAGCCCTGCAAGATCTTAAAGATTGGAATCATCGATCCGATATCTCGTCGACAGCGGCAAGTCTTTACCACCAGTGGAATAGCGACAACATCCAACTTCTGCTGCAGAAACTTTCAAAAGAGGAACGCCAAACTTTCCTTAACACCCCTTACGCTTGGCAATTCTATCGTCGTACGATCTTGAACGAAACGGCGCCTTGGTGGAAAGACTTGAAAAGACCTGAAGTAATCACTGCAGGTTTCAAAAAAGCGATTGAAAAGGTGCAAAACAAAACCTGGGGCGAGATACATACTGTTGAATACATACATCCTTTAGGCAGAACTGCGCCCTTAAATAAAGTCTTCAACTTAGGTCCCTACCCCATTCCCGGAGCCTACAATGAAATCAACAACAACAAAATGCGCGGCATGGGTGGCGACTTTAAAGTTGTAGCCGGTCCATCCACTCGCAGAATCATTGATTTCGCCTCACCTCAAAAAAGCTGGGGCATCAATCCGATCGGTATATCTGGCCATATGCTCTCCCCGTTCTATAAAGATCAAGTTCATCTTTTTATCGAAGGCAAATACCGCGAACAATGGATGGATGACAAAGATATCGAACAGGTTAAAACCCACGTGCTTACCTTAGAATAAGCCCGATTTTCGTTTACATCTATTGCAGTTTTATAAGGGCTCAGACCAAATGCGGAGCCCTTCTTTGTATGATTGCAATCTCACCAAAGAATAGCTCCCCGCCTAAAAATCTCGTGCCATTCTGGATCCCATACAGGAGGCATGATGAAACTTTATAAACTTTTTTCCGCTTTGGTGGTTTCTTCGTTCTCCCTGCAAGCCTGGGCATATCCCAGCGTGGGAGACAAAGTTCAATGGACAGGCACGGTTCAACAACGTGATGGCACTCAAAAATCTGTGCGCATCGTAAAAGAAGTTGTTAAGTTCGATAAAGAAACTAAGAAGTGGACCGTCAAATACGAAGCCACGATGGGAAATGACGTGGTTTCTGAACATCTGGAAGTGACGGACCTTTATTCTCCAGAGCGCTTTAAGCAGATTCTTGCTAACTGCGTGACTAGTGGAGGTGTCTTAGAAAAAGTTGAAGCTCCTCCAGCCGGCACTTATGACACCTGCAAAATGACGACTAAAAATGCAGATGGCTCTATCGTAGAAAAATGGTGGGGTAACATCCCTTTCGGCGTCGTTAGCAAAAGTACGAAGGCCGTCGTAAAAGGCAAAAAATTGGCGGACATCCCGGATCTTCAATCTATCGTCGCTGGTCTTTAAGAATAATAAAAAGGGAGCACGAAGCTCCCTTTTTACTAGAAAAGTTTTTAGAACACACGAGCGACTTATTTAGCCGTCTCTTTTACTTCCACCGTCGTCGTTAAGAACCCATCACAGAAAGCGCTTCCGCAGTTATTGCGAAGTTTACGTTCATCACTGAACATCTTTGTCGCATCAATCGTATAAGTCACCTCTTTGAAGGTCTCATCATACACCTGCGCTTTGATTTCATAAATACCAGCGGCAATTCTTTGAGCCGAAATAAACTTATAAGCCTGTTCCGTAATTCTGAAATCAGCAAAGATATTTCCCATTTCCGCAAGACTTGCTAACGTCAGATAAATCGCATGTCTTGGCGATACATCCGTGCTCATTCCATAATCCGTGACGACAACAGAAACCTTTAAATTTGAAGACCCTGGTGAATCTTTATCCACCAAACGAATCACTTGATCGATTGAAGAGGGATTTATTTTCTCTTCAACTGAAGGTAATGTGCGGGCTTGCGCCCAAGAAGAGGCCAATAAGAGAGTAGCAATTAAAAGACGCATAAAAAGCTCCTTTGATTTTGAATGACGGGATCTTATCCGATTCAAAATCAAAGGAAAGAAGGCACACAGAAATTACAGAGGATTAATCAGAGAGCTGCAAACTCACAGCCCTTTTTGAAAAAAACGCCAGGCGAGGCTGGCGTTTTAAGATTATTTAGTTACTTCCCAGAAACTTCCTGTCGGCGTGTCGCTGACAGAAATTCCCATTCCCGTCAGTTTCGCACGAAGCTCATCGGATTTTGCAAAGTCCTTGGCCTCACGCACCTGAGTGCGTTCCGCAACCAAGGCATCTACATCCGCGCGCTTCACGTTCATTTTTGCAAGTAGCATATCATCAAGCTTAATCAAGAAAGGACCCGCAGGCTCTTGGAACAGGCTTAAAAGACGACCGAGTTTAGCGACAAAGTTTTTAAATGCGACAGCCTTCCCTTGAACCGCCGGGTTTGATTTCATGCCACGACGAACTTGAGAATTAAACTGACGAACGACTTCGAACAAAGAAGCAAAAGCCTCAGGTGTTCCGAAATCATCATTCAAAGCCGCTTCCACTTTCTTCCAAGCTTCTTGCGTGATTTTTTCAAATCCAGCATCGGGAGCAACACCTTCGGCTACATAATCATCCGCCAAAGAAAGTGCAGAATAAATACGTGCTAAGCCCGACACAGCCCTTTCAACAGCTGCATCACTGAAGTCACTCATTGTACGATAGTGAACCGAAAGAACCATCCACTTATAGATTTCCGCGTTGTTCGTCTCTAGGAACTCACGCATCGTTACAACATTACCTAAGGACTTCGACATTTTCTGTCCGCCGAAGTTCAGCATATTATTGTGCATCCAGTATTTTACAAAGTGCTTACCGGTGCATCCTTCACTCTGTGCGATTTCATTTTCATGATGCGGGAAAATCAAATCCATACCACCGCCGTGAATATCGATCTGATCACCAAAGATTTTTTGAATCATCGCCGAGCATTCGATATGCCAGCCGGGTCGACCTGGCCCCCACGGAGAAGGCCAAGACACTTCACCTGGCTTCGCCGCTTTCCAAAGAGCGAAATCCATCGGGTTGCGCTTTTTTTCATCGATATCTACGCGGGCGCCCGCCTGAAGTTCTTCAGGGTTGCGACCACTCAGCTTACCGTAGCCCTCGAAGGAAGCGATGGAATACATCACGTCCCCTTGAGTTTCATAGGCAATATTCTTTTCAACCAAAGTCTTCACCATATCGACGATGCCGTCCATATGTTCTGTCACCTTCGGATTGTGATCATGGGGACGAAGACCTAAAGAAGCGAAATCTTTTTTATACTCCACAATGTACTTTTCAGATAAAGCATGAGGATCCATACCCAGTTCATGCGCGCGATTGATAATCTTATCGTCCACGTCTGTGAAGTTCAGTGCGTAGTCCACTTTGTAACCAGAAGACTCAAGCCAATTACGAACTAAGTTAAAGAAAACAACTCCACGGAAGTTTCCGACGTGAAGAAAGTTATAAACCGTCGGACCGCAGACATACATTTTCACCTGACCCGGAGTCAGAGGCACAAATTCTTCAAGCTGCTTAGACTGAGAGTTGTAAATCTTTAAAGACATCGTTCACCTATAGTTGAGCCAAAGCTTTTTCCGCACGCGCGATCAAAGAATCTTTTTTCATCAATGGCACCAGGATTTTTAATTCCGCGCCATGAGGTTTTCCGATTACAGCCACACGAATCGGCATGAAAAGGTTTTTACCCTTTGCACCCGTTTTATTTTTCACTTCATCTTGGATTTTCAAGAACTCTTCTTCCGTCATATAGTCAGACGTATGAGCGCTCACGAGTTCTTTCCAAGCCGTCAAGACTGCTTTCGTGCTTTCCCACTTCATCGCCTCTTCCGCTTCCGGAAGAATCACGTACGATTTGTCATTCAGTGGTTTATAAAGCTCAATCGCATCCGACAAAATTTCCATGTACGGCTTAAACACCGTGATGGATTTATCCTGCCATACCGGATCTTGCGGAAGCTCCATTTTCTCACGCGCTAAGAACGGTTGAATCGCATTCCAAAGTTCCATATTCGGAAGAGCACGCAAGTGTTGCGCATTCATCCATTTAAACTTCACGCGGTCAAAGATCGCGCCTGAAGGATTCAGACGAGAGATATCAAATGCTTGAATCATATCATCAACCGACATGATCTCTTTACCTTCCGGATGAGACCAACCAAGAAGAGCGATGAAATTCAAAACCGCAGAAGCTAAGTAACCTTCTTCTTTTAGAAGACCACAAGCAACCGCACCTTTACGCTTAGAAAGCTTTTGGCGATCTTCATCTAGAATCAAAGCCATGTGACCAAATTCAGGAAGTGGCCAATTCAAACCTTCATAGATCATCATTTGACGAAGCGTGTTTGGCAGATGTTCTTCCGCACGGAATACATGCGTGATCTTCATCAAGTGATCATCCACAACACAGCAGAAGTTATAAACTGGCATACCGTCTGAGCGCAGAAGAACAAAGTCCCCGACCATGTCTGATGGGAATTTCACTTCGCCACGAACTAAGTCGTTCAAGGTGTAGTCTTTCGCCAAACCTTTGGTTTTAAAACGAACCACGCCTTTATTGCCTTTTTCGATATGCTCTAAAGCTTTTTGCAAAGGCCAATCTTGGTAAGGAGAATTCACATGCGGAGAACGGCCCGCGGCCTTCGCCTCTTCACGTTGCTTTTCAATTTCTTCGTCAGTCAAAAAGCAGTAGTAAGCTTTGCCTGCGTTTAAAAGCTGATCCGCATATTTTTTGTAGATATCTTGGCGCTGACTTTGACGGTACGGCCCCAAAGGTCCCACATCTTTCAAGGTTTTCGGATCCACACCTTCCGCCCAAAGAAGATTCAACCACACCAGGTCATCCACCACGCCACGCAAAGATTCTTCCGTGGAACGAGCCTCATCGGTGTCCTCGATACGAAGAATGAACTCACCGCCATTTTTCTTAGCGTAAAGATAGTTGTAAAGAGCCGTTCGAGCTCCCCCAACGTGCAAATAACCCGTCGGAGAAGGTGCAAAACGAACACGAGGATGAGGCGAAATTTTTGAGGTCATGAGAACTCCAAGTTGCCCAGGCACAAATAAAAAAGGCCTGGTTAGAAACCAAGCCTCGAATTTATTATGTTTTTTATTCTAAGTCTACCACTCAAGGTCGATCAAAAGGGTTCAGCTGCAAGGCGGAGAGAAGGAGGACCCCCGACAACGCAGTCAGATGGGCCCTTTTCATCGACCGACTAGCCTGTGATTCCGAAGATGGCCTTCACTTCTTCTTCCATGAAAAGCTCTTCTTGGCTCGTCGCCAATGTCAGCTCTTTCAAAAGAAGACTGCGCGCAGAATCAAGCATCTTGCGCTCACCGAAAGAAAGCTCTTTATCTGCTTTCAACAGGAATAAATCGCGTAAAACTTCAGCAATTTCGAAAACGGAACCTGTTTTGATCTTTTCCATGTACTCACGGTAACGGCGGTTCCAAGTTTGATTGTCGATTTTGATGTCTTTTTCTTTAAGAATGCCCACGACTTTGTTGGCTTCGTCTTTAGAGATAATAGGACGAAGACCCGCAGATTTTACGTTCGTAGTAGGGATCATGATTTTTAAGCCAGTGTCGACCAGTTGCATGTTGTAGAATGTTGTTTTAGTTCCCAACATTTCTTTGGTTTCAATAGAAACCACTTTTACAACGCCATAGCCGGGATAAACAGCATTATCACCAACATTAAACGTCTGCATTCGACCTCCCCCTTAATTGGACAGAGTTTCAACCTCGTCTGTTCTATCAAATCTGACGCAAGTTATCAAACGAGAGCGGGGTGTTAGGAAATATTTTCAGAGGGTTTTTCAGAACAAAAAAGGCCTGGGATTACCCAAGCCTTTTCTTAAGCATTTCAGCTATTTAAACTAACAAACTAGAGCTCTGTTGCAGTGTAAACAAGAGCGTAAGCTTGCGAGCCATTCTTACCTTGCGGAACTTTAAAGCCTTTTACAGTGAGCTTATAAGATCCAGCCGGAAGACCGGACTTTTCAATCATTTCAAGGTTATTGACGTGATCATTCATGCTGAGAGTCTGACCATTTGGAAGAGTCAAAACTAAGTCTAAGTCATTTACGAGGGCTTGAGCCGCATTCGCTGACCCCGGAGCATCGGTCCAAACAAGGTTTGCGTAAAGCTTTCCTTCACGAGCCAAAGTGAACTCGTAAGAAACTTCCTGACCTTGCGCCACACCTTGGCGGTTGTCGATGAACTGAGTTTTTGAACCCAAATTCACGATGTTTTGAACGTCCACGCGACCATAACCTTCATCCGAATTTGGACGACGAGTCAAAATCTCTTGCCCGCGAGAAGCGCCGATTTCACCGAACTGACCCGGATACATATCCACTGCCGTGTGAATCATTGTCGCTTTCATCAAAGCCGCTGATGGTTTCTGGATGTTTAATTTTTCAACCAACGCCTGACGAGCTACGGCTGCTGCCCCCGCCGTTAGTGGCGTCGCCATCGAAGTACCACCCGACCAAACATAGTCTTTATTGTAAGCGCCCCATAATTCAGAAGCGTCTTTTTGTTGAGACTTCACGCTCAAGATGTTTGTGCCCGGAGCCACGATATCTGGTTTCACACGACCATCCGAAGTGGGTCCACGTGAAGAGAACATCGCAATACCGTTTTCGTTGTTAGAGATGTAGTCGCTGTAAATCGGCTCTGAAGGCCATTCGTCTTTAGCAGCTCTTAATTTGCTGATTGGAACTTGGATACCACCTGTTGTAACCACGTTTTCAGAAGCGCCGACAGTAAGAACGTTTTTCGCTGTTCCTGGAGAAGCCATAGAGTTTGCATCAATACGACCGTCTTTGTTTTTATCCGCACCGCTGTTACCAGCCGCGAAAAGAACAAGCATATCTGGGTTGTCGTACAACCAAGTATCTACTTGAACCGCAAAGTTATCATAAGCACCAAACGTACGAGCACCACCCCAAGAGTTTGTGTGAATGCTAGCGCCATCAGTTTGGGCTTTTGCAAACAAATCACCTAGTTTGGATGGAACGCTTAAGTTCTTAAGCATTGGTGACCACATACCTTCCGCCACCATTTTTGCTTCATAAGCGCCACCTTTTAGAAGTCCACCAGAAGCTTTTCCATTTCCCATCACCGAACCCGCTACGTGAGTTCCGTGTCCCATGGGGTCGTCCCAAGTTTTTGACCAAAGACCGAAAGGATATCCCGAGATCACATTCCCCGCGAAATCCCCGTGAATCGCATTCACGTTTCCAGAATCTAAACCTGTGTCTGCCATAGATACGATTTGGTTACGACCTGTGAAACCCTGCGCCCAAGCCGCCTGGAATTTCATCACGCGCGTTCCTGGCTCATCACCAGTAAGATCTGAATAATCTCCCGCCGCTGTTGCATGAACATCTGCTGCCAAGTCTTGATCCATCACGAAATGGAAGGATTCAATCTCTGGAGTTGGCTGAACGTGCTCAACACCTGTTAAAGCCGCCACCTGAGAAACAAGTCCGCGAGGAACTAGCGCCATCACTGAGTTTCCATCAACAACTTGAAGTTCTACTTTAGGATTTAAGGCTGCCATTTTTGAAGCCACAAGATCTGCATCTGATGCTTTAAATGTCTTCACAAGAACGGATTGAACAGTGTCTTTATTGAAAACGCTCGCCACATCAAATGAGCTGCTGACTTTGTAAGAAGCAGAATATTTAACGACGGCTTGAACTTCTGGATGAGAATTTTTGAAGCTCAAAAGCTTTGCGTAAGTGCTGCGCACAACCAAAGCATCGTCAGGAAGATAGCCGAAAACTTCAAACTGAGCCTTCAATGTGGCTTTGTCGGCTTCAGTGATCGCCTTTTTAAACTGAACGATATACTCCGTTGGCTGAGTTTCCATCATCCAAGAAGCTGCGTAGTTGTTAGAGATTTTAGTAGTGTCAACCGCACCGCTGTTCATTTTCAAAACAGTTCCGGCACTAGCGGCACTCGCAGTCAAAGCTGCAATCGCCGTGGTTGTTGTGATGCTTTTCACAAGACGAATCATCTGATACCCCCTCATAGGGAAAAATCACATCACGACCGAGGTCGAGTATCAAATGGAATATTTATGTCGCACTGAGTGAAAACTCTAAGTCTGTCGACCTAGAGTTTGTGTGCCATGACGGCCAAGGAAAGGTTTCCTGCCATTCTACCTTTGGAATTCATGCCGAACTCCATTTCTTGATTTTCTGGAGCGAAGATTTGCGCGCGCTCAGTAACTTTCGACTGCCCCTTCACACGTTTTGTTACGAGAACATCCATGTAAAGACCGTTTTTGTTTTTCACCTGAGACTTCTTGGCAAAGACTTCCACCAAAGTTTCCGTTTGCCCGTCATCAGAAAACTGGCTGACGAAACTTTTTTTGCCGGATTTTGCCACCGTATTTACAGAAATAGGCGACTGACCTTTAATACCGACACGCATACTGACTTTATATGAGGGAGGAGCTGCCAAAGCAGATAAAGAAATAAATAGAGAAGCTGTTACTACGCTGAAAAATCTTGTTGTCATCTGAACACATCCTTGTGATCCACATCAGAATGACTTAAAAAAAATTTCTTCGCAACTTTATTTTTATGCTATTCCCGCCAACGCTGCAGGCCCATGTTCGCGGAGTAATTCTTCGCGCAGTCTTTGATTTTCTAGATAAGCAAGCTTCGGATCTTTTTTCAAAACTTCAAAGGCCGCTTCGCGCGCTTGCTGCAGGATCGCCATGTCACGAACCAAGTTTGCAAGTTTGAAACCGGAAAGACCTGATTGACGAGTTCCCATGAATTCACCCGGGCCGCGCATTTCAAGATCGAATTCGGCAATTTTAAATCCGTCGGATGTTTTTTCCATCATCTCGGTGCGCTGGCGACCTTCTTCTGAGACCGCGTAACCCATGATGAGAATACAGAAACTTTTGAATTCTCCCCGTCCGACCCGGCCGCGCAATTGATGAAGCTGGGACAATCCGAAGCGCTCAGCGTGTTCGATGATCATGATATTGGCGTTTGGCACGTCAACACCGACTTCGATCACCGTTGTTGAAACCAAAACTTGGATTTCCTGATTGCGGAATTGAGTCATGACCTGATCTTTTTCATCGGGTTTCATTTTTCCGTGCAAAAGACCAAAGCGAACATCGGGAAACTGCGTTTTTAGTTTTTCGTATTCAGAAACCGCATCCTTGAGATCAATCTTTTCGCTTTCTTCCACCAGCGGATAAACGATGTAAGCCTGACGCCCTTTTTTTAATTGATCCAACATAAACTGCAAAGCTTGCGGTCGTTTGCTTTCATAAGTCACCCGCGTTTGAATCGGACTTCTGCCTGCTGGCATTTCATCAATAATAGAGACATCCAAATCACCATACACCGTCATCGCCAAAGTTCGCGGGATCGGTGTCGCGGTCATCACTAAAAAGTGGGGCGACTTGCCTTTGTTCTTTAAAACACCTCTTTGCTCAACCCCAAAACGATGCTGTTCGTCGATGATGACAAGACCTAAATTTGCAAACTGCACTTCATCTTCAATCAAAGCATGAGTGCCGATGATCAAGTCTATCTCGCCAGCCTGAAGAGCTGCTAGCATTTGCTTTCTTTCAGAGGCTTTTGATTTTCCCACCAGCAAAGCCAAACGGACACCCAAAGGCTCAAGGACCTTACGGGCATTTTTAAAGTGCTGCTCTGCTAAGATTTCTGTGGGTGCCATCAAACAGGATTGATAGCCGCTTTCTATGGCGTAAAGTGCCGCCATAAAGCTGACCAGGGTTTTTCCGCTCCCCACGTCCCCTTGAACCATACGGTGCATAGGATGGGTCTTTTCCATATCAGATTTGATTTCGCCAAAGACTCTTTTTTGAGCATTGGTCATCGTGAACGGCAACGAAGCTTCCAGGGCTTTTAACTTTTCCGCTTTGTTCTTGATTTGCGGCGCACCCTCTTTTTGAAATCCTGTTTTTCGTGATGCCAGGTAAAGCTCTAACCAAAAGAATTCATCAAAGATGATTCTTTTTTGTGCGGCACTTTTAAACTCCGCATATTCCTGAGCACGGCTGGGCTCAGGGAAATGGATTTCCTTCAGGGCATCTTGACGCTTTTTTAGCTGATATTTTTCTAAAATCCATTTAGGCAGGGCTTCTTCGGGCCACTCTTCCATTTGCGCAAAAGCCGCACGAACAAGCTTCATGATTTTTGCCGTCGCAAGGCCTTCGATCTCGGTATACAGAGGAATCAAAGCATCCTGGGTTTCTTCGTCCGGTTCAATATCGCGAATGTCGGGATGATGAAACTCAATGCGCCCACGATATTCGATCACTTTCCCCACGACGCGCACTTCGGTGAAGGGCTTAAACCTTTCAAAGTATCCCTTATAAGGAACGCGGAAATATTTGCAGTGAATTTGTCCCGAGGAATCGCGAACAACCACGTCGTACATTTTCCGTGTCGAGCGTCCCATGTTGATACTATGAACTGTCACAACTTGAGCCTTGATGCTGACAATGTCTCCTGGTTTGAGACTGGAAATGTTGCGAGCGGCTCTCTGATCTTCGTAGGCTCTGGGATAGAACTCAAAGAGGTCCCCTAGAGTCTTTAATCCCTTGCGAGAGAAGAGATCTCCGAGCTTGGGTCCGACTCCCTTTAGGTACTGAATCTGTGTGTCTAGACGAAGGGCCATCGCCTTCGATTATTCAGGAATTTCTATCTAAGTCAATGTATCCATGGCAGAATTTTCGTATGACGTCTCCATCCTATTTCCGTATACGTTTAAGCACCATCCGCCCCGATAAAGTCACTTCGTTCGATATCTACGTGCTCGTGGATCAGAAGTATATTTTGTATCTTCGTGCCGGAGATCGTCTTTCTGATGGGAAGATTAAAAACCTTCACCGTAAAGACACAGGGGATTCTTTCTTCGTGCTTGCCGAGGATAAACAGAAGTATCGTGACTGGGTTCGTGAAGAGATGAACTCAAGCATGATCGACCCTTTTGAAAAAGCCGCAATCTTGCGCGAATCTTCCGTGGCTTTAATGGAAGATCTTTTTGAAAATCCAGATGTGAACCGTGCATTGGATGACTCGCGTCCGATCATTAAAGATTTTATTGATTTGATGGAAAATGCCCCTGAAGCCATGGGCTTTATGATTTCTTTGTCAGGACATGACTTCTACACTTACAACCACTCTTTGGATGTCAGTATCTATTCTTTAGGTTTGGGTAAAGCCTTGGGATACGATGCGAAGACTTTAGAAGAACTGGGTGTGGGCGCTCTTTTCCACGACATCGGAAAACGTAACGTCAGCTTAGACATTCTTTGCAAAAAAGGTGGCTTGACGGATGCGGAATGGGAGCAGATGAAAATGCATCCCCAGTACGGACTTGTTATTTTAAATAACCATCCCAATATCAGTGATGCTATTAAGGCTGCTTGCTTTGAGCATCATGAATCTTGGTCTGGCAACGGTTATCCACAACAGTTAGTCGCTGAAGAAATTCATCCCTTCGCTCGTATTGTGGCGATCACCGACACGTACGATGCGATGACGACTCAACGCTCTTACAACGTGCCGATGACTCCCCTTGATGCCGTGACGATGATGAAAGAAAAGCTGGCGGGTCGTTATGATCCGGACATGCTTAAGGCGATGTACTCGGTGCTATTTAAAATCAAGGTGGCTTCATGAGACTTGCGATAAAGTCTGTCGTTTTGATCGCAAGCATCCCGCTTTTTGCTTTTGCCATAGAACCTACAAATCCTTCCGGATTCTGCGATCGCTTCATTGGTGAAAAAGACATTGAAGCCTGCAAAACTCGCACAGAAAATGAAGAAGTCGACTGGTATGCCGTTACCGTCTGCAACTTACAAAAAGACGACAAAACCTTTTGGAACTGCTGGGAGAGCGTTAAAGGAAAAAGCTTTGACCCCAAAGCTTTAGCTCAGTGTACGGAGTCTGAAGACTCCAGCGATGAAGACCGCCAAGCTTGCGTTCTTAAAGCCGGTGGCAATCGAAAACCCGCTTCGCAAAATACGAGCACTCCTTTTCAAAACATGAAAATCGACAAACGGGGCAAATAAGTCCCGTTTACTTTTTAGACATCCCGGAATTTATTTCTGGGGTTCTTCGTTACTTCCCCACAACTCTCTTAAAATTTGATAAAAGCCAGGCCTTATGAAAAAGGCACTTCTTTTTGTTGGCGCATTGATGGGACTTAGCTTGACCGGTTGCAGTTATGCACTGGAAGAGCTCGGTCTATTTAAAACGGATGGTTCCGGTCTTCCGCAAATAGGTTCTTTTGCAGCCTTTCGTGATCAATCTGTTTCATTCGAGGTGGTGAAAGCCACGTCCCTTCGCACATGCCAAGAGTGTCATGCCAGCGGCAGCCGCGCCATGGATACAGCTGCAAAAGTATTAGCACAAAAGGACTCTATTTTAGGCGCCGTTCAACGCGAAACCATGCCTCCCCGCTCTGCAGGATACAAAGCATTGAACGCCTGTGAAAAACAGATTTTAGAAACTTGGTTGGATGATCAAACTCATGATCGCAAAGACGTACAGAAGGTCAAAGACTTAGCGGCGTGTGCGGATGCCGAAGCTCCTAAAGAAAAGCCAGCCACAGACTTTAAAGCTTTGGAGCTGAGCTTTGAAAACTTAAAAGCGGAAATCTTCAATGCCAAGTGCATGGTCTGCCATTCTAAGGAAACGGCCAAACGAACGGTTCTTGACGACCTTCAGGTCATCAAAGAAAAACGGCTCATAAAAGAGAGCGCCGCAGACAGCGTGCTTTATCAAATCGTCGTCCCCGGTATGTACAAACGCTTTATGCCACCTCAAAATGGCAAATACGGAATCAAGCCATTAACACCGGAAGAAACAGACTATCTAAAGCGCTGGATTGATGCTGGCGCCAACTAACTGTCGAAATCTTAGACACGATAAAATCTTTTCCTAAAGACACAGTTACAGGGCGAAGCTTCGCCCTGTTTTTGTTATATTGCCCTTCATGAAATCTAGGCTTTTGATCCTTACTTTAATCGCGGCTTTTCCCTTGTCTGTCTTTGCCAAGACCCCGGCATGTCTGGATAAAAAAGATCGCATGGATTTTAACGAAAGCCGCCTTTTGGCTTATCGCGATGAGATGGAAAAGAAATTTACCGCTCGCGCCTTTATCCAAGGCCGCATCGTCGAAGTGATGGAAGACCGCCAGAAGCACGTGCATTTTGAAGTAGATTTGGACGAGGATTTTTCAACAAATGAGGATCGCATTGAAGTCATCTACAATACTAAATTCGGGCCTTTGCCAGAGTTCAGAGCAGGCGATGTTTTAGTAGCTTGCGGAGATTTCGTCGTCGATCCTTACTCTCCCTTCAAGGCCGTTGTGCATTGGTTGCACATGAGCCCGAATCTTAAATCTCATGAACATGGATATCTTTCCATCAATGGAATCGTCACAGGCCTAATCAACCCGAAACCGGAGAAGAAATGAAATATTTAATACTTCTTCTACCATTTTTGGTTGCAGCTTGCGGTCAAGGCCCCTCAGCCACTTCGGATGTTGTTGTGAACGACGGCCAGGGTGTTATTTATGGCGAAGACACGCGTAAAGATGTCGACTCTGTTGGAGACGTCTCACAAGTGGCGCAAGCCACCGCTATGCTCGTGCAAGAATATAATCTTGCAAAAAAAGACGGCACATGGAAACCACGTCTTTCGACCCTGGGTCGCAGTTGGCCGTTGTGCGAAGACGAAAAATTTTTGGATCAACCGCTATTAGGTTTTTGCAGCGGTGTTTTGATCGCTCCAGATAAAGTTCTTACAGCCGCCCACTGCGTGCAAAAGAAAGACTCTTGCACCGACACGAAGTTTGTCTTTGCGTGGACTTTGAATAAAGCCCTTCAAACTTTCAAAGAAGAAGAGATCTTTCACTGCAAGAACATCGTAAAACAGGAAAGCAGTCTTTCTCGCGGGACGGATTATGCTATCGTTCAATTGGACCGTGAAGTCCCTGGAGTAAAGCCTGTGCAAATTTCTAAAAGGAATCTAGAAAAAGGCGAAAAAGTTCTGAGCCTTTCTTATCCTTTAGGTCTTCCGATGAAACAAGATGCTGGCATCGTGACAGAATACTCTGCAGAAAAGCAGACATTCAAAGCTGAAGTCGACACCTTTGCTGGCAGCTCAGGATCTCCTCTTTTTGACAGACAAGGAAACCTGGTCGGCATCTTAAGTCGAGGCCAGGAGGATTTCTTAGAGGACGACATCTATCGCGTTCGCACCCAAGGCGGTTGCATTCGCTTTAATCGCTGCCAAAGCGGCTCCTGCTTTGGTGGAGAGACGTTCTTTAAACCTTCGACTATTGACCTTTAGCACATTTCACAGTCGTTCTTAGCCCGTATTTCTTATTCTGCCTAGAATAGAACTATGGATACAAAACGTTTGCCGTGGTGGACTTGGGTTCTTCCTTTCATTGTTCTCTCCCTGGGGACGTGGGCCAGTCTGCCTTTTACATCGATTCAAGGCGTTTATTGGATTTACTTTCCAATCAATTTAGGTGTGGCAATGACCTTGTGGTGGGGACCGCGAGTTCTTATTGCCGTATTTTTAAACGGCCTTTTAGCGGCTCCGCTTTTAGATTTACCCCGCCCTGTCCTGTATCCCGTTTACGCTATACCTGAAACTTTAGAAGTTTTTATGGCATGGATGCTTGTTAAAGAACGCTTTAAGACATTTTCTTCGTGGCGCCCCAGCCCCAAGAACATCACTTTATTTTCTGTGTATGGAATTTTGATTCCTTCGGTTGTCGCCTCGGCCCTGATCCAAGCGATTTTTGTTTTCACAAAATTCAGCTCTCCCGAAGCCTTTTTGTGGAACACCCTGGTCACCGCCATTGGAGATATGACAGGAGCTGTTTTCATTACTCTTCCTGCGATGATTTTGTTAACACCTTCATTATTTAAGAGGGAGCTTTCTCTTTTTCCGATCGACACACGCCCCCCTCTTCGAATGTCTTACTTAACTAAGAAAGAACGTCTGGTCTGGATCGCGGGGATCACGGGATCGGTATTCTTAGGAATGTCCGCGCCTTTTACACAAACTTGGTATGTCTTCGGGATCGGGCTTTTGCTTTCTGCGGCTTGGTACGGGCTTTATGCCGCTATCTTGATGAACACGATCATTATGATGTTGGCGGTGCCACTGCCTAAACTTCTGAGCCTTCCTTGGGCGAACGATCCCTTTGTTTTACAAACACCCGCGACACTTTTGACTCTTTGTTATTGTTCACTTTTAACGGGTGCGGCAATCACTACTTTAACAGACAAACTTGTCAAACTACGAGAAACAGAGACCGAACTTAAAGCCGCTCGCGATCAGGCGGAAGATGCTTCACAGGCGAAGTCAGAGTTTTTGGCTCGCATGAGCCACGAGATCAGGACGCCGTTGAATTCTGTTCTAGGTATGCTAGAGCTCCTTAAGGAAACTCAGCTATCCAAAGACCAAGCCCGGTATTTAACTTTATTCAGTCATGCGGGTGAAAACTTAAAAGCGCTTATTAATGACCTTTTGGACTTTTCTAAAATTGAAGCCAAAGCGTTGAGTGTTGAAAACGTCAGTTACAACTTACACGCGACCATTCGCAGTGTTTTTGAAATTCTGCAAATTAAAGCCGAAGAAAAAGGTCTGCACTTTGAACTGCAACTGGAAAATTCTGTTCCGGTTCAACAGTGGGGGGACCCCACTCGTCTGCGTCAAGTGCTTTTTAATCTTATCGGGAATGCTCTTAAATTCACGTCAGAAGGAAACGTGAAAGTCATTGTGAAAATCGTGAATGAAGGGGGCGAAAAGATTTCTATTGAGGTGCAAGACACTGGTATCGGTATCCCCCGTGAGAAACAAGCCAAACTCTTTTCACCGTTCTTTCAAGCCGATGTGGGCATTTCGCGAAAATATGGAGGCACGGGATTGGGCCTTGTGATTTCTAAAAATCTTGTCGAGATCATGGGCGGAGTCTTGGAGATGAAAAGCCTGGCTGGCCGCGGAACGACTTTCCGCATTCTTCTGCCTCACCGACCGGATACCACCACTCATTTGGAAAAAAAATCTTCTCCGGCAGCAGCTTGGAATACATTGTTCCCAAACAAGCGCTTCCGCATACTCTTAGTGGATGACTCTGAAGACAACCGTGTTCTGATCATTCACTACTTAAAAAATCTTCCTTTTGATTGTGAAGAAGCCGTGAACGGCCAAGAGGCGGTTGAAAAATTCAAAGCCAAACGTTACGACCTGATTTTTATGGATATGCAAATGCCTATCATGACAGGATATAAAGCCACCGAGACCATTCGTCACTGGGAGGAAGAAATGAAAATTCCGCACACGCCGATCATTGCTTTAACAGCAACCGCCGTGGTGGAAGATTTAGAGCGCACTTTGACGTCGGGATGTGATGCCTATGCTGTCAAACCCGTGAAGAAAGCCGAGATTGTGCAGATCTTAGCTCAAAGCTTAACGACGAAGTCACCTTTCAAAGAGGACTTCAACGAACCTCCATCAGCGACGATGTGAGACTGGATAATCCCACGAACTTTTCCCTTTTCTTGAAGAGTTTTATAAAACTCTTCTTCCTCTTTTTTTGACGGAAACTTACAAATCACTTCGAAGTCCGTTTCAACCGGGCGAAGATATTGGATCTCCCCTTTGGCGATCACAATGTTTTCCGTGGGAATGTTCCGCTCTTTAAGGCCCGCCAGAACCAAAGCATAAGCAGACAATACGGCGACGGCATACTGGCTTCCACCGAAGGCCGTGCCTTTGTGATTCTTGCTTTTTTCTAAAGCCACTTTGAAATGCACTTCGTGAGAGCGAAAAGTAATAAACTCAATACCAAGATGCTCGTAAAGAGTGATCTTATCTTTTAGAATATTTATGAGCTCTTGCGGATTTACTTCCACTGCTCATAACCTCCGGCAAAGTTGGTGGCTTTTTTAAAGCCGAGGTATTGCAAAGCATAGGTGGCAGCACCCGAACGGACACCGTGATTGCTGATCACTAAAATGCGTGTGTCTTTGCCAATATTCTTTTCAGATAGAAGTCTTTCAATTTTTTTGTCTGGAAGACCTTTTTCACTAAAGAATGAGGTCCAATCAATATTAAGAACCGGCGTTTTCACTTCGCTCATTTGGGCCAAACTACGCAGAGCAAATTCTTGCGAAGAACGCACGTCAAGGATCACGATCCCATGACCGCCATTCAAAGCCTGATTTTTAAATGTCTTAAAATCCACTGCCAATTCGTCTTGAACCACAGGTTTCCAGTAAGGTTTATTTTGAACCGGAGGGACTTCGCGGGTTGTATTCATTTCGCGATAAGAGTTGTGAAGGACTGTGTACACTTCTTTCACGCCCAGAACCTTTAAAGTCCAAGCAACACGCCCTTCTTCTCCGGCACCTTGAGGGCCCTTTCCCAGCACTAAAACCTTGGTGTCCGGATCCACACCAATCAAAGACAAACGACGAGCCAAAGCAAACAAATCCCCTTGCAGCAAACCGCGAGATTTAGGATTTTGCGAAGAGAAGTCTTCCCATCGCACATTGATAGCGCCAGGAACATGAACAAGATTAAATTCAAATGGAGGACGCGCATCCAAAATCACCGGATTGCCCTTGATGAGTTTTTCCGCTGTGACACTTTCACCCATCACCGGTTCTTCAGAAACCACTTTCGTAGGCTGTTGCTGACACCCTAAAAAAAGAACCACACTGATCAATGTTAAAACAAAGCTTTTCATCAAAGAGTCCTTTAAAAAATAAAAAGGGGCTTCTCGTCCCCTTCACACCAAGTGCGTAACAAAATGGTCGCGGCCGCTGCGCGAGGAGGAAGGCGTACTACCAGTACGCCGACGACGAGCAACAAAGGCCCCGGCCATTTGGTTAGCACCCTACTTGGTAATTCTCATTGTAGGGAAGAAGATGATATCACGGATACTTGGACGATCAGTCATGATCATCACAATACGCTCGATACCAATTCCCACACCACCTGTCGGCGGCATACCCGCATCGATCGCTAACAAGAAATCTTCATCCATCGGATGAGCTTCTTCGTCATTTGCACGATTGGCTTCTTGCTCTTTCAAACGGGCCAATTGATCTTCTGGATCATTCAACTCGGAATAAGCATTCCCGATTTCCATACACGCAGCAAACGGTTCAAAGCGCTCGACCAAACGGCCATCGCGACGGTGAATTTTCGTCAACGGAGAAATCTCTACCGGGTGATCCATCACGAAGGTCGGTTGCCACAAGTGCTGTTCTGCTGTCAGTTCGAAAAGTTCCATGATCATCTCGCCTTTTTTACCCGGCTTTTCGATGTCGCCACCGTTTTTACGGATGGCTTGGAACAATTCTTCTTCCGTCGCTTTATCGGGATCAATGCCCGCGTATTCGCGAACACCATCAAAGACAGTCAGACGGCGCCAAGGAGGAGTAAAATCAATCTCTTTCCCTTGGTAAGACACCTTCATGCTGCCCGTGATTTTCAAAGCCAATTGCGAAATCAGCTCTTCAAACTGTTTCATTTGATAGTTGTAGTCTGTGTAAGCTTCGTAGAACTCAAGCAACGCGAACTCTGGATTGTGAGTGCGGTCGATACCTTCGTTACGGAAGTTTTTAGAGATTTCATAAACTTTTTCAAAACCACCTACGATCAGGCGTTTCAAATAAAGCTCTGGTGAAATTCTCATGTACAGCTTCATATCCAAAGCTTTGTGATGAGTTGTAAATGGAGTCGCCGCTGCACCACCGTAAACCGGTTGCAAAGTCGGAGTTTCCACTTCCATAAAACCACGGTCGTCTAAGAAACGACGGATTTCTTTGATGATCTTAGAGCGAGTTTNNCGAGATCAAATCCAAGTGACGATGACGATATTTGATTTCGATATCTTGAACACCGTGGAATTTTTCTGGCAAAGGTTCAATTGTCTTCGTCAAAATTTGGAAGCTTTTTACGTAGATTGAAAATTCGCCTTTTTGAGATTTAAAGACGTAACCTTCGATACCGACGATATCGCCCAAATCCACTAGATTGAAAGCTTCACGGTCTTTTTCCGCAAGCTCTTCAGTTTTTACGTAAACCTGCACTGTGCCTGTTTGATCCTGCACGTTGAAAAAAGAAGCCTTCCCCATCATACGCAAAGTCATCAAACGACCCGCGATACGATAAGAGAACTCAGGCTTCTTTTCACCGGCTTGCAAAGTCGCCGCATGTTCAGCTACGACTTCCGCGATCTTCGCTTTGTTTTCAAAAACGTACGGATAAGGATTGATGCCTTTTTCGCGAAGAGCATGAAGTTTTTTACGTTTTTCTGCTCTGAGTGGATTTTCATGAATGGACATTAAATTGAGCTCCAAAAATTATTACGAGGAAAAAGAACCTGGTACCTTTTTCCCACGAAGGGAAGCAGGTACCTTTGATGACTATAGTTTTTTGCCGGCGAAGGCTTCCATGACGTTGTGAAGAAGTTCAAGAGCTTCTTTCTTAGGACGTTGGAAGGCGTTACGGCCCATGATCGAACCAAAACCGCCACCTTGAGCTAGATCCGAAACCTCTTTTAAGATTTCTTCTGTGCCTTTAGCTTCTCCACCAGAGAAGATCACGATGCGTTTGCCTGCAAAGCAAGATTGAACAACGTGACGAGCGCGGTCTGCCAATGAAGATACTTTGATACCTTGTTCTTGGTAAACTTTCGCCGCTGCGGCTTGTTCGATGTGAGCTGTTGGCGGTTTTACTTTGATGATGTGAGCGCCCAATTGAGCAGCGATGTGTGCAGAGTACGCGATCACGTCGATAGCTGTTTCACCCTCTTTAGAGATTTGTTCGCCACGCGCGTAAGACCAGATCACGACAACAAGACCCGCCGCCTTCGCTTCACGAGCCGCTTGTGCGATTTCTTCGTATTGACCTTTGCGTTCTGCAGATCCTGGGTAGATTGTGAAACCAATACCCACGCAACCCAATCTCAAGGCATCGTCGATGTAAGACGTCAATGCAGAGTGCGGGCGCTTGTCTGTGTAAAGAGTGTCAGAGTTATTGATTTTAAGAATCAATGGGATTTCGCCAGCGAAGTCACGAGCTACAGCTTCGATAGCGCCTAGTGGAGCGGCGTAAGCATTGCAACCCGACTCGATCGCCAGCTGAATGTGGTAAGCAGGATCATAACCATCTGGATTTTTCGCGAAAGAGCGAGCCGGACCGTGTTCAAAACCTTGGTCCACCGGCAAGATCACCATTTTACCTGTGCCTGCAAGTTTACCGTGATTCATGATGCGAGCCATATTAGCTAGCACTCCAGGATTATCAGCTCCGTACCAACTCAAAATCTCTCTAACTCTAGGTGTCATCTCTGCTTCCCTTTCGATTAATCAGCGTAACTTCAAATAAAGCTCACAAAATAGACTGCAAAACCGCATAAATTGAGGCTTAAGCCGAGATAAGTTAGTAATATTTTTTGAGATAATCAAGCGCGTCTCATGGATTAACACGCTTGGCAGAAAACACTCTGTGATATACTGTGCCTTGTCCGCAAAGAGGTCTTTTATGAATAAAGTGACGTTCGAAAATACACCCAATCCAGCCAAAATGAAGTTCCTATTAGGCAAACAAGTGACTTCAGAGGGGTTTGACTGCCCGACAGCAGAAGAAGCCGAGCGTTCACCATTGGCCTCGAAAATCTTTGGTTTTCCTTGGACAAGCTCCGTTTATGTCGGTCCTGACTTTATCACTGTGACGAAGCAAGACTGGGTCGAGTGGGACCTTCTTGCTCAACCTTTAAGCGGATTGATTCAAGAACACATGGATCGTGATGAACCGGTCGTGATTGAGTTTGTCGCCATGCCTGAAGACGATGAAAACGACTTGCCGATTGTTCGCAACATCAAGTCTGTTCTAAACCGTGAAATCCGCCCGGTGGTGGCTTTGGACGGCGGCGACATCGCTTTCTATAAATACGAAAACAATATTCTTTACATCCACATGAAGGGTGCATGCTCCGGATGTCCAAGTTCGCAAATCACGTTGAAAGACGGCATTGAAACGCGAATGAAGGAACTTTTCCCGGAGATTCAAGAAGTTGTCTCAGTCTAAGTTTTTCCACGAAAGTAAACTCTTAGCCAAACTTTCAGGCCCTATCGTTATCGGACAAGTTGGTCAAAATCTGATCACCTTGGCTGATACGATCATGGTAGGTGCTTTAGGTCCTTTGGCTTTAAGCGCTTCGGCTTTTGCCGGCAGTGTTTTCATTGTCTTTTTGATTTTTGGTATTGGCATGTTGTCCCCGATCACCGCTCTTTTTGCGCGGATGCAAGGGCAAGAAAATTATCCTTATGGAGGCGTGCTACTTCGTCACAGTGTTTTTGTGGCCTTGGGAGTGAGTGCTTTCACCATTGGTTTGCTTTATCTGCTTGCGCCGAACCTGCATTGGTTTGGACAAACGCCCGACGTTTTGGAGCTGGGAGGCAGTTTCTTTAAGATCATCACCTGGTCCATTCTTCCCAGCTTGATTTATCAGACTTACAAACAGTTCACCGATGGAATCGGTAAAACAAAAGTTGCCATGTATGTGATGATGTTGGGCGTAGTCCTGAATATCGCCGGCAACTATGTTTTGATTCATGGGCATTATGGATTTCCTAAAATGGGACTTGATGGCGCCGCCTGGGCGACGCTGATAGCGCGTATCGTGATGGCTGTTATCATGATGCTTTATGTTCACGTACATCCTCACTTTAAGCATTACATGCAAGAGCGTTGGACTCACCGCTTTGATCATCATCTTTTAAAAAATCTGATCCGCTTAGGTATCCCGAATGGACTGACTTACATCTTTGAAGTCGGGGCCTTTTCAACGGCCGCCGTGATGATGGGATGGTTCGGTGCCGGACCGCTCGCTGCTCACCAAATCACAATCAGTCTGGCAAGTACGAGCTTTCTTATCACTTTAGGTATTGGCATCGCGGCTTCCATTCGCGTGGGTTATGAGCTCGGTCGTGGAGATTACTCCTTAGCGCGCTTTGCTGGATTCACGGCGATAAAACTGGGCGGCGCCTACATGAGCTTATGTGCTCTGGGATTTTTCTTTTTACGTGAATGGTTTCCGACCTTCTACGTGAAAGACGCTGACGTTATTGCGTGGGCTGCGCAGTTTTTTATTGTCGTTGCGATCTTTGAAGTCTTTGATGGAGTGCAAGCTGTGGCCATCGGCGCTTTGCGCGGAATGAGCGATACGCAGTGGCCAAGTATTATCGCCTTTTTTGCTTATTGGGTTATGGGTTTGCCGTTGGGGTACCTGCTGGCTTTCCACTTAGGTGTAGGACCTGTGGGAATTTGGATTGGTCTTTTAATTGGGCTGATTTTCGCAGCGATACTTTTAACGTGGAGATTCCACGTTCTTAGCAGAAGATTTTTAAAAGTCTAAAACTCGTAAACGCAACGGAATCCGCTGTCTGATGATAACGTCATCGCGTCTCCGTAACGAAGAGTGCTAAATACACCAATGGCTTTGGCACTTGTTGTGACAGAACTTCCACCTCTCCAAATGGCGCTGACTGAAGTTACTGACAGATCTACTTTTCCGAATCCGCAATATTCAGGGCTGCCCGGTAGATCACAGGACTGTGTTGTTCCATATTTCGTCTTTACGCTTCCGGTGGCAAGAGCAGACACATATTCTAGCGTCGCCGCTGACACAGAGTCTGCGTCGGAAACAGGTTCTAGCGCATTTCCGGCCATATCCCAGACGGATTGATTAAACGGCAGTATGTGTTTACGTTTATTACCAGTACTTGCACAGACAGAGGCATTGGACTGCGGATAGCAAGGATCACTTTCTACCACTTCACTCAAAGCTATAATTTGATTGTTCCCTCGATGAAGGACACCAGAGCCGACAGCAAAATTTGTCCAGTTGTCTGGTCGTTTCGCAATTAGGTCAGCCACGGCATTCCAATGAGTATTGCTGATAAGACTGTAACCCGCTCCTAAATTGTTACAACCTTGCGTCGCTTGCATAATATTGGCATTCACAGGCAACCCACTAGACACGAATTGCGGCGCATGCGACGCTCCTTTGGCTTCATAACGGGCGACGCAAAAAGGTTGTGTTATAAACGTGGGGTTATACACGTAAGCAAAATTGGTCGGACACGCGGTAGAGACGAAATACCCTTGAGTGATGCCACTCGCGTTTGAGAAGGGATCCTTCACTTGAACTTCAACTCGATATTGCACACCTGGTTCCACCAAGGCTGCATTTAACGGCAACCCGGAAGTGGACGAAGCCACTTGCGACCATCCCATGATTTGCAGGTTGTCACTTTGGCGAGAAATCTTCATCCAATAAGTCAGGGCATCAGGATCAGCCGGTGGCGTGAAGGTTATCGAAGGAGTTATGTCGATTCTTTTAGGAACGGCGGTAATTGAAAGTCCCGTCACCGAAGCAGGAGCCAAAGAGTCAATACCTAGATTCCAGGCCGACAACCGATTTGACGCTTCAGTTGGCAATACAAGGCTTGCATCAAGCCCATTGATAGAATCTTTGATGCTTCCCCCATTTAAAGTGACACTTGTCACTTCCAAAGGATTCACATCTATATTCATACCGGGCACGTAAGTAAAACGAACTACCTTACTATCCGTACCAGAAACGATAGCAGCAGAAGTGAAAACAACATTTTCTCCTGTATTTAATGTCACTTTCGGAGAACCCGTAATAGTGACACTGCGACTGAACTGAATATTAAGAACAATGTTTTGCCCGGATATGTAAGTGATACTTGTCACATCACTGTAGACTTTAGCAATTGTTGGCACTGGCAGCTGTACAGTGAATGAATAAGCATTGTTTAACGCCGTGGTGACCCGATTTAAATTATCTTTGGCGCTAGCATAAACTTTATAAGCTACACCGTTTGTCAGCGTGCAAGAATTGAAGATCGCATAGCCTGTCGTCACATTTTGTGAAGGGCATATTACCGCACCGGCCGTATCTTTGATCTGGACATCATAAGAAACGGCATCAGGAGAGTTAGAAAAATCCACGCGCAAGACTGTGCCCGTCAAAAGATTATCAATCGTATTATCGTCCGCTGTGGACTGAACACCTGTAATGGTGAAGTCACCCGGTCCTGAGGTATCTTTCGTTACGCTAACCGTGACGCTCGTTGCGTTTCCTACCGCATCGGTTTGCTGAACCTGTATATCTGAAAGCCCTTCTGGAAGAATGATATCACCTGAAAACTCTTTCGTCGCAGAGCACGTAAAAGAAGTAGAAAGAATCCCATTCACTTTCACGTTCACCGGCATAAGGTCTTCACTGCATGTTCCTTCCATGGCAAATGAAGTTCCCGTTGAATAATCCGCATCCGTAAGTATGGCACCTGCCGCGGGAGTAATGATATGAATTTCTGGTGGCGTAAAGTCGGCGGTGACCGTCTTTTCAATTTCTGCGTAAGCACGGCTGGCCGCGGAAGCTGTGTGCTTTACTTTGTAAGTGAGCGGGCCCGAAGCTATCGAAGATTTTAAGGTGGCATTTAAAGAATAAGTACCGCTATCACAGGTCACCGTTTGTTTCGTTTCAAACACGTCTGTGATCTCAACAAACCCCGCCTGCTTTGAGCATGTTCCGGAGACAGTGTAACCACTCGCAACTTGATTCGGCCCGATCAACGAAGATGTTGCTGAAACTTCTGGAGCTTTGAATAGAACATTCAGAGTTTTATAATAAACAGAAATTTCGCCTTCGTGACTTTTCACCGCCCAACGAATTTGAAAAGGCTGACGGAAATCCCCGGGAGCAGACGGCATAAAAGGAGCCGCATAGGAACTTGGAATGCTGAAAGAGATCTTACTGTCATCGGCGCAATTCGCGTCACCACCGGCGATGAGGTCTGTGCTTTTCGTCCACGCTTTCGTCTCGGGATTTTGAATTTCTATGTATTGAATATTTGCGCTGCATTCGGCTTCGAGTTGAACTGAAGACTCATTCGCATCCGGCAGCAGATCACCGCTCGTTTCGTTCGTAATTTTAAATTCAGATTTATTCAGAATGGAGGGATTTAAGAAAGCCATTTCCAATGAACGTTCCGTGCATGCCGAAAAAAGCATGGCGAACATAAGACATACAAATACATGGATTGGCGCCCCTAACCGCATACTAGACTTATCGGAGCGCCCCTCGCGAATCTGAGATTCAAATTGAGAATACCCAGATATTTATCGATATTTGTTTAGAGCCGCGTCTTCCCATTTTGAGACGGAGCAATCGAGTGCCAGCGAACACTGCGATCTTCCTTGATATAAAGGCTTCCAATAACAAAAGTCATCAAGGCGATTCCGATGGGATACATCAACCCCGCGAAATGATTTCCCGTTGACGCCACAAGCGCCGTCCCAATAAAAGGCACAAGCCCACCGAAAACACCGTTTCCGATGTGATAAGGGAGGGACATCGACGTGTATCTGATTTGCACCGGAAATAGCTCCACTAAGAATGCCGCTATCGGACCATACACCATGGTTACGTAAATCACCTGAATGAACACTAAGACGGTTAGCATAACGACGTTAGGATTCAAAGCCGTCGCCGTGGGATTTGCAGGATCCCAACCTGAGTAAGTTTCCATCGCACGATAAATCGGATAGTAAGTTAAAGCGGCAATCAAACATCCCGCCATCATGATTTTCTTGCGACCGATTTTATCTGACATCGCCCCAAAAACAATGAAGAATGGAGTCGCAAAAAGAAGAGCCATGGCAATAATCTGATTTGCCAGAACAAACTCCACCTTCAAGACGGTCTGCAAATAATAAAGAGCATAGAACTGACCCGTATACCAAACAACACCTTGCCCGGCCGTCGCTCCCAGAAGTGCTAAGATCACCATGCGACGATTTTCAGGTTGCATGAAGCTTTCGCGCAGAGGACTTTTCGAAGTTTTTCCCTGAGCCTTCATTTGCATAAAGACAGGAGATTCTTCCATACGGCGACGGATCAGGTAAGAAACAACGACTAGAACCACCGACAACAAGAAAGGGATACGCCAGCCCCAGTCGGCAAACTCTTCTTCCCCCATGGTTAATCGAGTCACCAAGATAACCCCGAGTGAAACGAATAGACCTAATGTGGCTGTGGTCTGAATAAAGCTTGTGTAAAACCCGCGCTTCCCGTCAGGACTATGTTCCGCAACATAGGTGGCTGCACCACCATATTCCCCTCCTAACGCCAAACCTTGAAGCAAACGAAGCAATAGTAACAGAATCGGAGCAAAAATTCCGATGCTTTCATAGGTCGGAAGTAAACCAATCACTGTGGTCGCAAGCCCCATGATAAGAAGCGTGATCATGAAGGCATACTTACGACCGACAACATCCCCGACTCTCCCGAAAACCAAAGCTCCGAAAGGTCGGACGATGAATCCCGTCGCAAAGGTTGCTAATGTCCCTAATAGGGCGACAGTCTCGTTCCCCTTCGGGAAAAACTGCGCCGAGATAATGGTCGCCAAACTTCCAAAGATGTAGAAGTCGTACCATTCAATCAAAGTACCCGCACTGGAAGCGGCAATGACCTTCCAGACGTTCCGTTTTTCTGTTGCACTAATGGTTGCGTCCGCCGATGAAGCCATGACAGGGTCCCCCTTTTTTCTCCATTGTGGAGAGGGGAACACCTGGCAACAATCAAATAGTTTATTGATTACTCACTCGTAATTCGGCGGAGAGGGACTAAAGGAAAATAGCTTCGCAGCGCAAGCCCACTGCCGCCGGAGCCGTGATCTTTTCACTTGGGCCGAAGATCACGCCCTTCATTTCGCTCCAACCCAACTTCATTAGATCGGTGCGAGAGATCTTTTCTTCCACTACCAGCTTTTGATAAACCATGGCCGGATGCGCCACCGCGTAACTCTTCATCATGCTCGTCACGGTCAGCTTACTTCCGGCATCCGCTAAAAGCTTGTTCACGATAACGATACCGCGGTTCAGACTGACAAACTCATAAGGAAGTTTGATTCCATTATCCATCGCAAAAGCTGTCCAGTGCTCTAAAGACGTATTCACTTCGGCACCAGATTTGATTCGGCGAATGCGTTCTGCCACCAAGCTTTGTAACTGCGTCTGGTTCACCGTGTTTCTGTTCTTATCACTTAAGTTCCAGAAGGCACGCGCAATAAGCTCGGCGTTCAGAAGCTCCGTTCCCGCACCCAACACCATCACTTGACGCTGCATGGATTCAGAGATCACTCCGCCCATACCGAAGTCAAGAATGTGCAAACGAATTTTAGGATCCGTGACATGCATCATGAAGTTACCTTGATGAAGATCCGAGTGATAAAAGCCGCCACCAAACATCACTTCGTTCGCCCAAAGTTTCGCCATATTTTCGATAACGGCTTTTTTCATTTCAGGAGCCACTTCTTTATAAAGCGCCACTTCTTTATCCAGCTTTTTACCGATCACCATCTCCTGAACCATCAAATTTGATTCACCTGTGGACTCGTAAATACGAGGCACATTGAATTCGATGTAGTTCTTGTATTCTGGCGTTTTCATCAACATAGTCCCGTCGTAACGAGTCTTTGCTAGTTTCTGACGGCGAATCGTATCTTCTTGACTAAGCTCTGCCGTCACCGTTGCGGTGATATCTTCAATAATCGGCGTGAGCTTTGGCGCACCCGTTTTACGGAACTCAGGATTGTTATCCAGAATCTTCGCGACTTCAGTCAGGATCACTTTATCTTCTTGCACTCTTTCAGCAATGCCGGGTTTGATAAAACGAACAACCACGTCATGACGTTTTCCATCGACCATGATCTTTGCGCGATGAACTTGCGCCATTGTTCCTACGCCCAAAGCTTTTCTTTCAAAATAAGTGAACTTGTAGTTGCCATGTTCTTTGCTGACGATTTGCTCTACCTGCACCCAAGGCACCGGACGTACAGAGTTTTCAAGAGCACGAAAGACCTCGAGCATTTCGGGACCTAGATCGGCTTGGCGAGCCACAACTTGCAAAAGCTTTTGCAATTGAGGACCACTGTTTTGAACCATGATCTCAAATTTTTTCATATCCGAGACCAAAAGGTCTCCGCCTAAGTAAGAAGACACGATGAGCTTTTTTGATTCTGGCGACAAGCGCGAGAAGTACTCACTGAACATGGTCTCCATGAAGATTCGCATAGTCTTATCTTGTTGTTGCGCGAAACCGTTTTGCGCGATTTTTTCACCCACGCGGTCTAACTCTTTCATACGGTCGGCCAACAAAGCTTCACTTTCCTGCAATACCCAATTCTCTGCAATTTTTTGCGCTTCTGGATTTTGCAAAAGAGCCATCGCTTGACCCGCTAGCTTCTCCATATCCAAAGACTCAGCACCATTTTGCTTTTGCGCCATGTTTTTGAGCTGCTCTTGCTGCCACTCTAAATAGGTATCAATCTGCTTTTGAATGCGCGGGCTTTCGGCTTCAAAGATTTTCATAGCGCGAGGGCCTTGCTTTTCAAGGATTTCAAGATCTAGTTTCACGCTGTGAGTATTGGGCCAGGCCCCTTTATGAAGACGCAAGAACTCTTCAAAGTTCTTCACTTTCACATGTTCCACTTCTTTATTATAGATGCCCTGAAAGTAGGCTTTGGCGCGCTCTAGAATTTCTTGCTTATTTTCTTGCGATTCGCCCTGAGCTAAAAGTGCATAAGTCAAAGCCAGTCTTTGCTCAAAAGACAGGTGCAACCCAGTGGAGGCCGGAGTGGCCGCCACCGCAAACTTCACAACAAATACAAACAAAACAAATATGAATTTTGCCTTAAACATTGCTTCAACCTTGGAAAGAGACGTTCATTCGGGAAGCAAGAGTGCACGGACCAGGCCGATGTTAAGATGCGATGAGGATTTTATAGGCTGCTAACGGATTTTACAGCGACGTAAATTGGCAGCCCCTGGGTCATTTTTACCTGTTGATTAAAGGGAGGCTCAGGATTGAAAAAACCTTACGCCAGCACCTGTACGGTATCTGTTTTTTGGATCAGACCTTCGTTTTCAGGTATCCACAGAGTCCCGAAAAAGACCCCCGTTCCTTCCTTACGATAGGTCGAAAGAGTTTTTAATGGCTCAGGGCCCTTCTTTTCGCCCGTGATTTGATCAATGGTGATCATCACACAGCGAGCACTTTTTTTGGGTTGGGAAAATATGACCTCCCCGACACGGATGCGACTCCATCCGTCTTCCTCAAAAGCGGACTGACCATGAAACACGATATTAGGACGAAAGCGGTCGATACTCACAGGTTCAGGTAAGCGCGAATTTAGATCTTCAAGACTTTTTGTATTTACCAATAATAAGGGTCTTGCGTCGGCAAACCGCACTTCAGGCTTCCAGGTTTCTTCTTGTAAAGAACGCACACGTCGTTGCGAGAACGGAGCATAGCGGACAAGTTTACAGTTCACACCCAAGTATTGTGAAATACCCTGCGAGTATAAATCAGGCTCTAGGGCTGCCTCAAAGCTGTCATTCCAAACCTGCACCGTGATTTTTCTTTTGAAAGAATTGTTCTTTGAAATTTTAAAGAACATTTTTTGAAAACCGATGGTTAAAGAAGCCTCATCTTGAAAGACCTCAATCGTCGCAATCTTGGGGAGCGTTCTTTGCGAAAGAAATTTTCCATTTTCATCGACGAGCATCCATTGGCGATCCCCTTCCGGGCCTTCCGATGTGATTTTCATATCTTTCACGCTTTGGGCTCGCGCGGATTTAATGGGATAGATAAAAAGCTCTTCGATTTTCATGCTAATGATGCTTTCGTTTTGTTTCAGCAAATGCAAGCCTTAACTGGCAGTGTTGCATTCCCCGCTTGCATTTCTAAGGGGCCTTTATATACTGACCTTGCCAAACGGCTTTGAGGCTTTTGTCTGTTGCCTAAATAGACTACTCGTAGGGCTGATGTTTTCACCTCGTTATCAGCTCGATTAAGACACATCGAAATAATTATCCGTTCACGAGAACTTGTTCTCTGGAACGAGAATTTTGTACCTGAATCATGAAAGTTTTTAAAAACTAAGATTGGTTTAGTCGAAAGGTCTTTTTCTATGAGCCTGACTCAAAGTTTACGTCGCATCTTAGATGATCGAAAGCTCACCGTGGCCCAGCTCTCTCGCCTTTCCGGCGTGCCCGCAAAAACCATTTACCATTGGCTGGCGGGACAACAGCCACGCAAGATCGAACATCTGTTTCGCATCAGCGATATTTTAAATCTTTCCATCGAAGAGCTATATGGTCGCAGCAAGAAAGAACCCCACGTGGATCTGATTCCCACCCAACTGACCGAACAAATCAATGCCGGCATCTATGAGGTGATACTTCGTCCTTATGGAAAACGTCAGGATGAGCCGTGAAGGAATCCTGGCGTTTAGCTATCATCGCGCTGGGCTTGTCTATCTGCCTTCTTCTTTTGGCAGAGGCCAACTCTTCACAGCCCTTTTTATGGAGTGAGATCATCGAGCGTTATCGGTTTCATCGGAATACCGCGCACTTTTTATCCGAAACCCAGGATCTTTTCGAAAACTCACAAGCCTGTGGACTCTTTTTACTTAATAAAAAGCAAAACATCTTCTATCAGGGCCTGGCTCTGGAATCTTCCGAGACGCCTTTAGAAATCACCGACCAGCTGAAAGGTCGCGTTCCCTGGGGAGTAGAAATTCAAAAACTATGGTTCGGTGATTATTTACAGAAAAAGAATATTCGTAAGATAGACGGCAAGTCCTACATCCAATTTTCAACTCGGCTTTTCTTTGAACTGAAAGCGATCCCCCATCCTTGGATTGAAGTTAAGAAGGCTTCTTTTCCTGCTCATGTCGTCACCAATCACGAAGGAGAGATCTTAGATTGCGCCGCTCAGGCTTCGTACTAGCCAGCCTTTCTGATTTCCGCCGTTCCGGAAATTAAAATACCTTGGATGTTATTCACCTGAAAAAATCGCCCCCTCCACCCCGCCAGTACTGGCATAGAATAGTGAAACGGGGGGGGGCCGGACTTCCAACTCGCAAACCGAAATCTTAACGCTCGTGTTTCAAAAATAAAAAGGGTCTCTGTTCGAGACCCTTTTCTTAACTGACTTTTTACTATGGGTACAAAAACTTACCAACCCAAAACATATCCGAAGATCAAAGGCGCACAAATAGTCGCATCTGATTCAACGATGTAGCTTGGAGTTGTTGGAGCCAATTTACCCCAAGTGATCTTCTCATTTGGAATAGCGCCAGAGTATGAACCGTAAGATGTCGTAGAGTCAGAGATTTGGCAGAAGTAGCTCCACAAAGGAACATCTTCGTGACCCAAGTCTTGCTCAAGCATCGGAACCACACAAATTGGGAAGTCCCCAGCGATACCACCACCGATTTGGAAGAAGCCTACAGGAGCCGCTTTAGAAGCACCCATGTACCACTCTGCCCACGTCTTCATGTACTCGATACCACCTTTAACCGTCGTCGACTTTTTGATGTCACCTTTAATGCAGTGACCAGCAAAGATGTTACCCAATGTGGAGTCTTCCCAACCCGGAACAACCATTGGAAGATTTTTTTCAGCCGCAGCTAACAACCAAGAATTTTTTGGATCAATTTGGTAGTACTGCTCAAGCTTTCCAGAAAGAAGGATTTTGTACATGAATTCGTGTGGGAAGTAAGACTCGCCTTTTTTATCAGCGTCTTGCCAGTATTCCAACACCACGTTTTCAATACGACGGATGGCTTCTTCTTCAGGAATGCAAGTGTCCGTCACACGGTTTAAGTGCTTTTCCAAAAGTTTTTGTTCATCTTGCGGAGTCAAATCACGGTAGTTCGGAATGCGCTCGTAGTGATCGTGAGCAACCAAGTTGAATACGTCTTCTTCAAGGTTTGCACCTGTACAAGAAATAGCGTGAACTTTTCCTTGGCGGATCATCTCTGCCAATGAAAGACCCAACTCAGCTGTCGACATAGCACCTGCTAGTGTCACAAGCATTTGGCCTTTGTTATCGATGTGTTTTTTGTAGCCTTTAGCTGCGTCTTTCAATGCAGCGGCATTAAAGTGGCGGTAGTGATGATCGATAAACTGTGTAATAGGTCCCATTTCAGCTCCTTGTGTTTTTAATGAAAGCTGAAAGGCTTCACGCCGGGTGAACCGTTTAAAGACTTCTAGCTACCATCAAAGGACCCCGAAAGTAGCACTTTTAACGTAAAACTCAAGAAGAGAATGGCTTTTGCCCGACAACGGCCTTGGCGAAAAAGCCTTGATCCTTTTTAATCTTCGCGAAGCCTTGGTAAGACAGCAGCCCTTCCATCGGATTCATGGTGTAGTTCTTGTAAAAAGGTTCATGAAAATCCACCGGGAATTGCTCTAAAGCCCAATCAAAGTCTTTGGCATCTTCTTTTTGCACAGAGTCGACAAAGCCAAAAAGCCCCCCTTCTTTAAGGACACGGTGGCCTTCAGCAACGGCTTGGCGACGAATCTCTAAAGGAAGTTCATGAAACAAAAAGCAAGAATAAACAAGATCGAACTTGCCGCCTTGGAAAGGCAAATCTTCTGCCGCCCCTTGCACAAAATCCAGGCGATCGAAATCGTGCAAATTGTCCTGCGCCTTTTTCAAGTAAGGGTAGCTTAAATCCAAAACCGTGATACGCGCCTTCGGGAAAGCGAGCTTCATAAAACGAGTGAGTCTTCCCGTTCCGGCAGCGACTTCTAAAAAGTGAAGCCCTTCCCCTTGCCCCGGATAAACATCCTTCACTAATGGAATAATCAGTCGGCGCATGGCATCCGCAGCACCGGAAAACAGAATCTCCACTTGGTGCTCATAGAGATCCGCAGACTCTTTCGTCAGATAACCACCGGTTTGAAAATGAAAATTACGTTGGTAGTATTCAGGAAGTTCTTTTAGAAATTCATTCGCTTCGTCATTAAAATCTTTTTGATTTCGATCCGTACGACGTTTGGCGATCTGATAGCCATCCATGATAATCCGCGGATAACGACGAAAATGTTCGGCCAGATTTTCAGGCTTTAAAACATCCATCGGATAATAGCCGTGCTGAATGTTTTCAGCGTCTTTCTTTAAAAGACGATACAACTCTGTATAGGCCAATTTCATTTTCTGCGGTTCAAGAGATTGACGGTGTTTGCGTTTGCCCGTCGTTAAGAATTCAAAAATGGGAAGAGAAAACTGCTGGGCTGCAAAGTGAGCGGAGCGTGCTAAAGAGTATCCAAGAGTGATTTTGTCCTGATAAGGAATTCGCAGCTTCATAGAAACCTTCTTTCCTTATCAGAATACCCTTGCGTCCCTGGATACACAAGGACCGACGATACGATGATGCTACTGTTCCTTGGCAATTGGCAGCGTGCAACGACCGTAGGCCACAAGCCCCTGCGGGATCTGATCCTGCGTCAAAAGGGCGGAATCCCGCTGTCGAGTGCGCGCCAAGGCATGTGTGCTTTCTAAGGAAGACTCGAAATACTCAACACCCACCACTTTGTGTGTTTTTGTTTCACGGTAGATGACGGTGTGAGTGATAGAATAAGGCACGCGGTCGGAGGTCTTTGCCAGTGCCGCTTTACCTTTATTTTGATAGGCTTCCATTTGTTTTTGATAGAACTCATTCTGGTGACGATCAACCGATTCAATCGTGGCCTCAATCACTTCTGTCGCGACAGCACTTTGCCCTTCAGCCAAAGCGAGAGACAAAGAGGTCCCATGTATTTTTGCCGAGTTAAAATAGGCATTGATATTTTTAAATCCAGAATAAAAACGACGAGAAATTTCGGCTGCAGATAACTCTTTCACTGAGGCTTCTTCAGAAACCTCAAAACCGACACAGTTTTCGAAGTGCCGAGTCAGGTCGGTTGTTTTCACACGCTCTTGCCAGGAAAGAACCCCGGGAATAACGACAGAGTATTCGGTGCTGTAAATATCATTCGTCGGCATTTTAAAAAGTTCAATACCGGGCCTAGGAGCAATACGTCCGCGAGCATCGACAGAATAAATATTCTTAAGAAAAGCATAGGAGCGATCGAACAACACCGCGTCTTCAGAGCTGAGCGAGGTCATGGCCGCTTGGGATGACAAAGAAAGGCTGACAATAAAAGACGAAAGAAGGAAGGCCATTCTGGGCTTTTTCATAAACGACTCCAATGAATTTCTAAGGAGCCATAAGTATGCCATCCCAAAGAGCATCTGAAGTCTTTATGAAGTCAGGGCTCTGCCTAAGAATCTAGGCAGGCCGCCAAAAAATGGCACCGAATAGGCTGAATGCTATTCGAGAGAGGCAGACACTTGAGCGGCTGCGGCCGCCTTGCGAGCGATCTTTTTCTCTTTATACCAGTGAACGAAAGTGGCTCCGACCAGAGCAAAGCCAATAAGGATAATAATTCCGATCAAAGTGAACCATGCTAAAACTATCATTCTTCACCCACATTTTTTGTTGGTGCGTTGGCCGCTTTAACATCAGCATGGATCTGGTTCACGATATAAGAAGCCATCGCTAAACCGAAAGATCCCGTTACGAAGCTGGCCGTTCCGTGAATCACATTGCGATTGTCACAACCGTGAAGACTGCTCTTTGTGGGACACACACATTTGAAGCCCTGACCATTATCGTATTTCAGTTCTTCTGGTAAGCGTGGAATTTCGTCGGAGAATACACAAGGAATGCCGAATTTTTTGGTATCCGGAAAGTTGAACTTTTGGCGCAAAATTTTGCGCACAGAAGCGGCCATCGGATCGGCGTAAGTTTCGCCCAAGTCCATCAACTTAATACGGAGTGGATCCATTTTCGCAGCCGAACCACCAGAAGTGATCACTTTAATACCACGTGATTTGCAAGTCGCTAGTAAGTGAGTTTTTGCGGTCATGTTGTCGATCGCATCGACAATGAAATCTGGATTGTGCGACAACATCATCTCCGAATTTTCTTCGTTATAGAATTCAGGGATCACATTCACCGTCGCTTGAGGATTGATCTTACGAAGACGCTCCCCCATGACCTCGGCTTTTTTCTTTCCAACAAGACCTTGAAGTGCGTGAAGCTGACGGTTGGCGTTGGTGATGCAGATTTCATCGAAATCAATAATCGTCAATTTGCCTACGCCCGAACGAGCCAATGATTCCGCAGCCCAAGAGCCGACGCCACCCAAACCAATCACCATCACGTGCGTGTTGAAAAGTTTTTTCATCACATCATCGCCCACCAAACGGCCCATGCGATCAAAACGACGGTGCAAAACGTATTGCGTTTCTGGTGGTTGAGGCAGATTTGTTTCTGGAGTTTGTTGTTCAGGAGTTTGGTTCATGGTCTCTCCGTTACTTCCCTATCAGTCTGTGAAAATTACCCGTAGTGATATCTAATATTTCTAGAGGATCAAGTGATTTTAGCTCCCCTATAGTTCTTGCCACCTCCCAGATACTCTCAGGAGGGTTTAAGCCATCTTTATAGGCAGGTGGAGGCTGATCCGGGCTGTCACTTTCGATCAGAAGATACTCTAAAGGCATTTCTTTCACGGCCTGATGCAACTTCTTGTTGTCAGGGCGACACACCGGCCCGCCGATGGAAAGATACAAGCCTCTGTTTAGAAAATCTTGCGCCTTCGCCCCGCTGCCGTTGAAAGAATGTACCATACCTTTTTGTTTCGGAACGCCGTACAGGTCTAAAATTTTTAAACTTTCTTCGTGCGCCTGCACTAAGTGAAGAACCATCGGTTTTTGCGAAAAGTGCGCAAGCTCAATCTGCTGAGCAAAAACATCCAATTGGCGCTCGCGGGAATCCTTCATGATGTGAGGGCGAAAATCCAAACCCATCTCGCCGATGGCTAAGGCTTGCGGTAAGGCGGAGGCCAAAAGATTTAAAGCCTCTTCACACTCCTCATCGTCGTGAGCCGCCACCCAATAAGGGTGCAGGCCGAAGCACAATCCAATGTGCGCCGGGTGGCGCTTTTTAAGCTCTTGTTGTTTGTTCCAGTCTTCGGGTCCCACTCCGCCCTGCATGAAGAAATGCAGGCCACGGCCGCGCGCTTCTTCGATAATAGCGTCCTGCTGCCCCTCCCAACGAGGGTCGGCCAAATGTCCATGAGCATCGATCCAGAATCCAAAACCAATCATAGGTCCTGGTTATATCGTGAAAAGCAGGACTCGAACAAGGTTCAAATTCCGCCGATATGTTCCAGGTGAAGGAGTTTCTATGAAGCAGAAATTACGCCTGGGTTTTGATGTAACGATGGAAAAGGGTGCAACGTGGCGTCCTTTAAAAGTGCAATTCTGGAATCAGGAAGAAAGCTATAAGAAGTTTTCTCCGACAGCGCCGTTTAAGTATCATGCGGACGCATTGACCGGATTGTCGTTAGTCAAACTGAACCACTACATTAAAAGCCCGGTGGCGACTCCTCACCTTGATTATTCCTTCGCGGTGGAAGCGTGGAAAGCCTTGGATCCTCACTCAGAGCTTTATGAGCGTTCGCAAAAACGTGTTCGTGCTTTGCAATCTCATCTTGCGGTTGTGAATCCTGAATACTGTGCTGAGTTTGAAGATCAATTTAACGAGCACTTCGAGATGGCTATTAAACCTTGGGGCGTAGACCTTACGGCTTTGTGGCCGCTGTTGGATACTTTTGCTTCATTTGAAAATAAAATCGGTGCGCCTTTGCTTTATAACTTCGGCTTGAATTTCTCTAAACCCTTCACTGAGAAATTGCATGCTTTGTACTCGTTCCTATATCACCTGAGAAGTCTTGTAGCCATTGACCACAATGCTCACGTGGAAGACCCTTCACATGAGGCGGTGAAAGTAGATGCCATCACAGATTATTTACCCCGTGCAGAGTATGTGGTGAACGATGCCCTTCTTTATTGGAATTTCAAAAAGTTTTCTCAACCTTTCTCGGGTCCAAAGACTCCAGACACTCGTGTCGATAAACTTTTTGTAAATCCGATGGAAAAAGCTTTCCACAAGTACTCGCACAATGCGTGTCACTTGGTGGACAATCTTCCAAAAACTTTCGTCTCTTCATTAAATCCGGTAGAGCTTGAAGAAGCCTTCTATTTGGTGCAAATGGATTGGCTCTTGGGTTCTCCGGCGGGACTGCTTTTCAAAATCCGTGAAGAGATTTTCGGTTTGCAAAGTGGTTACGAAAAGATTTTCTGGAAAGATGTGGAACCTGTCTTTCACTCTAAACCCGTTGCTTTGCACTTGTGCTGTGAGCTCAGCCCAGAAACTGTTTACGGCAAAAAAGCAGGATAATCTGCAAAAGAAAAAGGGCCTTCAAAAGGCCCTTTTTTATTCCTAACCGTTATTCGCCGCCGCCCTTTGAAGCCATTTTTCTCTCAGTTTTTTCGCGACAAAATAAACAATCAACAAACCGATGATCGCAAACACCACAAGTTTGAATTGGCGAAGGTATTTTAAGATGGGCTCCCCATAATGAGCCAACAGGTAGATCTGTGTAGGAACACTGATCAAAGCCGCAATGCCATCAATCACTAGGAACTTCCAAGCTGGATAGCGCAGCATACCGCAGGCCAAGTGCCCTGGGAAACGAAGGCCTGGAGTGAAACGGAAGATACCGCACGCATAGGCACCATATTTATGAGTCCACTCTTCCACTCGTTTCATCATGTGCTCAGGAAAGAACTTACGAACACGCGGATGGTAGAGCATCTTTCGCCCGAACACTCGCCCTATCAGATAGATTATGAAGTCGGCCCCGACAACGGCGGTGAAAGCAATAATAGAAGCTGTGTGCACACTGACGACCGGCGCACCTTCATAAGGCGGCGGGAAATGCTGAGGGTGCGCGCCCATAAAGGCCAGAATCCCCACGCTGATCAACGTCACTTCTTCCGGCAACGGAAAACCGACTGCCGAAAGCATCATCATACCAATTAAAGCCGCATAGACCGTACCGGGTTGGTAGGCAAATTGCGACATCCATTGAAATATGGGCTCGTTAGCAAATTCCAATTACAGTTCTCCTGAGGCACCCACTATGCGGGAAAGCGTCGCACTTGAACACACTTACCACACCGTGCTATGTGTAGTTTCTTTGTTAAGGAATAGTATGCAGAGTGCCAGAGGTTTTGAATATGGAGTAAGACACATAATAAGTCCTCAGTCCGGAAGACTTATTGATGTTTTATTGAGCACTTTGTCCCTCGACCGGACTGAGATCGAATTTTTGTTGGGTCTTGGCTCAATTTATTTGAACCACAAAAGAGTTAAAGAAGATTTCTCGGTTTCTGCCGGCGACTATCTTCGCGTACACACAAAACCCCGCCGCTTCCCCGTTTTCGATATAAATTGGAATGACCGCGTGATTTTTAGCGACGAAAACTTCATCGTCGCCAACAAAATTTCCGGCATTCCCGTACATGCCAGCGTCGACAATGATCAAGAGCATCTGCAGTTCTATCTTAGCAAGGCGTTGGACTGCGATCTTTTCGTCACTCACCGCTTAGACGTACCAACGAGAGGCCTAGTCGTCTTCGCCAAGAGTTTAAAATTTCAAAGTGAGTTTAATAAACTGCTCTTACAAAGAGAAATGACAAAGATCTACAAAGCCACGGTCGAAGGCCAAGGCCTGCAAACCGGCGTTCTGACACATTATATGGAGCCATCTCCTCGCGCACCAAAAACAGTTTCGCACGAACCGCACGAGGGCTGGCAAGACTGCGTGCTGGAAATTTTAGATATCAAATTACTCGCAGAAAACCGCAGCGAATTAAAAATTCATCTTCTAACAGGAAGAACCCACCAAATCCGCGCACAACTAGGCTACGAAAAACATCCGATCATCGGCGATCACGCCTACGGCGCAAAGAAAATCAGTGACATCGAAAAAATCGAACTCGAAGCCAACGAGCTTTCGTTCGTAGATCCCATAAAAAATCAAAAGCATTCTTTTAGTCTAAGTTAAGGAAATCGGAATCACATTTTTAGCAATGATTTGTGAGTGGGGTAAGCCCCCTCTGCAAGCCAGTCCGGAGGAAGGCCTTTGCCGGCGCCACGATGGCGCGAACCGCCTGAAAGGCGGCGGCAACTGAGCCTGGACGGCGTGCCGACCGTAGCGACAGGCTTGCAGAGGGGGCTTACCCCACTCACAAATCCGTCGCTGAAAGGGTGGTTAGAATACCCAAGCGTTCGTCATTAAAGAATACTGCGTATTTTGCGGTTGGACGAAAGCGATGTCCTGACCACGGTAGCTGTTTAACATAGTGTCGTTACTAACACCCAATGTGAATGAAAGACCACGCATTGGACGGATCCACAAGCTTGCACCCAAACGAAGTGCTGTTGTGTGGTTTCCTTCAAGATCTTCCACATTCGAAGTGTGGTACCAGCTTTCGTTGAAACCTGATTTTGTTGTGATACTGAACATCGAGTTGATGTCCCATTGGAATTGAAGATAGTGCTCAAGACCAAATTGCTTTGTGGTTTGACGAGGGTCAAACACGTAACCACCGTCATCGAATTGCGGTACGTCTTGGTTGAAAGACGCTGTTTGGCTTTGCAAGTAAATGTCCGGCTTCGCTACGTAAGCCACAAGAATGGAACGAGACAACGCCAAATCAGCATAACCTTCAAGACGGATTTTGCTGATTGTTTTTTGGTTCTGAGAAATACGGCTTGTTGGCAAATACCATTTCACTTTACCAGAAAGATCCACGTCCCCGATGTAGCCTAAGTCGTAATTTGAGTAAACGAAGTGAATGTCGTTTAAAGAAAAATCAGAAGTGACTTCGTCGCCGTATTCGTTTTGACCTTGAGTCGTGAAGTTAAAAGGAACACGTAAAGAAGCACGGCTGTTGGAATCCAATTTGTAGTTCAATGAAAGGTAGCTGTAAGTGTCCATGGAGCGTGTGTCGGTTGCTGTTTTTCCGGGCTTCATGTTTTGTACTGAAGCGATCGAAAAGAACGACATATTCCAGTCATTGAAGCGCCCCGCATCCGTTGAGATCTGAGCACCGAAGTCCTCTCCATCCAAAACCGCCGCAAAAGAGGGGGAAGCCACAAAAAGGCAGGAAAGGGCTAAAGCGAGCGATTTTCTCAACATACGTACTCCTAATATTCCAGTCTGGATCGGGGTGTTTATGCCATAGCGCTGCGCATTGCGCAATATCCAAAGTTTAGACATAGTATGTCTCAACCTAATCCTAAAACTCTTTCGACTTGAGATGAGTCCACAAACCCCTTAGTGTGACGTCATGAAAAATTTACGACTCATTCAAAAATTCATCCTTTGTATCGCCCTTCTAGCTCTGGCTGGATGTGCTGTTTCCTTTAAAAAAGAAAAGTGGGATCTGCCTCCAAAAGCCGCTGATGAAATCAGCGTGATGTCCTTCAACGTCGAGAACCTTTTCGACACAGTAAAAACACCGGGCCACAATGATGAAACCTATTTACCATTGAGTGCGAAAAACGCAGACCCTAAGCTGCGCGAAGCTTGTGTCAAAAATAATGACAGTAGCTACCGCCGTGGCGAGTGCCTCAGCACTGATTGGAGCGAAGAGGCTTTGAATAAGAAACTTGCTAACGTTGCTAAAGTTATTTTAGGCGTTGATGGCAAAGGACCGGATGCTTTGATGATCATGGAAATCGAAAGCGATGTGGTTCTTCATAAATTGAATACAGAGTATTTGAAAGAGGCTGGCTATATCACAGAAGTGATTATTGATGGCCCGGATAAGCGTGGCATCAACTTGGCGTTCTTATCTCGCTTCCCTGTTGTTGGAAAGCCCATCCTGCACCCGGTCCCTTGGAAACCGAAAGAAGAGAAAGACCGCGAGTGGATGGAGCGTTCTCGTCGCATCTTAGAAGTGACGGTGAAAGCTCCAAATGGCGATCCTATCACATTTATGGCGGCGCACTTCCCGTCTCAGGCGAATCCTACTTACTGGCGCCAACAGATTGCGACTTTCGCCACGGACCTTATCAAATCAAAAGGCCCTGATGCCATGGTGGTATTCGGTGGTGACTTAAATATCACGCATGAGGAAGAAAATAACCATCACATCTTCCGCGATATCTTCCAACAAGGTGGCGCCGTTTCTCACTTTGTCGGCTGCAAAGAGTGCCCGGGAACTCACAACTACCGTAAATCTTGGTCTTTCCTTGATGCACACATTTACAGCAAAGCCTTGCTAGCAGACGGCAAAGGCAGTTACCAAATGCTGCCAAACACGATCGATGTGATTCGTTACGATGATGTTCACTTGTCTAAAGGGAAATATCCTAAGCGTTGGGACTATGACAAAATGGAAGGCGTTGCCGACCACTTCCCACTGTATGTGCGTTTGAAGCAGAGAAGTGAAGCAAAGACGCCGGTAAAAGAAGAAGCTCCTGCAAAACCTGCGAAGGAAACAAAGAAAACCAAGGGTAAGAAGTAGATTTCTTTAATTCCTGCTGAGGAGATCGAAAGACCTCTTCAACAAATAAAAAAGCCGCGAAGTTTCGCGGCTTTTTTTTATTTCAGCTTTTGATTTTTTTATTTACCAAATGAAAAGGCGGCTGAAATCAACTGTCGGGCTCTCACCACAAGTCGCTGTCGCGGCTTTGAACTTTGTCCCTTCAACAACGATCTCTGTCTTAGTCAGAATCATGTTTTTAGGTTTCGAACCACCCAAAACCAATTTTCCTTCTGCCGTTGAACAGAACGGATCCAAGATGACATTCAACTCACCTTTAGCAGTGCTTGTGTTAGCTTTTGTGTCGTCTTTCTTTGTAAATACGAATTTACCATCAAACTTTGTGATAGAAGCTTTGCCGCTTTCAAGGCCGGCCGCATCCACTTCAAAGCTCAATTCAGTCTCCATACTTCCTGTGTTGGCTGCTTTATTCAAACGACCGTTCACAGTGCCTTTAGAAACCAAAGATGCTTTGTAAGAGTCCGAACCTTCAACCGCAGTTAAAGTCAGCTTCATGTCGTTTTCAAAAACATTTAAAAACGTGACGCCTTTTTCTTTATCGATAACAGTTTTTGCGTTAACTACAGTCGCAGTAAGTGACTGGATTTTGCCTTCAGCCGTTTTTACCGTCACATTCCACTTTTTATTCAAAGTCGATTTATACTCAACACCCGCGACATCGTAGGAGATGACATCGTTAGCGGCATTCAAAATGACCGAATAACCTTCACCGTCTTTCAAAGCGACTTTATCAGAAATTTTGTATTGAGATTTAAGATCTTTATTTTCTGAAGTGGCCAAACGAACAACATCCAAAACTTCGATGGCTTTATCTGCAAGTACGGTCACACCCGAGTATCCGCCAATTCTAAACTCACCGCCACCGGCAACGGGCTTTCCGGATTTACGGGCATTTTGAGCCTGAATCTTCGCACGCGTGTTCTTATCAGTGACAGAGACATCACGAGGCGTACAAGCCGTTGTTAATAGAGCAGAAGAAACGAATAAAGCAGATAAAATGACGGATGTTTTCATGGCTCGGGAATTTATCCTGAAACAGGGGAAGATTCTAGTGGAACCTCTGCCGCCCTCCGCAAATCTAACCAATTCCTAAAAATTTACAGACGTGTCAAAACAGTAAACAGGCAGCGAAGTCCACCGTTGTTGATTTTAAGCTCTTTAAGAACTTTATAACCCCCCGGCGGGTTCTGGACGCGTTCCTTATCAGGGTAAAGAATACCCAGCCTATCAGGACTATATTGATCGCAAAGAACTTCGACCAGCCCTTTCAGGCCCCCTTTAATAGCTGTGGGTAAACGCTCTCCATAAGGAGGATTTGAAATCAACCACAAAGGCCCTTCGGATTTATACGTGCCATCCAGGGCGTCCTGCGCTTCAAACTCACGGGGAGCTGGGGCAAACAAAGACTTTTGTACATCCTGAATCTGACGCTCGACTTCCGCAAAATTCTTTTCTGCGGCAGGAATCATATCTTCGTTAAGGTCAAAGCCTACGAACTTTTTAAAACCGTAGGTTGCCGGCAGCTCGTAGTTAAATGCGAAGCTTGGGGAAAGAAAAAGTTTAGGGACTTTCTTCCATTTTTGAAAGGCAAAGGGTCTTGCAAATTGGCCGCTCCATAAAGCGCGGGCCTCACTTAATAAAGTTCCGGAGCCCATCATAGGATCCAACAATGTTACTTGAGAAAGTTCAGCCGGAGTCAGGTCTTCCATCATCTCTTTTAAAAGAAAAGCCGCGATGGTTTCTCGGAGAGGCGCTTCGCCTTTAAGGACCGACCATCCGCGCTTATGCAGATGCTCGCCAGTACTGTCCAGACTGATCGTGCAAAGATCGTCATCCATACGAATATAGATAGATCCGCAAATATCTGTGGCGGCAGCACCTTTGAATATTTCATTTAAAGCGGACTCAGCGCTGTCTTGAAGTCGCTTTTCATTGTTCAAGCGACTTTTTTGTGCTGCCACTTCCCACTCAACATTTGCAGAAGTCAGGTACTCTCTCCAAGGCAGGGATTTCATTTTCTGATAGAACTTTGGCAGGTCGCGGGCCTTGAATGAAGCCATTCTTAAAAGGACGCGATTCGCGGTTTTCAAAAAGAAATTCAACTGAAGAGCGGCAAACAAGTCCGTTTCGAATTCTAAACCACCTTGCACCACTTCGACTTCGGGAAATGGCAACGTGTGCGTCTTAGAATCTTTGCCCAAAAGATAAGGCCAGACCTCTTTCATTTCTGCAAGTGTGCGCTCTTCATAATCCAACGGAGTTGAAACGAAAAAACGATTCATGAATTAAAATCTCCAGTAGGCGTCAAAGAGCGCGTAGTAACCATCTGTCGGCGATAGTTTAAAGGACGTGATATCTGTCGAGTTGATCGAAAAACTGAGATGAAACTTATCCCAGATTTTAAGGTAAGTAAGATACCCCCCGACGGCTTTCTTTTCGAAGTTGTAAGAAGGACCTAAAAGAACGCGGTCCCAGTTTCCTAAAATAAACTCATATCCCGATTGTAAAGAGCTTGTTCCCAAGGATTTGATGGCTGTCGCATCAGCAGCGTCTTCAAAACTAAAAAGAGCCAATGTCAGCAATGTGTGCGATACGACGGATTCAGAAGAAATAGAGTCCCAATAAATATTCAAATTCAGTGTGCTACGACTTTCGCTTGGAATCTTCGCGAAGCTCAAGCCGGTAGAAACGACGTTAGAGTAGGACTCATAGACATTGGCTTTTGCGGCTGCATTGTAGGCGCCGATAAAGTTTGCCGGAATGATCGTGTTGACCGTCAGCCATTCCGTAGCGCCATAACTCAACTGACCAAACCAGGTGACCATGTACTCCCCTTCCCACAGGGTTTCGGCCGTTTCACCCACAGCAAGCCCTTGAGTGAAAAGAGGTTTGTACTTCGATGAGATATTTTTATCAGACTCTTTAACGATAAGGTCCGTAGAGCCTTTGTACTTTTCGTTTTCCGTGCTGAGATCCAAGTGCATCAACTGATCGCCCACTTGCACGAAGTTCAGACGGGATTGGCGCAAAAGTTCACAAGTCAGAGTGTAAGTGCCGTCCTGATTGTTTTCGATCCCCGAGACCTCCACAAAGCCAATAATGCCGATAGAAGGAGTGTGGGACTCTAAGGCCAGGACCTCGCCGATATGCCAGTCATTAAAAGTAGATTCTGCCTTCAGGGTTTTGTGATCGATGATGTTTTCAATGCGGGCGCGAGCTTCCGGCCGATAATCACGTGAACCTTCCGCAGCGGGTCCACGCAAAATAATAGGAACTTCATCCTCCATCGAAGAATGTGCCTGCGCTGTCGTCACAAGAAGTAGACAAAGAAGAACCCTTAAGATCATGAATTGACCTTAACTTAGTTTTTAGGCTTGTTCAATTGATCCTTCAATGTTCCAAAGATACGGACGATTTCCATACGGCGAGCGTCGTCGATGCCCCACATTTTATCCCATTGGAAGCGCGCAAGGCCTCCCGCTCCTGGTATAGATCCTCTAAAGACGAGATAAGCAAAACCCTCTTCCAAAAGAGTCTCGGATTTTGTATCCGTGACGGTCTTAAAGAACGACATAAAACGCGGTGTGGCTGCGTAAATCTCATCCAACGAAAGCGTACTGCTGCCGTCAGCATCGTACATCACCATCAATCCTTCAATGTAGTGAAGAATCGTGACCATTGTACGAATATTCGCGGTTTCAACATAGCCGCGCTTTTGCGATGGAGCTTCCGAAGCCACAGCGAGGTGCCGATAAAACTGCTCCCAGTCTGCATCGTGCAGCCCACGCACATACTGAACCATGCCCGGAAGATTATTAAAATAGACATCAAAGTGCTTTTTAATCTGAGACTTAAAACACTCTTCTTTGATGAAAGCGTTTCCGAACACATCTTTTTCTTCAATCAAACAACCTGCGAGCCCCATGTGATCTTGGACCGCTTGCGCCGAAGAAAGACCCGCAGCCACCAAGGTGCTTACGAACTCATAAGTTTCGCTTTGATCCATCGTTTGATCGCCGTTGCCGCTGAAAGTAAAGAAGTTCGCCTCAAGGAAGCTACGCCCCCCGGAGTTGGCTGAGCGAGGGTCGAAAGCTTTTAAATCACGACCGATTTCTTGAAAATCATCGTACCAAGAAATCAAACCCGGTTGAGAAATCGAAGCCGAGGTCATGCGGCTGTTGGTGTTATCTCCCCAACCTAAAGTTAAAAGACGCGCCAAGGCTCTGACGAAGTTTGCTTTCGTTAAAGACTTCCAAGTTTGTTTCATATTCTTAGAGTTGCGAGCAATGATCAGTCGCCCTTGTTCATTGAAGCTGACAGGAGTTTCTTTCTTTAAAATCTCGCCGTAATCTTGCCAAGCAAGTTCTAGGGCCTTTTGTTCGAACGCATCGTCGACCAAACCTTTTTCAATTACAAAAGTGCGGTTGAATTTCTTGTAGGCCTGGTAAAGTTCGCCTTGTGTGTAGCCACCACCCATTTCGTCGTACTGAAGGCTGTCGACAAAACTTTGATGAAGACGCCAAATGTTGAACTCACGAGCAATGGTCGCCAAATGCTTACGCTCTAAGCCTTGAAGGTCGCGCGTATCCACTTTTCTTTCAGGATCAAGGACTTTAATTAGGACGGCACGATACGTTTTCTTTAAGGCTTTTGCACTGATGGAACTTGGGAACTTAGACGTCAGCTGTTCAATCAAATTGTCAATGTCACGGACAGCAATACGTCCCGTTGTTTTCATATTGTGCGAGTTCTGAATCAGCTGCAAAGACTGACCTAAGAACTGGCTCGCTTGGCGCAATTTACTGCGGTCGTCGAACTTCAAATCACTTAATGAGTAGTGGTACTTCAACGCAAGCTCATAAAGGTTTATCAGCGTGTCTAAACTCTCGCTCCATTGAAGTTTGCTTGTGAATTGCGCACGCTCACCCATCAGGATGTTTTTAACTGATTCAACAACCGGAATCCATTCACCATACTGATCGTAAGGAGCAAAAGGCGCCTCTCCTCGAATAAACTCGGAAAAACCTGCCAGAGCTTTTTTGGCATCTTCAAAACTATACTCTGATTTTGCGATCTGTGTTTTATCCAAAAGACGCTGCAAAGCCAGACGCAATTGATCGGTTGCAAGAGTGATCTGTTCCCACTCGGCCGCTTTTTGGGTCTTTTGATTTAATAAGATTTTTACGTGCGGCGCCAACTGAACGGCCTCCTCGCGCACGACCTTCAGGATCTCCACAAGGCGAATGATTTCTTCCTTCGTGATATACGTTGTTGCGCCACCTAGAAGAGCTTGTTTGATCTTCATCAGTTCCGCAGCAAACTGAGGAGTCACGTTGTTTTCTTTTAAGAAATACTTTCCGAAGAATTTACGCATTTCTTCAACCGTGTAAGCATTAGGCAAAGATCCAAAGGTGCGCTTATTAAAGTACAAAAGCGCTTCAATCATGCAGTCAGAGCCGTCACGAATATCTTTTTCTTGAGCGTCACCCACGGAAAATTTTTGCAGTTGATTGGGTAGACTTTGCAGACATTTAAATCTTGCATCTGAAAGCTCCATCACCTGAGGCTCTGCTTTTTTACCATTTAAGAAGTCGCTACAGCCCACAGATGTGAACGCCAAAGTAGCGGCCATCGCGATGTTGAGTTTGCTCTTAGAAAACATAAGCGGCTCCCAACATCAAGCGGTCGTTATTCACGAATTGCGCAATTTCATTTTGATTCGAAGCCGTCAATTCTCCCGCCTTCACCATCTGCATTTCGCCCACCAAGGACCAAATACCCGATAGACGGAAGCGTGCGCTTAAACGAACCAGGTCAAACTGGTTTTTATCTGAATGAGTGAAGCTGAGTTTTCCGATCAGACGACGATTCTTACGAAAAGCATAGTTCGTCATAAGAGAAATCTGCTGAGCTTGTTTGTAAGGATAGCGTGTCATTAAAGCCGCGCGATCCGGGTTCGCAAGCTCCCCTTCTTCACGCACATCTCCGCCGATAATATCTAAATGCTGAAGATTCACTCCCCAGCGCCCATTCGTCCATTCGACAAATGGGCTTAATAACACCGCATCTTCAAATACGGGATGAGTCCATTGCTCTTCGAAAATATCATCTTTATTGGGGCGATCATAAAGACCGCTGACACCCATGCGCACCTGATTCACTTTATAGCTAACATCCATTCCTGCCAGCGAGTGATAAAACACCTGCGGTTGAAGTTCGACAGCGCCCTTGAGTTGAGCCATGTCTAAGTTCCCGTCATAGCCGATCGCCAGTTGATTGGCGGGTTTATAAATATAGCTAAGCTGAGCCCGGAAGCTTTGCGGATCACCAAAAGAAATCTTGGCTCCAAAAGAGTTTTGCAAGACGACTTGGGTTTCATTCGGACGGTCAAAGTTATAATCGATAGCTGTGGCTTCGCTGAAAATTTTAATGCTTTCAGGAGGACGACGGAACCAAGGGTTCCCCTTCACGAAACTGCCGTTTTCAATTTCAAAACTAGGGCCTTGATCCGGCAAGAAAAGAGGCGACGCAAAAAGAACCAAAGTGTAATAAGGTTTATCGACTTGATAGAAGAGTCCGACCAGCCCCTGACGTTCTGGCTGAAGCGGGTTCCATTTAAAAAGAGGCTCCCACACACCCAAATCCCAGCGCGCATCCAACTCGTTCCACAGCATGCGTTTGCGACCAATATAGTAGGTTTCATTTTCGTTTTGACGACTTTGAACATAGAACTCAGAGATATTCAGATAGTTTAAAAGAGGGGCCCCCATAGCAACGCCACCTGCCACATCCATCTTAAGGACGTCCTCAGTGAATGGGTCGGTTTTTAACTGAGCGCCGACAAATTGATAGTTTGTTTTTTGCGTGGCTTCAAAGGTCGGGCTGATGAAGGAATCCGAAAATAGTCTCATCTCGGTTTGGACCTGGGCATGAGCCGGCGCTAAGTTCGCAATGAACCCCAACAAAGATGTTAAAATGGCCCCTAATATGGGTCGGACTCTGAAAGCCATGGGCCTCCTTCTTAGGGATATAGATCAAAGCCTGTGCCCGGCGAGGCCCACTTTATGAACCCGCCTTTTATAAACTTTTAAACAAGTGACCTTTTTCGGCGGCTTTGCTAGGATTTGTGGGATGTTAATACGGGATCCTAAAAGTGCTAAATTTTTAATCATTCGCTTTTCAAGCTTTGGCGACGTCGTCCAGACTTTGAGTGTTCCCGCGGCCATTAAAAAGACCTATCCCGAGGCGCAAGTTCACTGGGTCACCCGTAAAGACATGGCCTCTTTATTATTCAATCATCCCGCGATTGATCGCATCTGGGAGTTTGATCGTAAAGCGGGCTTAAAAGGCTTGATTCACCTATGCGCGCAAATGCGCCAAGAAGGTTTCACGCACATTTATGATGCTCACAACAACACGCGTTCTCGTGTGATCAGTTTTCTGCTTCGCCCCTTAGGTTTTGTGGGGTTGGGACCAGCCTTTATCCGTCGCTCGATTCGTCGTTGGAAACGTTTCTTACTATTCCGTCTTCGCATCAATACTTTTGAAATGCCCTTTTCTGGTCAAAGAGATTTATTAGAACCTCTCTTGCCTTGGGGCATTTCCAAATATGCGCCACCCGCACCCCAGATTTTCCCTAGCGAGGAAAGTCATCGCAAGGCTCATGACGTCTTGGGTGATTATGCCGGGTCTGTAGCCTTGGCGCCTTCGTCCGCCCATTTTTTAAAGCGCTGGCCAAAGGAGTACTGGAAAGAATTAATTCTTCTTTGTCCGGGTCAGAAATTTGTTTTGTTGGGCGGCCCTGAAGACTCTTTTATTGAAGACATTCATGATGTGGCTCCAGAAAGAACTTTGAATCTTGCAGGAAAATGCTCTTTGCAAGTGAGTTCCGCCGTGGTCGCTCAGTCCGCAGCTTTGATCAGTGCTGACACAGGTCTTCTTCACGTCGCTGAACAGTTAGGCAAAAAAGCCATTGCGATGATGGGACCTGCCCCTTTCGGCTTTCCGTCCCGTCCTTCGACACGCATCATGGAAATTCAACTTCCTTGTCGTCCTTGCAGCAAACACGGCCAGGGTCCGTGCGTGAATAAAGAAAAGTTTCATCAATGCATGGTGGATATCACCCCTCAGCAAATTGCTGCTGAACTCAAAATTCTGTTAGGTCGTTCAGTATGAGTTCTTTGATGTTTTATTTTTACAAGTTTGTTCTTGTTCCTTTGGCTTATTTTCTTTTGCAGCTATTCCGTCCCTTCTTGCAAGGTAAGCTGCGAGAGATGATCGAAGATAAAAATCATGGATTTTATAAAATAAAAAAAACCGGCGCAGAAAAAGACATCGCCGAGGCTCGCCCTTTCTGGATTCACGCAGCCAGCGGAGAAATTGAGTACGCGCGTCCCGTGATTCGTGAATTGAAAAAACAGCATCCAAACACTCCGATCCTGGTTACCTACTCTTCTCCTTCAGCAAAAAAGATTCTGGAGAGTCTGCATGACGTGGATGTGTGGGCGGCGCTGCCATGGGATCTGGATTTTGTTCTGACCGAATTTGTAGAGAAATGGAATCCACGCGTCTTGTTATTTTCTCGTACTGATGTGTGGCCGGTTTTGGTCTCGGTCGCAAAAAAGAAAAACATTCCGGCAGCCTTGTTTTCCGCGACGTTTGCGGATAATTCTTCACGCCTCAAAGGGATCACTCGCTATCTGACTCGCTATACTTTAAATCACTTGGCAGAGATCCATTGCGTTTCTGCCGAAGACATTCAAAATCTAGATGATTTAGGGATTGATGTGCCTGTGGTTGCCAGTGGTGATACTCGCTTTGACCAAGTCTTTCATCGATTGGAAAATCCAAAGGTTCTTAAAAGTGAATTGATTCCCAGCCCTGAAGATTTTATTTTTATCGCAGGCTCTACATGGCCGGAAGATGAAGCCATTTTACTGCCTGCTTTAGAGAAATTAAAAAACGTCTATATACGCATTATCATCGCACCTCATGAAACGACGGCGGCCCATTTGGAAGCGTTAGAAAAACAAATGACGGCTTTAGGACTTCGCTATGTTCGCTATTCTCAGGCGGATGTGTGGCCCGCAGGCTCCATTCTGATCGTCGATCAAGTTGGAATCTTGGCAGAGCTTTACACGTGGGGCGATATTGCCTTTATTGGCGGCTCCTTCAAAAAACAAGTTCACAGCGTGATGGAAGCCTTAGCTGCCGGCTTGCCTGTGATGGTGGGGCCTCATCACCGCAACAATCGCGAAGCCCTGTTTTATCAAAAGAAAAATTATTCATCAGGAATGATCGTGCAAGTGGTTCACTCCGCCGAAGACGTCGTCGTTCTACTTCAACGCATGAAGAAGCAGCAGTCGCAGATCCCCCACATCAAAGAAGAAATTCGCAACGAGATCGGTAAAAACCGCAACTCCACCCTGCGCGTCCTCTCCGCCATCGAAAAATTCGAATAGTGCCTGCTTCTTTTTTGGGTCTACAGTGCATCAATTGATGCACTGTAGACCTTAAAAAGAAGCAGGCACCTTTAAGGTGATTCCGTCGAGTTTTTGTTTTTTGTCTTTATTGTACTGATTGAAGGCCAAGTGCAGGCTTTTGTTTTCGACGATCTTTGGATTGATCGCGATCTTATCAGCGTACCCTGCAAAGTCGTTTTTTAAATAGTGTTCGGCGACTTTTAAATCCATCAGGACACCATCCACACTGCCTTGGACAAGTTTTCTTAACGTAGAATCTTCACTCAGAACTGTGATGGTTTTCAGATCGCCATTTTTTACAAGCGCATTGAATTCGGCCGTATTGCCATAGCCACGTGTAACGGCGAAGGTCTTGCCTTTAAGGTCTTTCAGTTCTTTCCAAACAAGAGGCTTGTCTTTGCGCTCAAGAAAAATAACCGGCGAATAGAAAAGACTTTGCGAGGCCGTGAAGCCTGGCAACACTTCATCTTTCCACGACGGAAAATAACCCACAAAATTCTTTTTACCGCCATTCTTCTGCGCCTGCACCCAAGGATAGAAAACAAATTCGATGATAATTCCTTGAGCTGCCATAGTTCTTCGTAATGCATCGGCTGCGGTGCCATTGCGATGACACTTAGAACAGGTATAAGGAGGCCAATCTAGAGTCGCAACCAACCAGGTTTCTTGGGCCCAAGCTGTCGTACTAACTAGAAGAGAGAAGAAGAACACTTTCCACATAGGAACAACATACCTGTGAGGCATGCTTGGAACAAGGAAGCTCTCAGTCTCAGGACGAGAAACTACTGACATCTTAGTCTCCGAGGATGACCGCATAGGAATCGAAGCGCTACTCACATAGCAAAAAGCGGCCCTGACAATTCACGGCAGCTGTACAAGCCTTATCTGCCAAGTCTTGTATTTTTGAAATGATTGGGCGAAGCCCGAGCACGGAACTTGAAATACTCCATAGCAGTTACTAGGGGTTGGCATGAATAAGTTTGTAACTTCAACAGTTTGTCTCATTTTGATACTGAGCTCACAGGTGTTTGCTCAGGGTCAAAACGTTTTGACTTTACCAGAGGCAAAACAAGATAAGAAGTTTTCAGCGGACTGGCGCATTCGCCTTTCTGGCTCTGACGTGCGTGATGACCAAAGCCAATCCAAAGTCGTCGATATCCGCACTGAAATCAAAGCAAAGTACAACCTAAGCTCTTCCCTTTTGCTAGATGTTCAACCTGTCTTACGTTTGCAATCAGGACAGACTCAAAGCGTGAATGGCGCTGATCAACCGGACAATAGAATCACTTTAAAGCAAGCGGCGGCTCAATACACGCCGTTTTCTTTCTTCCGTTTGACGGCAGGGGCTTTAGACCAAGACTATATGCACACCGCGATTCTTTTAGACTCTATCGCTTTCCCGGCAGCCCGTGCAGAAGGTGTTTTAAAAACTGGAAACTTTAAAACATTGTTGGCTGTTGAAACGGCAATTCCGACGTCCACTTCATTTAGCACAAACACGAAAGAGCTTGAGCCGACGCCGTCATTGAATACGGCCGCTTTACAGGTAAATTGGCAAGCCGCTCGAAATCTTTACTGGAAAAACTCTGTTGGTTATTTCATCTATAATAATCTTCCTTCGGCCGTTGCGGAAAAATCTCGTTTGCTAGGAAACGAAGTGAATAAGATCTCGGACGCTCAATACGCTTTCATGCACAAATATGAAGGTATCGAAGCCTCTACAGCTCTTGAATTTCCAGTGTTCAGTCTTTTGGACCTTTCTATAGGTGGTCAATACGTCCTGAATCAAAAAGCTCCTTCAGATGAAAACATGGGTTACCGCTATTACGTAGGTTCTGAATTCCACTTTACTAAGGGCTTAGATCTGGTTGTCGAGGGAAGTTACTTTTCTATCGCGCCAGAAGCCGCTGTGTCGTACTTCAATGCTTCGGGATTTGAAACAAACCGCATCGGTTACGCGGCAGAGACTTATTTATCGTTTAAAAAAGAAGGCTTTAACTTAGGCATTAAGTACATTGATGCCGAGGTGATGTTTTCTAATGCCATCCAATCACGCGAAAAGACTTTGTTGATTAAGCTGGAGACTTTCTATGCAAACATCTAAGATCACACTTGTAAAAGCCCTCTTAGGACTTTCACTATCGACTGTCTTAGCTGCGTGTAACTTACCCGCTCCCAAAGACAAAGAGATGGACAGCTCAACGGCGGCCACTTTCACGGCTCAAGCCATGGCGGATAAATCCAAGGCTCTTGAAGTGCGTGTTTCCGGAGACTTTGCTTTACCTTCTTCTAAAGTTTTCAATCTTCAAGCTTGCGTGAAAGATGTGGCTTACGACAAAGCGATCGCGGGACATGATTTCCTCATTGAAGACAACAATGTCAAAGTGACTAGTGATAAAGCCGGCTGCTTGACTTGGGCCGAAAAAATCAATTTTAACTTCTTGGGAGAATCTCAATACATTCGCATCGAAAGAAGAATCAAAGGTTTGGGTCTTCATAAAGGGATTCAAAAAGTCGCTTTCGCTATCAATCCTTGGTCACACGGCGAAAACTTAGCACCGGTTTTAAACCCGGATGACGGTGCAAATATTCCGGCCCTTGTGAATGGCGCCGAAGAATCCAAACAAGCTCTTAAAGGATTTTCTGCAGACAATAAAATGACGTCTCGCCCATTGTGGGTGGAAGACGGTCGCTTATTCGTAACAGAACAAAAATTAACTACAGCTGGCGTTGAACTTTTAGTGGAAATGCGCCCAACTCCATCCCTTCAATTGACAAAAATGAATGGCGAGATGGTGCTATATCCCTTGAAAGCTGGTTCATTCAAAGCCCGTCTTAAAATCATCCACATCTATCAGCAAGGTGGAAAGGAAGTTCGCCGTCTTTTGAGCGAATCCCCGATGATGGATGTTAAGATGGAAAACGCAAGTTTGGGCATTAAGTCCGTGATGTCTTTACCGGCAATCCCAACTCGCGGCCAATTGATGTTGGGCCTAGAGCTAGAGCCTGTGCAAGCCCCTCAAGGTTTGACAAGCTTTGACGGTATCTACCTTTTGGGTGAATACGACCAAATCAAGGGCGCGTCTTTCCTTCGCTTAAACACGGTGGTTGCACAAACAAAAGACTTTAAAATCGCAAACTATATCAATTCGACAATTGCGGATGTTGCAAGAAAGTCCCCGGTGAATTCTACAACGACAAGCGAATCTAAAGCTTCTGAGTCACCAGGCACGACATCGACTTCTTCTGATGATGAAACCACCTCTTCTTCAGAAATCGTTTTTGATTCGGATGCTTATCAAAAACCGAAAATTGAAGTTTCTCAGTTAGAATTCCGCTTCGTTCGCGTGGGACAAGAAAAAACGGCGACACGCGAAGTGTTTTATACAGTGAAAGCTTGTGTGCGCAACGGTTTGGACCAAAAGAATGCGCGCGCCCACTCCTTCAAAGTCACGAAGTATCGTCAATCCGAATCTGAGCCTGCAACAACAGTGACGGTGAAAACAGATAATAATTCATGCATCAACTGGGACGAAAGCATCACGTTTAAATATTTCGATTGCCAACGCTATCTTAAGGGTTTTGTGCAAATTGAAAATGCCGATTTGGGAATGAAAGAAAAGCTTGAAATCATCGTCAACCCTTGGGAATCGATGGGAGTTCTAGCTCGCGATATGCGCTATGTGGATCGCAGTGAAAAGCTGGTTTTAAGCTGTACACAAGAAAGCCGTCCACGGACCCAGGTGTTGGTCGAAGGTTTCAGCTACAACACACTTTCCTACAACTATGGCATTGATTCTTTATTGAACCTGACAGTCACGAAAAAGATCCAAGTTAAAATGGAGCCGCGTCTTTTGGTTTATTCAAGCCTTGCTAACGGTCGTGGCGAGTCCGAACGTCTTCGTGACGGCATCTATCTTTTGAAAATGGCCGTCGTGCAAAACCGCGACTATGATTCGAACAACTCTTATGTCACAGCGGCACAAAAGCTTGTGACGGTGATGAGTGGTCAAATCAACACAGAAATGACTTTCCAGACTCAAGATCTAAAGGCTTTAGGCAACCGCAACAACATGCTTGTGGAAATCTATCCTGTTGATGAACAAAAAATCGTTCTTGAAGGCAGCACTCTGCGCTTGAAAGATGACAAGACGACGTTGGATTCAGCTATTGATACAACGACAGGCCTTGAAACACCGACATTCATTGGTCCAGTGACTCTGAATATTGATGAGGCTTCTCGTCCATTGCGCACAATGGAGCCTTCTTCAGTGAACGCCTACTTGCTGAATGGTCAAGGCGACAATGCGGGTAATGGAAAATTCATCATCAACAAAATCGTGGCTGAAGGACAAAAAGTCGCCGCAGAAAAACGTCAAAGAATCCAAGCGCGCGCCGATAAAACTCAGTTTGCTAAGGAAAACAACCTTGAAATCATCAACGTGAAAAACGCTGATGAAAAAGCGCCTTTGGTAAAAGCCCTTGTCGGTTCAACTAAACTGGTTGAGCGCCTCATTGTGACGAAAGCCGACCTTCAAGAGATCATCGAAAAAGGAACGATTTCTCCAGCGACGGCACAAAAGCTTTGTGCCTTCTGGTCGAGCGACTTTTTTAGAACTATGCAGGCGGATAAAGGCGGCGTGATTTATGAAAACTCACGCATGGCATTCGGTATGGATTGCTACAATGCAGTTCGCAAAGATCCGAAACGTTTCTTCCAAACTGAAAAACACATCCTGGTCAAAGAAGTCGGTGGATCTCAATTCCAAAAAGGTTTCAATCAAGGTTTGACGGTGGGTACAAGCTTCTCGCTTTCGACTTCACACTCAAATTCAAAGAGCCGCTCGACAAGCATCACATCTAAAGTGGGTCTTTCCAAGAAATTCTTGGATTTATTCTCTGTCGGTGTGGATTTGAACTACACGCTTTCTTGGTCGGTGTCGGATTCAAATAACGCGAGCAACTCGATCAGCGTGAACACATCTACTTCCATGACAGTTCAACACAACGTCTTCAAAGTACGCGTGAACAAACACGAGCAATGCGCGATTGTGCGCTTGAACCCGACGTTGTTCATGAAAGATCCCAACGCAGGTTGGTTCACCGGCCGCCGCGACTATCTTTCATTCTTGAACGCGCGTATGTCGGAAGAAGAAATGGCAACTGCGGCGACACGTGGTCTGATGGTGTGTGACGGCGAAATTCGTCAGAATGCCATCGACATCACAGAAAATTACTACTTAATCGCTCAAGAGTCGAACAGCTCGCAAATGCAAGACAATGGCGATGCTCGCAACAGAAACTTCTTCATCGCTCTTCGCTCTAAAAACGACTACAACCGTTTTGTCTTGGCGATGAAAGGCGACGCGAAAATGCCAACGACGGCGACAAAAGAAGAAGATCCGGCAGTGCAAGCGGCCCGCAATATGGAGCAATTATTCCAAATGTCGGGCCCTGCTTATCCAGGAACTTTCTTAGCAAACTAAAGTGTTGTGAAGTGCTTTTCTAAAAATTCGAGGCTGCGGATGCCGAACCACGAGTAAGACTCCCCGTTCACCACAGCCCCTTCAATGCCGAGCTCTTTGAGTTCGGCTATTTTTTTATGAAATGGAAAAGGCTCAGAGGAAAATAGAAAAAACGCATCTTTCATCTCTTCTTCATCAATGACGGGATATTTTTCCCCTTCAGGGAACTCAACCAACGTTGCTCCCAGTTTTTCCAAGACTGAACCAATATAGGTTTCACGAGTCACGCCCATCCAGGGCTTTTTCCAGATCATGTACATGACCTTGTCATAAGAACGCGATGGTGGTTTTACCCACTCTAAAAAATCAGGAATCTTTTGGAAGTCCCATTGGCGGGCGGGAGCTTCGACAATGTCCAAGCACTTTACCGACCACTCCATTAAGGCGGCATTTTCAAAATGCTCACCGAGTCTTGAAAGTTCACTTTGCAAACTTGAAAGAGAGGAAACATGAGTCGCTAAATAAGGAACCGGGCACTCTTCGGCCATCTCCAAAGGATTTTCCTCTTGATCTAAAAGAACAAGATCGGGCTTTAAATCCATCACCAAATCCCAGGACACTTCTTTGGTGCCACCGACAATGGGAATATTCGTGATCATCTTTGGTGGATGAATACAAAAACGCGTGCGTCCAACGACGTTGACGCCTGCTCTTAATAATGTCTCCGTCCATGACGGAACCATGCTCACCACTCGCATTAAAACCTCTCTAGACAGATTACCCGCCGAGCCAAATTGAAGTCAAACTTGACCGTCCCATCGGCTCAGCAGACTATAGGCCCTTAACTTTGTGAGGTGTATTTTATGACGCAACTTTTCCCTCTTCGTGAAAAACCCGCTTTGAGTGCTTACAAAAAAGGCGATGTTCTTGTGCTTTTTGGCGAGCTCTTTTCCCGCGGTTACGCCAATGGTTTGGTCGAAGAAGCCGAACGTCGTGGAATGACCATCGTCCGTGCCACTGTAGGACGTCGAGAAAAAGACGGCTCTTTGCGCGCTTTGACAGCCGAAGAAACGGCCCTCATTCCTCAACCCTTCATCAATGTTCCTTTGGAAGCCGGTTTCGATATGGATGCGGCTGCAAATGGTGTGACTCCTTGTGATCAATTGAAAGATATCAAACTGAGTGATTGGGATAAGGCCGAGTTGGACTGGAAAGCCATCGACGAGTCTCAGGCTCATGGCGTGGCTCGCTTTAAGAAAAACACCGAACTTTTCATGAAAGAGTTAGAAAAGCATGTGCCTGCAGGTGCGAATGTTTTGTTTGCGCACTTGATGGCTGGTGGTGTTCCTCGCACAAAAATCATCATGCCTCTTTTAAACCGCGCGTTTAAAGGGACGGGCGACCGTCACATCCCGACACAAGCTTTGCTTGATTCTCAAATCGGTCAATTCTGCCTTAGAAACTTTAACGAAGTGACGGCAGAAACTTTCCGTCATTTGATCGAGCTTTCGGCACCTCTTCGTAAAAAATGGGAGTCTCAGGGTTCTCATGTTTCTTACACGGCGTATGGCTACCATGGCACAGAGGTCATGATCGGCAACCAATATCAGTGGCAAACTTACACGTGCTACTTCCAAGGCTGGGCAAAAATGGCTTTGGAAAAACATGCTGAAAATTTCTTCAAACAAGGTGTGCACTGCTGTGTTTACAACTGCCCAGAGATTTTGACGAACTCAAGCTCGGTCTTCCAAGGTGTTGAAGTATCACTTTATCCTTTGCTTGCAGCTATCCAAAAAGACGCTGGAGATAAAAAACACGCTGAACAAGTTTTGAGCGATTGCAAAAAACTTTTGAAAGACGATGTGACCTTTGAGCAAATCAAGTCGTTTACAGATGACTACTTGAAAAATCCGCTGACTTTAGAATTCACAAACTACGAAAAGTGGCCTCAACACTCTCGCCAAGACCAAATGGAGTACATGTTGAAGAGCTCAGACCATCTTTTCTCATTGCATAAAGATGAGAAAAATTTAATCACGGCGGTTTTGAGCGAAGTTGTCTTTAAATCCTGCGGCTATGTGATGCTTCATGATTCATGGCAACCAAAAGCGCCTGTAGCTTGGATTGGCCATGATCTTGTAGCACGCTGTATGTAATTATGTCGGTACAAGCTGGAGAAAGCTGGAGCTATTCCAAATTCAAATTTCACGGACTATCGCTGTCGGGCATCCGCACAGCGATAGCTATGCCCGAGCTTTCTTTAAGCTTTGATGTGGCCCAAGGCTACCCTTACCTTTTAAACTTAAAGCAGTACTTTATCACTCACGGCCACCTTGATCACGCGGCGGGAGTTCCCTACATCATCTCGCAAAAAGCCATGAACTCCCAAGAACCCGGGAAGTTCTATATGCCGCCATCTTTGGTGGAACCCCTCGATAAAATCATGAAGCTGTGGGAACAAATCGAAGGCCACCAATATCGCTACGAATTCATCCCCGTAAAACCCGACGACGAATTTCAAATCAACGGCAACACCTATGTGAAAGTCTTCCCAACCACTCACCGTATTGAGTCTTACGGTTACACCGTTTTTGAAACCGTCAAAAAACTAAAAAAAGAATACGTGGGCTTAAGCCAGGAAGAAATCATCGAGCTGCGCCGAAAACACATCAACGTCAACGAAGTCCATGAAATCCCGATGGTCAGCTTCACCGGCGACACCCAAATCGAGTTCCTAGACTCCAGAGACTGGGTTAAAAAATCAAAAATCCTCTTCTTAGAGGCCACTTACTTAGACGAAAGAAAAACCATCGACCAAGCCCGCCAATGGGGCCACACCCACATCGACGAAATCATCCCCCGCCTGGACGAAATCGAAAGCGAACAAATCGTCTTCATCCACGCCTCGAGCCGCTACAGCGACAAAGAAGCCCTACGCCTCATTCGAGAAAAAGTCCCCCAACGCCTCCACAACAGAGTCGTCCTCTACCCCGGCCGCTAAACACATACACACGACAAACGCGCCCATGCAGCGTAATAAAAAAAACATACATGAATATTTGATTGGAATAAATGACCTAGCGTTAACTGATTGCTTGGCGGAGCGGATTCGGGAATGAGTCCGAAGTGAAGGGCCTTCAGCGGGCCAGGATGGCCGAACCGGCAAGGCCGGCGCTGATGAGCCACGATGGCGTGCCCGAACGAAGCGACTCATTCCCGAATCCGCTCCGCCAAGCAAACCAAGTTCAAGACTAGAACATGTCGTTTAAACCCATCCAAATCTTACGACTCTTAGACTTTTTATTACGCAAATAATCCACCCATTCTTGCGGCGATCTTTTTTGCCAATTTTCCGCCAAATTCGCGGCGAAAATCAAAGGACTGTAACCTTGACCGATATGATCTTTCGGAGGACGAAGAGCCGTCAACATTTCTGGGCCATAGAAACCTGTTGGCACCAAGCGATCACGCTCACCCAATTCACCGATAATCAAAGCGCCCGGAACTTGTCCCAGCACGGTACGACTCAGAGGGCCTGAAGCTTCCGCCGCAGGTGGAACGCCCGCAGATCCGACGATAACCAAACCCGCTTGCGATTTTTTACTCAGAAGTTGAACAAGGTCCTTCGTGGAATCATTCACTTTCATGTTGAAATCAAAAAACACGAAACTTGTGCCTTCTGGCAAAGAGGTGATGCGCTCTTTCAACGCCTCCATGTCCACTTCTCCCGTAGAATCGTAAGGAGTGTAGTTCACCAATTCACAGCTCTTGCAGGGACGAGATTGTTCTGCAAAGAAAGGCTTAATCTTACTATCAAACTCGGCCGCTTTTTGCTGACCGAAGTAAATCACCGTGGTTTTTCCATTAGGAAGTGCCGCTTGAGCCCATGTCGCCCCGCAAGACGCTAAGACTAAAAAACTTCCCGCCAAAATTTTTTTAAAATTCCATAGATTGCACGTCGTCATAAAGTCAGTTTGCCCCCACCCCTGCTTTGCTGTCGACTTTTTTAATAATATATTGAACAATCGACATATGGAGTCATGGAGTCAGGTTCGCATATTTCATTCGGGCGATGAGTACTATCAAAGCCTTCTCGAGGATATTCGTCATGCACAACGAAGTATAACGATCGAATCTTACATCTTTGCTCTGGATAGACTCACAACTCCAATCATTGAGGAACTCGCCAAAGCACGCGCTCGCGGTTGCAGCGTCAAGATTGTGGTCGACGGTTTTGGCTCGTATTACTATATTCCTCAACTCGATCGTCTGTGTTCTCAACATGGCATTGAGTTCCGGGTTTTCCATCCCTTCCCCTACCCACTTTTGTGGGCACGAAGTCTGTTTGCGAAGTATTCATTGCATGGAAGTTTTTTGATGAAGCACATGAATCGGCGCAATCACCGAAAAATTTCAATTATCGATGAAAAACGCGCCTATCTAGGAAGCTTCAACTTCGTTCAAGATCACTGTGCGAGCATTGTGGGGTCTCACGCCTGGCGAGACACGGGGGCTTGGGTCGAAGGCGATGCTATTAAGTATTTGGTTCTAGCTTTTCAAATCAGCTATCTGCGTACTTATATCAAAGGACTTATCAACTGGGTCGGTCGCTGGCGCTCTCGCGTAGAGCCTCACGAAAAGATTTTACGCCTGAACACCACGCAACGCACGCGACGACGTCTGTATCGGGATCTGTTACACCGAATCGCTTCCGCGAATAAGCGACTTTACATTACGACAGCCTATTTCTTACCAAAAAGATCTTTGCTTCGAGCCCTCCTGAAAGCCGCGCGCCGCGGAGTCGACGTCAAGATTCTGATTCCAGGAAAGTCGGATGTTCCTGTCGTCAAATGGGCCGCCTTTTACATTGTTAAATTTTTGCTTCAAAAGCGCATCCCCATTTATGAATACCAAAAGACCATCTTGCACGCGAAAACAATGATTCTGGATGACGAAGCCTTTATTGGCTCTTTCAACCTGAATCACCGCAGTTTGTTGCATGATCTTGAAGTGGAAGTGGTGCTGAACGATGCCGACAGCCTTCAAAACATGACCCAACAGTGGGAAACTGATTTAGCCAATGCGAAACTTGTGTCTGAAAAGGATCTTGCGGCCCGCTCTTGGCTCGCCCGCATGATCTATAATATCGCCTTCCGCCTGCGTTATTTGCTGTAGTTTTTATTTTGACCCTGCCCTATGAATTGGCGATCCTATCCGTATGAATTCATACGTCAAAATCGCAATTACCGGTGGACCTTCGGGTGGCAAGACTACATTGATTGAAGCTTTGAAAAAAGAGTTGGGACAAAAGTGCGCAGTCGTTCCAGAAGCTGCAAGTATTCTGTATCGCGGTGGCTTTCCTCGCTTTAAGGAAGCTCAAGGTGTCGTTCATGCGCAAAAAGCGATTTACTACACTCAAAAAGAACTCGAAGAGATGATCTCGACGTTAAGTCAAAAGTCTTTGATCGTTTGCGACCGAGGATCCTTGGATGCCATTGCTTATTGGCCCGGGCAAGCAGACGAATTCTTCAAACTTGTACAAAGCTCTAAAGAACAAGAGATTGCTCGCTATGACTGGGTGATTCACTTAGACACGGCTTCCTCTGACTTCTACGACACGACGAATACGATTCGCACGGAAACTTTCCAAGAAGCTTGGGACTTGAATTCAAAAATTAAGCACGCGTGGGAGGGACATCCTCGTCGCGTGGTGATCACTCACAACGAAGACTTCCTTTCAAAGATGACAACGTCTTTATCTGTGATCAAAGCTATTATGGCTCATAAGAGTGCTGACGAAATCAAAAAGGAGCTTTTGTAATGTCCAAATGCCTGCTCGCTTTGCTTTCTTTAATGACGGCGTATTCTATCCAGGCTCAGGCGCAAGCGCCCTCTCGCACAAGCAAATTAAAGCCTCTGTATTTCCAGGCGGATAAGAACAATCTGCAAGTTCTGCCGCAGCGATTTGAGTACACATTGATCGACGAAGACCGTTTAAAAATCGGTGATATTTTAATCGATACAACTCAAATCACCTTTCAAATTGAACCTTCCACTCAAAAAGGTCTTTATCGCATTCGCTTCACTTGGCCAGCGGGTTTGGTTAACGAAGGCGAACTCTCGGTAAAAAACAACTCTGGTAAAGCCATCTTCACGACGGTACTAAGCAAAGAAAATGTCACTATCACCGACGGTGTTCCTGCTACGGGTGAAGATGAGCATCTGCGCTCACAAGTGGCTACTTTTTCTGCTGATGAAGTCGAAGCATCGCTTGTCGATGATATGAAGTACTTCCCGTTCATGAGTTTTTGCATTTATCGTGAAAGCGAAGAAACTCGCATCTACATGTGTTCCAAGGAACTTTACTTAAGTTCTCAACAAGGGCAAATGGTGGTGAAAACCCGCTCTAGCACGAAGAAAGCCGCTCAAGTTGAAATCAACGGCAAGATCGTTGGAAACCAAGGCATCATTTATTTGAATGATCGCAGCGAAAACGTGGCCTTCAAAGCCCAAACTCAAACCGGCGCTTTCTTTGAAATTGAAACTCGCAAAAAAGACGTCGATTTCAAAGATGCCGTTGTATCTGACGATGGCAGCCGCATTATCCTGACGGCGTCCGGTGCCGAACCCGTAGACGAAAAGAAAGTTAAGAAGCTTTCAGAGACAGACTGGCAGATTTCTCTTTCTAAAAATCGCCCCGTACTTTACTTAAAAGGCGATGGCGATATTCCGATGCGCCAAGAGTTTTACGTTCGCGGTGAGCTGCCGAAAGCTAAAAACCGTCCGTATCTCTCGCAAAAATCGGTGTCTCGCACTTACGCTTCAAAACTTTCTTTTACTGGCATCAGCCCTGAAGGTGTGCAAGTCCGCTCTCCTGAAAATGATGGAACTTCTCAGTTAGAACCACTTAAGAAAAATCAATTTCAATGGAAAGTCAGCGGAATTCCAGCGGGCGTAGAAACGCGCCGTTATTTGAATGTGCAAGCTGACGGTCAAAACTTTGTAGCTGGTTATGATGTGTTTCGCGGCCAGCCTTTCGGACTTGGCGTGGGAGCCTCTTACCAGACCCCGTCAGGCATCGCTTTTGGTGCCTTAGAATTTCAGTGGTGGTTTGAAAACTTCTTAATGATCAACGCCGACTGGTCCCGCTTTAAGTGGGGTCTTTCTGTAGAGCGATTGCAGCACTTCACTGAAAAAGACGATGTTGCCAAAGTCGACTTCACAACCTTGGAGTTAAAGTGGCGTGCGCACGAAGGTTTCAATCTTATTGATGCCACTTGGGGACTGACTTTACCATTGCAAATGGTTCAAGGTGAAAATGCCAGCGCCACAGCTTATGGTCTTGGCGCGTTCTGGCTCAAAAAACCAAATCGCTGGATGAAACCTTTCATGCATTGGACAGAGTATAAACTGCAATATTTTGCGGGCTCTTCAGGCAGTGATTTCAAAGTTTCTTCCGCCTACAATCTGAAAGCTCTGGCTTACTGGCAGTTCAACGCAGACTGGTATTTGCGTTATGGTTTAGGTCTGAGTGATTACAAATACGATCCGGCTGCCGCAAAAGAAGAAATGCAGATTGATTTAAATGCAGGAATTTTCTGGAAGTTCTAACGCTTTTTAAAGAAGCCTGAAACAACCTGTTTCAGGTCCATATTGAAGACGTCTTGTTTTTTGTTGGCCGCCGTTAAAAGGGAAATCTCGCGACGGGCAGGAATGAATGATGGATCCAAAGCCACGCTCTTCTCAAAAGATTTTCTAGCGGCCACGACATCCCCTTTGATCTTATTGAAAAGACCCACCACGAAGGGGAATAAAGTGTCATAGCGCTCATCTGGCGGAACTTGAACTAACTCTAACTCAACTTCTTTAAGAACAAATTGTTTCTTTGCTGGATCCACGGCACCCAACTTTGCCCAAGAGCTGTACAAGTGAAGCTGTTGAGTTTGTGGATTGAGTCTTGCAATCTCGGCCAATGTCTCTAAGGCTTTCGCGTATTGATTATACTGAAGTTGTTTTTTAACTTCTTCCATCAAAGTGGTCGCGCGAAGCTTAGCCTCCGCTTCTGATTTCTGCGTAGCCTGGCGGTATTGATCGATCTTATTAGAATCTTGAGACGCGGTGACGGCATCTTCGGCCGTTCTTTTGATCTTACTCCAGACAGCAAAAGCTTCTGAAGCGGCATCCTGGGGCTGATCGCCCAACATCGTTAAGAACTCTGCCAATGCGGCTTCCATAGACGCCCCACCCGCAGCGGTTTCCATGTAAGAAGTGATTTCATAACCATTCTTGCCATCAAGTTCGGCCCAGATTTTTTTCAAAACCTTCAACTGCTCTTGCGGATTTGCAAAAGCTGCGCGCTGAGCAAAAACCACCAATCCTTTAGTTAAAAGGAAGTGGATGGCTTTATACACTGCAATTTCACTATAGCCTTTGACGTCCAAAAGCTGCGAAAGCGTCATTTGATTATTGAGCTTTAAAGGCAGACCCTCTAAGGTTTTGATCAAAGACATTGTCAAAGCAGGATGGTCATCGCGAAATGTCGGGCTTTTCACGATCACGTTTCCAGACCACATCACATACAAAGACTTCAACCAGTTCAAAGAAATCTTGGAAGCGATCCAGTCATGAAGGTAGTAAGACAAAGTGTCAGCATCAATACTTGGATTGCTCATCTCAACTTCCGCCGAAGCAAAGTTCACACGGATTTTCTGATCAACAATCGTACGCACCAAGCGGATGTTCATTTGCTCCATCAAAATCAAATCAAACGCATGCGGGCTCAGCTGATTGTTCTGAATCAGATAGTTTCCGATACGGCGATTGTTTTTATCACGCAAAGCATTTTGCACGTCTTTGGGAGTCGCATAACCACTTTGAATAAGCATTTCTCCGAGGAAAGTCGTCTTATCATCCACGTCGACACCGACGATATTCCCGTTACAGAATGAAATACCAGAGACAGATCCGTCTGCATTATAGATATTCAGATAGCCACTGCTCTTAGTTTCTACCAAAAGCGAATACAAGAAAGGCAAATCAAAGCCGCTGACTTCCTCAATCGACTCAATCACTTTTCTTTTTTGACGGCTGGTCACCGTGGGGTTTGCGAACATTTGATAAAGAAGCTTACGAGCACTCGAAGACTCTTCGCGCTTAGGAGCTTCTTCTTTTTTCACGAGCTTTAAAACTTGCTCCATTTCAAACGGCTTTTTCAAAAAAGCAATCGCTTGCGTGCTTTGTGTCGCTTCTTGAATGAATTGTTTATCCGTGTAGATACCGCTCATCAAAACTACTTTGAAACGAGCATTAGGATAATTGTTACGTGCCTGCTTGATAAAATCCAAGCCGGTCATTTGTGGAAGAAGACAGTCACAGAAAAGGAAATCTAAATTATTTTGCGTGGATAGAATCGTATTGGCTTCATCCGGACGAGTCGCCAAATAGACTTGATGACCGGCGCGACTTAAAATTTCTTTTAAGGCGTTTCCGATGGCCTCGTCGTCTTCCAGAATTAAAATACGGTTTTTACTGCTTGAATCCACGTTTTTCTTGTCGGTGTTTTAAAGGAAAGCATTGAGCTTAAAATAGGAAAAGCGGGACTGAAGATCAGTTCCCGCTTTCTTTTCTAGACCTAGGACTTGCTGGACTACTTCTTAAGGAACTTGAAATATTTGGACTCAATAACGTCCATCTCCATTTCATTGCCTTCTTCATCTTTCACGGACGCCGGCGGAGTCACCCCACCTTCGTTGAACTCTGTCCCATAACGAAACAAGACATTCTTTTCAGAACCGGAGTCATCGTTGTAGTAAGGTACAAAGAAAGAGTTCACTTTACCGGTCGCGGGTAAGAATCCATCCACCATGTTGATTTGGTCAACGATCACCTTAGGGCAGTTGCTGAAGGCGATTTGTGAGCCGGAAGCAGTTCCCATCCACTTAATCCATTCGCGGATTCCACAAGAGTTGATGCTTTTAAGACCACCCAATTCGACTTCAATGCTTGGATTGCCAGCGATATTGAATTGAGAAAAGTCGACATCTTCGTCAATAGTCCCCGCCATTTGCACCACAAGTTTGTCGGCGGCTTTATTCATTTTTACATCGAGTTTACCCATTCTCTTCTCCTCGTCGTTCACGTTCAAATCGTATTATAAATTTAGTTAAGACCTTCATTTTTTACCACAAAAAAGGTCACATCATCGACCAAGGGCGCCCCTTGACGGTGCTCTTGGAAGCTGACAGCGAAGCGATCAACCGAATCGCCCACTCCCGGGAAATCTTTATTTGCGGCAATGAGTGCTTTGATAAATTCTCGTTCGCCCCAGGCTTCTTTTCCCGGATTCTGGATGTCAGGGATGCCATCCGTATAAAAGAAAACGGCATCACCTTGTTCTATCTGAATACTGGTCTGCTGGTAAACAGAATCTCGCGCTTGTCCCAATCTGGGATTGTTCACTTCATTTAAAGGAATTAAATCTTTTTTCTTAAGGGCGCCGTCTGTTTTTTTGATCAAGAAAGGTGCTTCGTGAGAAGCATTACAATAAACCAACTCCCCTGTCTCTAGATCGAAGGACGCCAAGAAGAAAGTCATCATGATGCGACCTTTGGAAACGTCGTAAATCGAACGATTCAATAACTCCAATGCTTTGTTCGGAGAAATATTCAATCGTTCAATAATCGTCGAAGCACTTTTTGCTGCACTCGTAATCAACGCGGCCGGAGCTCCGTGCCCGGTGGCATCCCCGATCCACAAAAAGATTTTATTCCCAATTTGACAGTAGTGCCACCAGTCGCCACCACACTCACTGGCCGGCTCGTAATAACCCGCAATCGCTAAAGGCCCGATCTTGGCGCGTGTTTCTGGGAACAGAGTTTCTTGCACCGTTTTGGCCGTTTGCAGCTCGGATTCCATGCGCGCTTTTTCTGCCGTTTGCTCAAGCAGACGCGATACTTCCGCCGCCATGATGTTGAAGTTTTCAGCCAGGCTGCCCACTTCATCATTGGACTTCACATCAACACGGATATTGAAATCCCCTTCAGCCACTTTTCCTGTTGCGGTGAAAAGCTGAGTCAAAGCTTGCGTGATCCCACTTGAGGCAAAAAGACTTAAGATCACCGTCAAAGAAATCAAGATACCGAAGAAGATTAAAGATTTGCGGATAAGAATTTGCACCGCACCCAAGGCTTTTTCTTTTTCAACCGTTGTCACAACAATCAAATCACCAAAGCCTGCGCGCGAATAAGAAACCAAAAGTTCTGTTCCATCAACGGCTTTGTCCGTCTCGGCCCCTTGAGCGATCGGCGATTTTCCTTTTAAGAATGACGGCGTTACAACAGATTGCAAGCGTTTCCCTGGCATGCCATCGGGACCAAAAAGAACAAGTCCGTCTTGAGAGATCAAATACATCTTCTGAGATGTCGCTGCACGGAACATCTCGGAAGCTTCACTCATACGCACGATCACCATGAAAATCGTGTTGCGCGTCTTTGTTTCGTCGCTCACTTTTTCAAAAATAAAAACACGGTCGTCAACATAAGGCACTTTTACGACACGACGATTGGCATCGGCTTCGGCAAAATATTGAGGAAGGTATTGCTGAAGTGATGTCAGAATGCCATCAGTCTGTCCGGGAACTTTTTCTAGCAGAGCTTTTTTCTCGTAAGAACCTGTCGCCCCGGCACCAAAAACTACGATGGATTCAAGAGTGAACTCATTGGCAAAAATAGAATCCGAAATCGACGTGAACTTTTGCTGAGTCAGATAATCTTGAAAGATCGGCTTCGTCGTTCCTAAGACACCATTGAGCTGTGTCTTAATTTGAGCCGCCATGGTTCCGGACATACTGCTTGAAGAATCAAAGACATAGGCGATCTTATCGTCTTCAAAAATTTGTAAAGCCAGCACCAGATACACCGATAATGTAATCAAAGGCAGCGAAGTTAGAAGCAATAGAATCTTATATCTTATTGATATGCCACGTTTTTTCACGAGTTCAGTATGCCCGTTAACAGGAAACCCGAAAAGAAATTCTGATTTAACTTAGCCTAAGGTCCGTAAATGATTAGCCATTTCCCGCCGATAAGCCCTCAAGCAGGAGTGTTATGTCACGTTTTGGACAAACAGAAAAAATCATCTTTGTTGGAGCCCTCATTTTGTTGGTGGCCTTCTCGTATTTTCTGTACGACGACTCTTTACTCTTCCCAAAAGCTAACAACGGAAAATTAGAACTGATTGGTGACGTGGCGATCTCTCAAAACGACGTGCGCCGAAAAAATTTAGACACCTTCAGCTGGCTTCCCGCTTCTCGCAAAGACTCTGTTTATCAAAACGACTCCATCTTTACGGGAGATCGCTCTGAAGCTACGATCCGCTTGCAAGATGGAACTCAAATTCGCATCGAACCCAACTCTTTGATCACTTTGAATCTAAAAAACGGTCAAATGAATCTGGATTTGCGTTACGGAAACTTGGTTGGTGAACTGGCACAAGGTTCTTCTTTAACGGTGAAATCTGGCACCGAGGAATTCAAACTTGAATCCACTCCGGGCACCGCGGAAAAACCAAAAATTCAATTCAATAAAGCTCATAGCGGCACGGTCGACTTAAAACTTATTTCGGGTGATGTGAAGTACGTTGATAAGAAAAAGAAAGCCGTGAAGGCTTTACCTAAAAACACTGTCGTGGCCGTTGATAAAAAAGGCGAAGTTAAACAGGTGGAAAAACCTCAGTTAAGTTTAACGACAGCCAATAATGTCAATTATCTGCGCATGAATCCGGACGATCCACTTCCCTTTGAGTGGCAATCGAAAGGCCCGGTCTCTCGCTATGAATTAGAAATTTCTCCAGCGCAAGATTTCAGCACGGTGGCGGTTTCTAAAATCACGTCGGAAACAAAAACTGCGGTCACTGAACCTTTAGAACCGGGCGCTTACTATTGGAGATTGAAAGCCTTCGATCACAATGGTCAGGTCAGTGCAGTTTCTCCAGTTCAGAACGTGCAGGTCACGCATCTGGCGGGTCCACAAATCGTGACCCCGACGCAAGCAGCGCAAATCAATTTAGAATTGAAAGTAAAGCCAAAGGAAGAACTTGCGACAACAACAGAAGTTCAGTGGCGCGCTCAACCAGTGCTTAAAAACTTCACTTGGCAAGTGTCCCAAGATCCTGAGTTCCAGACTATTCTAAAAGAAGAGCAGACGACGAACTTAGCCGCGGTCACCCCCAAACTTCCTTCAGGAACTTATTGGGTGCGCGTGCAAGGACAAACGGAAAGCCAAAAGGTTTCGCCTTGGTCCGAGCCGGTGTCCTTCACTTTGAACTTGCTCGCTCATAAAGAAGAGCGTCCTGACCGCCCTGTCTTGGTTACAAAGAAAATTGAATTCAAAGCTCCAACAGGCAAAGATCGCAACCCTGCTTCACCAGAAGCACCGAAGTTAGCATGGAAACCTGTTTTACAGACAAAAAACTATCATTTGCAAATCGCAAAGGACGCCAGCTTTAAAGACGCCGAAAAATACGACATCACGCAAACTCAAGCCGCGTGGTCTCAGTATCGCCCCGGTAAATACTTCTATCGTGTTTATGCGCGTGGACTGAATGGTTTAATCAGTGAGCCCAGCGAAACCGGCACTTTGGAAATCTCTGTGGGTGGTTTGACTCTGGATCCTCTTAAAACCATCAATGCCGTGGGCCAGGCACCGGGCCCCAAAGAAACTCCTGTAAGTTGGAGCGAAGTCCCATTTGCGAAATCATATTTAGTTCAAGTGGATAAGAATAAAGACTTCTCTGCTCCACAGCTTTTGGAATATTCGTCCAATGCGGGTGTTTTGACATTAAATGATCCAGGTCGCTACAACGTGCGCGTGCAAGCGATGGATGAATCGAATCAGCCATTGACCGAGTTTTCAAATATTGAAGAAGTGCTTTATACATTCCGTGCCCCGTTGGTGGCGCCGACATTAATGGAACCTTTCAATGCCGCTTCGATCTTCTTGCAAACCGAGATGGAGCCTTTTATCTGGCTTGAATGGAAAAAAGTCGAAGGGGCCTCTTCATATCGTATTGAAATTTCTGACAAGGCTGATTTCTCTCGCACTTTAATTGCGAAATCTATCGACGGGAATCGTTACCTTATCAAAGACCGCGTACCGCTAGGCAAAATCTATTGGCGTGTGCGTGCAGAGTCCAAAACAGACTCTGAAGCTTCCGAGTGGGCATCAAAACGTGAATTCACCCTTTACCATCAGAAGAACGAGACTTTTGTAAAATGAAGATTCAGTACTCTCTCTTCGATACTTTGTTAGAACCCGTGTTTGTTCTAAATGCCGAACAAAAGGTCGTCTATTGCAATGAAACGGCAGCCATTGTCGCCGGCCTTTCTATTCGCAAAATCACACGCGGGATGAAGTTTGGTGAACTCTTTGCTTTTAGCGAGCCGATTGATGGTTTAGACAAGCTCATTGAAATCTGTGATGCCACTCCCTACAAAGAAGTGAATTTCAAAAGCTCTCAAGGTGGCGAAGGAAAAATCCAAATCACTCTGCAACCTATTTTTGATTCAATGGGTGATAAAAACTGGATTGTTTTCGTGCGTGACGTGACACTAGAAGAACGTCTGCAGAAAAAATACCGGGCTGAACTTGAACAAAAAGAAGATGTCATCAAAGCCCTTGAAGATGCCAAGTTGCAACTTGAAAACTACAGTAAAAACTTGGAACAAATGGTTGCAGACCGCACCCGTGAATTATCCCGTTTGAATCAGACCATGTCAGCCTTACTCGACAGTTTGGGCCAAGGTTTCTTTATCTTTAATGCCGATGGAAAAATCTTGGATGTCTCTTCAAAAGCCTGCGAAAGCACGGTGGAATGCAAACCTGATGGTCAGCTTATTTGGGATGTTTTAAAACTTCCAGAAAACAAAGTCGAAGGTTTCAAGAAGTGGATGCAAACCCTGTTCATGGAGATGCTGCCATTTGAAGATCTTTCTCCGTTGGGTCCAACGACCTACCCGCACTCTGCAAACCGCAATATTGCCTTAGAATACCACCCGCTTCGTTCTAGCGAAGGAGCGATGGAAGGTGTCGTTGTTGTTGCTTCCGATATCACTTCACTGATTGAAGCGCAAAAACAAGCAGAGACAGAAAAAGAACACGCCAAACTGATCATCAACATGATCAAGTCGAAACGCGAAATCCATCGCTTTATCCAAGAAGCACAAGGTCTGTTGATCTCGGTGCGAGAAGAGGTCTCTAAGGACCAAGCTCCTTATGATACAGAAACTCTGTTCCGCCATCTTCATACTCTGAAGGGAGGCGCGGCGCTCTTTTCCATTAAAGAAGTGGCCGAAGCCTGTCATCAAGGTGAAACGTTGCTGGCTGAACTTAAAGACAACTGGACTCATCCCGCCTTTATTTCATTACGTGCAAAATGTTTTGAGATCGAAGAGTATTTCTTTAAGTTCTTAGACGAAACAAAAGAAATCTTGGGGTCTTCGGCCCTTCCTGAAGAACGTCAAATTGAAATTGCCATCAGTAAGTTGAATGATATTGCTCGTAAAGTCGGTTCATTGCCTGGGGGCGGACACGTCGCGCAGGAACTTCTTTTAGAACTGGCGATGGAGCCTGTATCTCGTTTCGTTGAACCTTACAACGATGTGATGCTCCGCTTGGCCGAAAAAATCGATAAGATGATGGCGCCATTGAAGATCAACAATGGCAACGTTATGGTCATTCCTGAAATTTACAACTCGCTCTTTGCTACTCTGGTTCATGCTTTCAGAAATGCTGTGGATCATGGAATCGAAATTCCCGATGCGCGTATTGACGCCGGCAAACCTGCAGAGGGCCAGGTCGAAGTGAGTTTTGAAATTCAACCTCACCCTCTTCAACCGAAATTCTTGATCAAAATTCAAGATGACGGTGCCGGCATTGATCCACAAAAGATTCGTGAAAAATTGGCGAAGCGCTTAGTGGATACGAAGAACAAAACCGATGAACAAGTCATTCAGCACATCTTTGATAGCCAGTTTTCAACTCGCGAACAAGTGACAGATATTTCCGGTCGCGGTGTGGGCATGGACGCTATTAAAGTCGCGGCAGAAGATCTGCAAGGTCGCGTGTGGGTGGAATCGAAAGTGGGAGTGGGCTCTACCCTCTTTGTCGAAGTTCCCTACATCACGGAGTTCAAAAAAGACACTCGCAAAACTCCAGCAGCAGCTTAAAAAGTTCTTACTATCAAATACAAAAAGGCATCCGCACGGATGCCTTTTTTGTTTTCAGCACGAGCCAATTTTAATGAGCGCCGGTCGCTGGGGTGATTTTCAATGACGGCGCGGGTGCCAGTAACGAATGTTCGTCTTGACCCAGTACAGGAACGTCCGCCCAATTAATTTGTCCGCTTTCACAGGTTTGAAGAACTTTGAAATAAAGAGTGCTTCCTGCTGCCGCCATGATTTTTCCACGAAAAACAAATTCATCGTAATGAGCATCGGCCAAGCGTCCACCAGAAAAGCGAATCTCTTCAATTTGTCCCAAATCATTTTGAACAGTCTCGACATTCCAGCCTGGCTTAGGCATAGGTTTCGGAGTTACAAATCCTTTAGGAATCGAGATATGGACCGCCGTCGTGGGTGAGCCCTCACAACCATGAGGAACACGCGCCACTGCTTTATAGTAGCTACCCGCCGCTGCACTCGGAACTTCGAAAGAGACATGGCCGTGAGCCGAAATGGATGCGATTATAGTAGATAAAAAAAGAAAAGACTTAAACAAAGAACACCTCCTTAAGAGGTGCTATTTGTATGTCAGTCTAAATGCATTTCCAATGCCGCCATTTGTTGCGGCCCTTGTTTTTGTCATTTTACTGCTCCGCCTACGAAGTTCTATTCAACAGTACCTTCTGAACCCATGTTGCCCGTGTTTCCTTTTTCGCGTCCCATTCCGGTGCCGGTTTCAGCGGGTGTTTTATTTTTCTCGTCGAAACTTTCTGCACGTGAAGTGGTGGGACCAGGAACTTTCTTTTTCTTCTTAGCTGTTTTGGATTTTGCATCTGGCGTTGTGGGATCTTGATAGCCTCCACCGGCGGTGCCAGTTCCTGTCTGGCGACTTTCGCCAATAGAATCTCTTTCATGTCCTGAAGAACTTGGACTGTTGGGATCCGTTTCTGCTTGAGTCTTCGTCGTACGAGCGTCATAGCCTTTTTTAGGTTTATTTTTCGCCTCTGACGAACGAGTGGCTTCCGTCTGTGTCGTTGATGAAGAAGATGCACCTTCGTCGATGGCCCATCCCGATGAACATAACAACGCCGTCACCGCGGCCGTGATTGCTGTCTTCATACAAACTCCTTTAAGAGTGACAGAGAACTTGCTTTGAGCCAGGCCCAAAGCAAGTTCGTTTTATTGCTCGGTCTCGTATCTGAGTGTGAGTTACTCAGTTGTGCCTTCTGTGCCCATAGTTCCAGAGCCGCTAGAATCCGTTCTAGTGCCAGAACCCGTGGCAGATCCTGTTGAATCTGAAGTACCTCTGTTCATGCTGCCTGTGGATTCACTTTCGTAACCACTTGCATCCGCTCTGTTAGAGCTTTTTTTGGCTTTCTTTTTATCTCGCTCTTGGCGTTCAATTTCCGACGCCACAGAGCCAGATGGTGATGAACTTGACGACATGTCAGCGGAATCAGACGTGCCTGTTCCCGATCCTGATGTTGCCGTATCAGTATGAGCGCCTGAACCTGTGCCCGTCGACGAACCGGTACTTGAGCTTGAGCCCGAACCGGAGCCGGCTGCAAAGGCAGAGCCCGAAACCATCATGGCCGTAGCCACTAAGACTGTTAGTAATTTCATATCATCCTCCTTTGCGAGAGATGGTTGAGCCCATCCTGCACCACCCATGGGAGGCATTCAAATTTTTCAAAATTTTCTGAGTGAAAACATAGAATATTTCTGAAGAAAGACGAGTCGGGCCCGCTTTAAGACGGGCCGAAAATTGCGGATTATTAAAAGGCCTTGTCCTTCATCCCCACCCTTCCCACCATAGGAAGTTTTAAAGCGGGACGAAGAAAATCGACGCCGAAGTTAAGTCCTAAAAGATTCAACTCCACACCTTCATTCAAGCCGACGGTAAAACCAAATAGGCCGAACAACGAAAATTGCACACCGGTTTTGGCTTCACTCCAACCCACGACGTCACCTTGATTAATCCAGTCTTTTCCAATAGCGGTCGGTGGAAGCTCTACTTTCAATTCCGGCACATTGCGAATAATGTGCGAGATAAAAGTGTTGCTGTTGGGGCCCGGGTAAGCTCGGTACGTGTTTTTATATGCATAGTTCGCGGCTAAGTTGGCAATTTGTGGAATCGCTTTTTCCGCTTCTTCTCCGCGCAGATCTTCCAGCAATTCAGGGCGCGCCCCAAACCAGTGGCGATCCGGAATATCTTTTTGTACGACGACCGCTTCTTGCCCGCGACGCACGCGCCAGCCAATCACATGATAAGTCGTATACTCGTTCGCATTTTTTGCTTTCGTCGCAATCCAAGAGTGCACGGCAAAATAACCGCGCCAATCCACGGTGCGAGCGGCATACACTTGCACCACCGCACGTTTTTCAGAGTGAGGATCTGGCGCAATGCCGGCGCTATCACGGGTAGCCGTTCGCCAGTCTTGAGCAAAGGAATTTGAAAATGCAAAAAAGCCCACGAAAAATGAGAACAGTTTTTTCATGAAGTTATTATGAGACATTTCCCCCGGATTGGGGAAAAAATGTTGGGAGTTTTCCTCGAAAAGAAAACTAAAAGACCTCAAGGTCGCTTGAGGTCTTAAAGAATTTAAGCTTTGTTGTGCTTAGCATAAGCCGCTTTCAGCTTATCTTCGAAAATCTTCGCTGAAAACGGTTTCACGATGTATTGAGAAACACCGGCAAGAACGGCTTCTGTCACTTGATCGCGTTCTGATTCCGACGTCAAAAGAACAAACGGAAGATTCGCCCACTCTGCTGTCGCACGAACTTGCTTCAGCAGATCAAGACCTTTCATCTTCGGCATATTCCAGTCAGAAATAACCAGTTGAAATTGAGTTCCTGGAGAGTTGTGTTGTAAAAGAAGTTTCAAACCTTCTTCGCCGTCTCCAGCTTCTTGGATGTTTTTATAGCCCATCGCTTTTAGTGTATTCTTCACGAGATCACGAATGGACGGCATGTCGTCGATAACTAAAATGCGGGTTTCAAGAGGAAACATAGTTGGGACTCCTGTAAAGCTCTTCCCATTTTAGAAAAGCTCACAGGAATCTCAAAGAATCTTTACAACCCTAGACTTTGTGCTGGTGCAAGCCACAGGTAATCTGCACGAGGTCCGTCTTGAACTGACGGTTGGATTTCAACCGCGATCTCGTCCTCTTCCATTCCCAGAGTATTGATCTGGGAGAATGTCACAATAGGTGTGTTCGGCAAGCGAGCACGCAAACGGTCGGGAAGGCCTCCGCCGTATTGGACGTGAAATTCGCCAACGACAATCACCAGGACTTGATCGGGATGAGTCTTTATAAAGTCGGCCGCTTTCCAGGCCATCGTATCATCCCAAATGGACTGAGCGGCGAAATAGCGCTCCCCTGCTTCTGGCGTTGGCAAATGAGGCATCATGCTTAAGAAGCGACGTTTGTAACTATCACGCCCCAAAGTGAAGTTTGGAGGCAGCATCGCCTTCTCGTCCGCTGAAAGTCCTTCAAGGCCTTTCTTTGCCGCAGAGCTCGTCACACTGCGCGGAGCATTTAAAGCCAAAGTTAAAGCGCCTTCCGTTAAGTTCGGAAATAAAGCCTGAGAGCGATAATAATCATAAGAGGGGCTTCCCCACTGAATAGCTTTTAGAAACTCGGGCTCGGTCACTGTTCCTGCTCGGTAGGCATCAACTAAGTGCTGATGAGTATATGTAAAAAATTCCAGTCCCACAGAGACCTTCAAACCTTGAGTCCGCAGGGCCTGCATAACAGCGACCTGTTGGTCACGGTGTTGAACAAATCCGTGGTTTTCTCCGATAACAACAATGCTGCCAGGGCGGACCGAAGCCACAGATTCTTGCAAAGTCATGGGAGCTAGGTCGCTTCCCCGCAAAATGCCTTCAGATTGGGCATGGGCGCAGGCCGACATCAGGATGGAGATCAGAAAAAGGCTCCAAGTCTTCATAAATACTCCTCGAAGATCGTCAATAGACGTGAATTTGCCTGTTGAAGTTTCCTTTTTCTTTTGATACCTTGAGCCCCTTTGAAAAGGTATTGTCATTTTTTCCATATTACGCATGGCAGTACAAATGATTTAAAAGGTTCTATTAAGGGGCATTGCAATGGCAAAAAAGTCAGGAAGAATCATCATCACTCTTGAGTGCACTGAAGCTCGCGCTGAAGGCAAACCTGTTTCTCGTTACACTACGACTAAGAACAAAACTAAGACTCCAGGTCGTCTTGAAAAGAAGAAATACAATCCAAACTTGAAACGTCACACAGTTCACAGAGAAACTAAGTAATGATTCTTACGGATCAGCAGATTCTCGAATGTATGGAACAAGGGTCTATTAAAGTAGAGCCCTTCCGCAGAGAGTGCCTAGGAACGAACTCTTATGATGTTCACTTGGGTAAAACACTCGCTGTCTATGAAGAGAAGACGCTGGACGCAAGAAAGCATAACAAGATTCGCACCTTTGAAATTCCTGAAGAGGGTTATGTCCTTATGCCTGACACCCTCTATCTTGGCGTGACTTTGGAGTATACTGAGACTCTGAAGCATGTCCCATTTTTAGAAGGTAAATCGAGTGTCGGTCGCCTAGGTATTGATATCCACGCTACGGCGGGTAAGGGCGACGTTGGTTTCTGCAATTATTGGACTCTGGAAATTTCGGTAAAACAGCCGGTTCGTGTTTATACTGGCATGCCGATTGGGCAGTTGATATACTTTGAAGTGAAGGGCGATATTTTAACGTCTTACAACGTTAAGCCTTCAGCGAAGTATAATGACAAGAAACCCATTCCAGTAGAGTCAATGATGTGGAAAAACTCATTCTAAAATCGTTTCTAGCTTTAAGTTTTCTAACGATCGCTGCTTGTTCGCCTGCTGAAGTCACCGATGTGTCCGGTATTGATTCTAATACGGCTATCAGTGGTTCTTTTCAGGAATACGATGCCAACAAGATTCAAGGTATCGGTACGATTCGTTTTACAACGGTTCTTCCCGTTTCTTCAAGCCGTTCTCTGGCCTTAAAAACATCCTTAGACAATGTCTCAAGCAGCTGGGTATCGACGGTATTCTATTCGTCTAATGCCGCGATTCCTAGCACGAATGGTGTGGCAGTGACTTTCACCCGCTCAGGCGCTAGCGTGACCGCGCAGATTTCCATTAACGGAAACTCTTCGATGGTGTCTTCTTCTCGTTTGACCTTTTTGGTTCCAACGGCTTTGGATTTGATTGTCGAAGTTCACAATGTGAACTCAAAAGCGCGCGTTTTGATCTGGCGTCGTGATCAGATTACTTATTCCCCGACGGCTGCCGATGTTGATACCGATCGCTCGGGCGACCTGGTATCTTCTCTGCCAACGCAAACAGGTGGTGGCGGCTTCGTGGGTTTGATTATTCAAAACTCTACTGTGACTGCTGCACGGGTTGATTTACAGAAAGTATTGGATTAACCAAACCACCTTCTGTCGTTTTATTCGCCTTCGCGGACTTAGTAACCTGATCCGCGATATAACCTAAAATTTCTGACAACTGAACACGATCCGCCCAGACATCCCATTTTTCACGTTTCCCCTTCCAGCTTAAGACGAAGCGAAGCTTTTCTTTGATCGTCTCTGGCGGTTTTCCATAGCGAAGGATGTAAGTGAACAGATCCAGAAGATCGGCTTCTTTGATCGTTCCACTTTCAATCTGTTCTTTAGCTAGCTCTAGCAGGATGCCCTTAAATGCGGGGAAGGCGTTCAAAGATTCCGGTGTATTGATCACGCCGTCTTTGTTTTTATCAAAACGCGCATAAATCATTTCGATATACTGAATCACGTGCGGAGCCAGCGAAATATCCTCAAGCAGCGCCATGTTCTTATCGTTGGGAACATAGCCCGCAGCCTTAAAGATATTGTTCATGTAAATAGCCCATGAGTCTTTATCCGCAGCCTTTTGAAACTTCACATATTCAGGCATGGAGATCGCAGCCGCAGGCAAAGAATCTTTATAAGACGCTCGAGCACAGCTTAAGCTGACAAGCGCATCGTTTTTCACATCGGTATTTCCGTTAAAGCATTTCTTTATAAGCTCTTCACGCAACATCGAATTGATGTTTAAACCTGACCAAATCATGCCGATGAGGTCTGTCAATTCAGCATAAGAAGCCAACGTGCTGCCATCGGAATGAGGAACGAAAATATTTGCTTCACGGAAACGTGAAGATGCAAACGTCGTATTTTTAGAGTCGAGGATTCCCGCCTCCACCAACACTGGACGCAAAGCCATAAAGGCGCCTTGCACTTCTTCAAGGTTCACACCCTTATAGGTGTTCACTCGATCCGCCGTCCCTGCAAATGAACGAACAGCCAATCGACTGATCGCACGATATAGATTCAATTGGCGAAGCGTTTTCGCCGTGTACTTCTGTTGCAGCTTGTTCGAGATCAAAACGCGCGACTCATTGTCCACTGTCAGCGGCACCGGACTTTGCACAGTCAAAAGAAGCTCATAAAGACCTGAAGCCAAGGGCTGTCTCGACATCGTAGAGACGGAGGCCTTCTTTAAAACCTCTTGAAGCTCTTTCGCTGAATAGCCCTCATCTTCGCGCCAATTTTCAGTCGTTTGAGCGATGAAAAGCTCGGTGTCCAACCACACTTGAAGTTCGTTACGCAGAACTTCCAAAGAAGATAAGTTCAACGCATCGGGGACATGGCCTTCCAAGCGGCGCTCTGGGGCAGTCAAGATATTGTTCAAAACAACGCCCACGACTTGATCGATGGACTTCGGCTTCAGACCTTCTGGCAAAACTCCTAAATTGGACATGTGCTGGATTATTTTATTAATCTCGGCACGAGAAAACTGAGTTTCTTTTTTTGCGGCTAAAAGATCACGAGCGATGTTGATACTTTGATTTGCAAAAATGGAAAGATAGCTGATCGTCAACGGCTTCTGGAACGACTGCTCTTTCAAGAAATAATCGTAATAAAGGAAGTCAGAGTAAAACCGCGCGGCAAATCCAAGAAGAACGCTCCAGTTGGCTTTTCTTAAAGAAGAATCGTTTCCACCCAGGATCATGTTTTTCACGTCGATGATCATTGGCATGTAGTCCTTGATCATGTCTGCGTAACTTTCACCCTTTGGCGGATATAGTGCTTCTATTTCGCGAATCAAAGGTACGAGATCTTGAAGGTCATAAGCCCCCTCAAATAGCACCCCGGCTTCGCGCACCGTGGATTCGAGAACGAATTGAGACTCCATGAAAAGCTTCTGCGCTTCTTCATTTTCGTAAAGCTCAGGCTCCCACTCACGTCCATAAATAGAGTAATAAGGCAGGAACCGCTCGATGAGAATTTTAATGCGGCTGACTTTCAGGCGGGCCGTTTCAAAATCCGTTGTCGTAAAGGAATCGACACTTCCACCAAAGAAGAGCTGCTTCACTTTCATCGCTTCAAAAACCAGATTGTTTGATACTTTGAAGTCGGGCCACACCACTTGCAGGGTTTTTAAAAGATCATTGACCTCGTCACGAGAGACCACGCCTTCGGGTTTTTCAGCGACCAGATCCTGAAATACGGACAAGACGTCTTCGACCGTTCTGGAAAGATAAGAAAGACGGTACCCCGTCCCCGTTTCAGGCACTGACTTGATGAAGTAGTAATAACGAAGATATTGGATATAACCACGCGCGCCCAATAAAGCAAAACGACGCCATTCGCTGGGCGCTACATAGTTTTCATCGCCACCAGCCAAGGCCTTTTTAACTTTTAGAACGACGGGCATGTACTTCGCGATGGTCTTTGGGAAGTCCCACTTTTCATTAAAGAAGACACCCATTTGCTCCATCAAAACAACGAAGTCCGCAAGCTTATAACTACGACCATTGGATTCGATCAACGAAGCCAATGTGCGGGCAGCACTTTGAATTTCTTTATTCGCATCTTCGAAATAACGAACGTCTGATTGGATGTTGTTCGCTTCAGATACTGTCCAATTCAACGACAGCACCCGCATGTACGGAGTTAAATTCACCGTCATTTCACGGAAACTTCCAAAAAGCTTAATGATCTTATCGATCTCACCTTTTGAAATATACTCAGCACTTCCGCCGACGAAGATCTGCTTCAGTTTCATCACTTCGACTTGCAGGCCGACAGGAATGGTTTCGTTTTTGGAAGCATCAAGGAAGTTTTTTTCTAAAAACGTCGCAAGCTCTTGAGACGTGTAGCGATCTGAAGAGTTCCCGCGCACATATCTTTTGAAAGTTTCAATCGCGGTTTCAGCACAATCCCAACCCGCAGCAACTTCAGCCTTCGTCGCCGTTCCGTCGATAAAGTTTTTTACGACAGGCTTCACTTCCGTTAAGCACTTCGTGCCGCCCAATTCGTGACTCTCTGGCGGAGGTGGCGCTTCACCGACTTTTGAGTCACAGCCAACAAAGGCCCCTGCTGCCATAACGGCCACAGTGATAAGCTGCACACATTTTTTAGAAAACATAAGTCATGCCCCCGTAGACACGGTCATTGGCGCGGTACTGGTTCAGGAAGCTTGAAGGATTGTGATTTTCATCCTGCACTCCCAGTACGTCTCCACCAAGGACAACGGCCCACTTCTGATTGGGATAATAAAGGAACTCGGTATTCAACAAAGAACCCCGTTGGTCATAGTCATAGAGATATTTAAAACGAGTCACAAATGGACGACGGAAGATCGAAGCCAACTGGCCTTCCACACGGAATGAAAGAGCATTGGTGAATTTCAAACGAGCGTCGAACAGCGTGAAGTCATCGGGCTTTCCATCGCTGCGGATATCCACAATGCCCCCACCTTCGACTTTCAAGTATTCAAGTTGGAAAGCCAAAGTGCGAGTCAGAATATTGTTCAATGAAAAATCAATCGCCGCAGAATAAGCTTTCAAAGGCATAAGCTTTTGGATCGCCCAATCGGCGTCGGGACGTTTTTCCGTAGGTTCATCTTGAAGATAAGAAACAGAGGTCTTCACATTCTCGAAGGCGTACCCCATATCGACTGAGTAAAGATCGTGATATGTCAGATCTGGTGAAACCGTCACATCCACGCCGCCTTCTGAGGCGTCCATTTGAATTTTACGTTTTAGAATCAGTTCGTTGACGGGAAGATGACCGGCACTGGCAACAACCCAAGGACCGCGATCTTTACTTCCAAGGCGTCCCATCATAGCGACAGCGCCATTACCTACGAGCTTTGCAGTTTCCGGAATATCGAGCTCATAGACGATCTTGTTTACGCGGTTATTTAAAGCAAAATCTCTGGAAGGAGCCCGGTACCAGCGGCTGTCGGCCACCAAGCCCCCACCCTCCTCACGGATGTCAGGCCCCATGCTAGGAATAAACACAGGCGTTGCAAACGCCACGACTTCCCAGCCACGCATATTGTAATCTGCAAAAAGACCGGTCAAACCTTGCTCGTCGGGACGAAGAGTGTCGATGGCAAACTTCGGCTGCCACAACCCCATTTGCCAGCGGCGATCCATTTCACTCCAGCCGTTTTTTTTGCGACCGGCATAGACCTTCAACGGCGTGTTTCCGTGATTGGCGATGTAAGCTTCATGCACGACGAAATGAGACTGTCCACGACTGAAAAAAGTACCGCCAGAGATATCGGCTACCATGTCGACCCAAGAGGTCTCTTTAAGGGCGGAAAGTCGCGCGGAAAGAAGCTGACTGTATGTGAGGTTCGGAGTTTCAGGAATGGGTGTGAGGTACTGCATTCCCTCCATGCGGATTTGACCATAGACTTGCGCAGGCGTGGAACGCTTCGGCTCTTCAATAGAGCTGACTCCCTCAGCTTGAAGATTCTTCAAGTTCAGGGTCTGAGTTTTCGCATGTGTGTTTACCGCAACGCTCGTCAGCACCGCAGCAAGGTAGCTTCTTACCCTCACGTCCGCCTCTGGCTTTTAGTCCAGTCGATAGAGAATAAGAAAAGGGCTCAAGAGTCAACGGAGCCCAGTGTCGAGGGGGTTCTTCTCGAATATAGAGGATCTCAGGGTAAAAAAACGTCGCCTTAATTGAAAATCTTACCCCTAAAAAAATACCAGGAACGGCCTCGATTTAGAGTAAGTGTTCTAGAATCCAATGCGGGTCGTCAATGGGAATATCATGCCCGGCCCAAGGATGCATTGTGGGTTTTAGACCCCACTTCTCGCCGATCCGCAAAGTGCATTGCGGGGATACCAGCCGATCGCCATGACTTCCGAAAAGATGAATATCTCCGGGAGCCTCTTTGGGGAATTTGTACTTTGAAGCCGCCAACAGCTGGCGGAAGACGTTTTCCATATTCATGGGATTGTTTTTGGTGAAAGCCATCAGTGATAACATTTCAGCCTCACGACGTTCATGACTGTTGGTCACCATCTCCAGAATAGTTTTTTCCCACAAGGCCTCATTGTTCGAAGCCGCCAGAAGTTTTGAAGCACGCAAGAAATTCATGGGATAAAAACGGTGATAAAATGGCGAATGCGCCGACGAACTGGTACAGAACAAGTAGGATTTCTTCACTTCGTGCGGAAACTCTCGCATCCACTCAACAGTCACCATGGCACCCAAAGAAACAGAAAGAATATTAAAGGACTCGCCTTTTTTTACAAACTCAGAACGCGCCCGCAGATCTTTCACGTATTCGGAAATTTTTAACGGACTTTTTTCACTATAGCGCGTGCCATTTCCGGGAAGATCAATCAGTTCGATTTTGTCCTGCGGAAATTTCGTTTTCATTTTGTCGACGAAAGATCCCCAGTGCCCTACTCCGCGAGCCAAGCCACGCAATAAAATCCAATTTCTATTTTGTGCCATACCAAAGCTCCTGAGCTTTCAACGCCCATTCTTTTTCTTGTTCGCCATTCATATTAGCCCACGCCTGCGGAGAAGCCACTGCGCGGATCAAAAACTCCATCAAGGTATTGTGTCGACGAAGAGTGCGACGATGACGATGTCCTTTCAAAGGATTAAAAGGCCCGTCAGAACGGAAGATTTGCCATGGGTTCTTTTTTACCCACATCCACGAACCCATCTCTAGACATAACGGCAGATATTTCTGATGGCCGGCAGCAGTTTTTAAGTGTTCGTCGTAAATATAATCCCACAAGTCCCCATGAGTCGTGTAACTTTGCGCCTGAGGTTCGACACGATAAAAATGATGGGGGTATGTGCGGTCCAACAAATTTTTAAGGGAATAGGTCATCGGTAAATCCGGAAATGGCTTCACTGTTTTCGCATAGGGAAACCAAAGTCGATCTTGAAAACCGAAGCCCGAGTGCAAATCCAAAGTGAGTGCCAAAGGGCTGTGTTTAATCTCTTCTTGCACGGCTTGCACCATCGCTTGCGCTTCCACTTCCATCGGTGCGCCTTCAACTCCGCGATACCAAGGCAAACGAGAACTGACACGATGACCGCCCACCCAGCGAGCCGGCTGCTCACCATCAACGGGGGCGTTTCGCATCAAGTCTACTCCGCGGGGGTTGGATCTTGTTTTGCGATATATGCCGATGGGATTCACGGTCGGGATGAAAAACACACGAATATTTTTTAAGGTGCTTTGCAGAGTTTGATCCCAGACCGCAAGTTCCGCCAAAGAATTCATCAATGCCACGCACACCTGGGCACCGATACGCTCTAGGCCGTGGACGCCGCCCACAAATCCAAGGACCGGAGCTTGGGGATCTTCACTGCCAAAAGTGATTTTATAAATTGGAAAACGCAAAGACTGATCTTCGCTGTAGGCAAGAATTTCTGATTTGACGGCCGTCCCCAAATCCTGGATTCGTTTTTCAATTTGCTGAATTTCAGGAAGTGTGGTCATAAGCCTCCATGATTAACGCTCGAAGCCATTGAACGAGCGTTGCACCTCGATTCTAAGAAGAGTAACCTTCGTTTATCAGGAGAACAAGTTATGATGAGTCTAGAAACTCTGCTTCAAAAAATGTGGGTCGACTATTGTGAACTCAACCCTGCCGCAAAACGTATTCATGACATTTTCACTCAAGAAGGCGAAAATGTGCTTAATGACCACATTGCCCTTCGCACCTTCAATCATCCCCGCTTAGGCATCGAGTCTTTGGCTCAGCACTTTAAAAAATATGGTTATGTCGAAAAGGGTGAATACACTTTCGTTGAAAAAAAGCTTTACGCAAAACACTATGAGCACCCCAATGAGGACATGCCTAAAATCTTCATCAGCGAACTTGAGCTTGAAAAAGTTTCTCCGTTCATTCGCGAAACTGTGAATAAACTGGTCGAACAATTGCCGGATTCTTTAATCCAGAGCGAATCCTTCCCTATGTGCGGACGTCCTTGGAAGACTTCTTTTGAATTGTATTCGCAGTTGGCCAAAGAAAGTGAATACGCTTCTTGGGTGGCGGCCTATGGCTTCCGTCCGAATCACTTCACGGTGAATATCAACAAACTTAAAAAGTTTGAGGACATCGTCCAGTTGAATGATTTCATCAAGAGCAAAGGCTACACCTTGAATAAGGCTGGCGGTGAAGTGAAGGGAACTCCTGCGGACTACCTAGAGCAAAGCTCTACAATGGCGTCAGAAATTCCTGTGAAGTTTGACGACGGCAGCACTCACAATATTCCTGGCTGCTATTACGAGTTCGCAAAGCGCTATCCACTTGCGAACGGTAAGTTGTATCAAGGATTTGTCGCGAAATCCGCCGACAAGATTTTTGAAAGTACAAACAAGGTCAACTAAGCAACACGTTTGATAAGCTTATCAAACGTCTCTTTATCCGCCTCTTGCTGGCCCCAATGTTTGTGGGCCTGCAAGAATGTCTGAACTAGTTGCGGGTCAAATTGAGTGCCCGAACAACGTTTCAACTCTGCATAGACCACGTCCAAAGGAAGGCCCTTGCGATAAGCACGGGTTTCCGACATGGCATCATAAGTGTCGACAACCAAAATAATGCGCGCAAGCAACGGAACTTCGTCTCCCCGCTTTTTATCGGGATACCCTGTTCCATCCACACGTTCATGGTGACCACGAATCGCAGGAAGGATTTCAGAAAAGAAGGGATGTCTGGCTAATGGTTTAATGATCTCTTCACTCATCACCGGATGACTCTGCATGACCAAATGCTCTTGATCATCAAGCTTACCAGGTTTAGCGATAATACTTTGAGGAACACCGATTTTACCGATGTCGTGGAAAAGGCCCGAAAACTCAGCAAGCTTTTGCTGATATTCGTTTAAGCCGGCATCACGCGCGAGTTTGCGCGACATCTCACCGACTCTGCAACAATGCGCATACGTCGCTGGGTCTACAGCTTTCAATGATTGCATTAAGGCCTGTGCAGCTTCATAAGCCCACGGCGGAATGTCACCCCAGGAAGACGACATATGGCTCCCTTCTCCCCTTACCTTTCATTTTTCGGAAATTAAGACGTAAAACTTAAATAAGAGAAATTTTATCGTCTTATCTTGAGTCAACTTCCGGTTGACAGTTTGTTGCGTGATTGAAAGACTTTTCAATGAAAGTGAATCACATTGAAACAGCTTTGAATCTGGGAAGGGTTTTTATGAAAAAGTGGCTCCTTGTTGTATCTATTCTGACTTTTTCGTCGGCCTCATTTGCGCAAAAAATTAAAGTCCGTAAAGTGAAAGGCAATCAAGCCGTGATTGAGTTTTCTGGCGGCTCTTTGCAACCTGGAAACGTCTATGAGCTGGCTCCAGACGAATTTGGTGAATCCTCCGCCGTTTCGACATCACGTAGATACTTAGTAGGCTTGAGCTTTAATTTCGAAAATACCAAAGCCGACACTTCTGGAGCGGAAAACGAAACGGACATCAACTTGTTGGCAAAGTTTGGTTGGAACTACGGCACTTTCGAAGTTGGACCTATGGTTAGCTATTCATCAACGGCAATCGGCAGTGTCACTACGACGACTTATAAGTTCGGCGGATTCGGTGATTACAATATGATTGCCAATACTCCGGGCGAAGCTTTTATTTATGGCTTGGGTGGTTATGCCACTATGGGACAACGTGATAGCGGCACTGGAAGCAAAATTGATGTCATGGATTTCTTTGTGGGCCCTTTTGCAAAGTGGTTCCCGACAGGAACAGGCGTGGGCTTCCGTCTTGATGGTGGTTATATCTATCAAAAAGTTTCTGGCGGCGTGGGTGGGGATGCCACGATCACGGGCTTAGCCTTTACTGCCGGCATTATTGCCTACTTCTAATAAAATCTTAACCGAATCATGCGTTGAGGGCTCTTGTAGAGCCCTCTTTTTTTTAGTATTTGATTCTAAAAAAAGGATGTCGCATGAAGCCCTCTGGATTGCTTTTCTTCTTGCTCCTATTTTCGCCGCTCGCATTTGCTCAAACTCTTTCTTTGACGGCACCAAATAAGTCCTGCGCTTGTTCCTCTGAAATCGAAGACCCACTAGAAGAACCCCAAAGTTTTAACTACGGAAAATTCCAGGGCCAATGCATCGACTCTTGTCGTTTTCGACCTGCCCGTATTTTAGAAAGTTCTTCCCATCTCATTGTTGGGAATATTTTGCATTTAGGTGGCTACTATAAAGCGAGCATCCCCCTGCAAAACCTCGCCAAGGTCGAAATGGGTTTTGAGGAGTTTTTGCCAGGTGTTTCCCACGTCGTTTTGAAATTCACTTTGGATGAAAAGGCCCCCGACATTATTTTACTCAGTCAGGTAAATCAGCAGAAAGCGGCGATTCCCATCCGTTCTTTGGTTCTGTCTTCAGAAGGCGTACCACCCAAAGATCATCCGTATACTTTGATGGAAGCTTATTTCGGAAACTTCTTATTGGCTCACCGCTTGGTCACGGGTGATGAATTCGCTCGCTGGATCGCCGAATATGCCCATCCCTTGAAACTTGTGGAGCTTAAAATTCCAACTGAAACCGCAGGGAAGATTTTTTTGAAGGGCGTTCAACAAAGCGACACGCAACGCATGCAAGATGTGTATGCGTTGTTTTCAAATAACTGTTCGACAAGTGCCTTTTCATTTATCGATTCACAGTCTAATATCACACGCACCGGATGGCAGCGATTTTTGGATGCACTTCCTATTGCGGGTCCTTGGGGCACGTTGCAGTCTTTGCAGGAAAGACAATTGGTGAATCAATAACGCGAAGGAATTTCCGCTTTTGATTTTTACTCAGAAATTTCCCTGATTTCTCGGTAAACTTACGTAGTTTACTGTTAGAAAAACGACGATCGGTAAAATAATTCGAAGTCCTTCCCGGTCTGATAGACAAGACAGCTCGCTCTCTTTAGATTGCGGGCATGACACGTTATCTGATTTTTTTAGCGCTGCTTTTTCCACTGACTTCAGTTGCACAAGGGAACTGCTTTCCGAGTGAAAACTCTTGTGATTTGTATCAATGCAAAGAACAAGAACGACAATGTGGGGCTGAAGGTTACTGGATGAACTTCGGTCATCCTTATTGTGAGAGTTTCTTAAAAGATCAACAGCAGTTTTACCCACGCACTCAAGTGTGGCTGAAGGATGTGCGTCTGTGCCTGCAAGAACGCGTTCAGCAGGTCTCGCAAGAAGCCTCGTGCAATGATCTTCATAAACAGGCCATGCACAGCCATGTGAGCTGCTACGTCGATACGGGTTTTTGCGATCTTACTTACCTCGAGAGAGCTCGCGTTTACTGGTATCTAAAAGGCGCTTTGCGAAGTGCCAGCACCTGGCAGGAAGCCGCTCTTCTTCATCAAGCTTGCTGGAATCATCAAATGCAGACCTACGGTTGGAGTGATGAAACGTTGTTGAAGGATGCAGGTTTATAAAAACAAAAAAAGGAGCAGACATCTGCTCCTTTTTCTTTAAACCACCGTTTCATCGTGTCCGAAGATCTTACGGTATTTACCCATGAACCAGACCTGGAATCGGTCAATGTATAAGTGCACGGCCGGAATCACGTAAAGAGTTAACAGTGTTGAACTGATCGTTCCACCAATAACGACAATACCTAGTGATGTACGAGACTTTGAAGCCTCATTCAGACCAATCGCCACGGGCACCATCCCCGCGATCAGCGCCAAGCTCGTCATGATGATCGGACGAAGGCGCGTTTCACCGGCTTTGATCAAAGCATCGTAACGAGACTGACCTTCTTTTTGACGCTCCATTGTTGAGTCGATCAACAAGATCGAGTTCTTCGTCGCAAGACCCATCAACATCACGCAACCAATCATCGAAAACAAGTCGAAGCTAGAACGTGTAATGAAGAGCGAAAAGAAGGCGCCACAAGCTGCCAGCGGAATCACGGCCATAATAGTGAAAGGCGTAATGAATGATCCATACAAGCTCGCCAAAACCAGATAGATGAACATCACACCAAGTCCCATAGAAACCATAATATTGGTCATCAATTCTGCGAAACGCTCGGCTTCCCCGACAAAACTAAATGTCACACCCGGAGGAGCTTTGAGTTCGCCTTGCCCTAAGGCGTTGACTTCCGCCATCACGCCACCCAAACCTTTACCGCCAGGAGTAAGATCGGCAGAGATCTGAATATAGCGGTTGCGATTTTCGCGTAGAATAACTGACGGCCCCTGAGCTTCCTTTAAAGAAGCCACATTTTGCAGTGGTACCAAACGGCCGCTTAAGTTGGGTACTCGCAAGTGGGCGAACTCTTCACGAAGATCCCGTTGGTCAGGCTTTAAACGCACCCGCACATCATAGTTCACGCCGTTTTCACGATAGATTGCAGGCGTAAGACCTTCAATCAATGTACGAAGCTCCATACCAATGCCCGTAACCGTCACTCCGGACGCTTTGGCGACGTCGCCCTTCAGTTTTACTTGATACTCTGGCTTACCCGCACGGTAGCTGCTATCCACTTGTTGCAAACTTGGATTTTCTTTGAGCTTTGCTAATAACTTTTCAGAATACTGAATCAGTTCATCCATGTTTTGACCAACAACGTTTAAGTTGAAGGCCCGGCTGCTTTGTTGGCCCGGGTTGTCCGTCACGATGATATTGTATTTTTCTAATCCGGTGTAAGCCTTGCGAAGCTCATCCTTCATCTGTGTGGTGTTCTTATTTCTTTGTTTAGAAGGAACAAGATGAACGTAGACACTACCTTTATGCGCTTCTCCATTTGCTGAGCCCACGAAAACTAATACATCCTCGATTTCTTTAAACTTGCGCGTGCGAGCTTCAATTTCTTTAGCAACTTCATCCGTCCCGTCCAAACTCGCCCCTGGAGGAAGCTCGAACATCACGTAAAACTCGCCGTTGTCTTGCGGCGGCAAGAATGTAAACGGAACTTTCGTCGCGATAAATAAAGAGAAGAAGAAAATAAACACCGAACCTAATATCGTTTTGATCGGATGATTCAAAGCCCAGCGCAATGTGATGACATAAATTTTCTCTAGCCAAGTTTGAAAACGATCGAAGTCTTTAAGTAGTTTCTGATTCCAGCGACCAAAACGAGACGTCGGTGGCTTGTGTGAATGCTCCCCTGCCACATAGGCCGATAGCACCGGCGCCACAAACAAACCGTCGAACAAGGATACAATCATCGCAAAACAAATCGTCAAACCGAACTGTTTGAAGAACTGCCCGACGATGCCTTGCAAGTTTCCGATGGGCCCAAACACAGCAAGAATTGCCAGTGTTGTGGCAATAACGGCCAAGGTCACTTCGTTTGTACCCACGATCGCGGCTTTTTTAGGTGAAAGCCCTGCCTCTAGTTTACGGAAGATATTTTCGCGCACCACGATGGCGTCATCGACCAAAAGCCCCACAACTAAGCTCATCGCAAGCAAGCTCATGATGTTGATAGAAAAGCCAAAGATGCCCATGACGATACACGCCCCTAAGAGCGAGTTCGGAAGAGCGAAGCCTGTAATCAAGGTGGACTTCATACTTCCCAAGAAGAAATAAACCACTAAGACCGTCAGTAGGACCCCGAAGAAGATTGACTCATAAACGTCAAATACGTTCGCACGAATCTTACGGCTGGTATCCTGAACGATCTTCATTTCGGCATTCATGCCTTTGGCTTTGAAATCCGCATTGATCTTTTTAACTTTGGCGGCAACGTCATCCGCCACTTTCACCGAGTTCGCACCTGATTGCCGATAGATACTAAAGTTAATCGCCTTTTTGCCGTTCAAGCGGCTGCGCGTTTTTTCATCTTCTAATGTGTCTTCAATCTTACCCACAGAAGCAATTGTGATCGGATGATAAACGTCGGCCAGACGAAGAACAGATGAACCGATCTCTTCGATGGATTGGTACTGCGCTAAAGTTCTAAATGAATATTGGGTGGGACCTACATCGATCTTCCCTGCCGGGACGTTGCGTCCCCCACTGCGCAAAGCCTCAGCGACGGCCGTTGCCGAAATATCAGTGCCATTAAGACGATCACGATCCAAAGAAACATGAATTTCTCTTTTACGGCCGCCTAAGATATCCACTTGACCGACTTGATAAACCTGCTCGAACTGCGGAGAGATCACCTCTTTCGCTAAATCGTAAAGTTTTGCGTCGTCCATATCCGCCTGCAGGGAAATATACATGATCGGCGCATCGGAAGGACTGATCTTCCGAATCACGGGCGCATCAATATCATCTGGAAGTTCGCGCAAAGCATTTGATACTTTGGCGCGCACTTCTTGTTCAGCGAAGTTCAGATTCGTCTTTAACGAAAACTCGATTGTCAAAATGCTGACGCTCTCCATGTTTTGAGAGGACACTTTTTGAACGCCGGAAATCGTTGAAACTTCATCCTCAAGAATTTTAGAAACTTCCGTCTCAATTTCCTGAGGGCCCGCACCGGCATAAGTTGTTTGTACGACGACCGTTGGTAAGCTCACATCAGGATAAAGATCGATCGGAAGACCTTTGAGCGAAATCATTCCCAGCGTCAGCATGAGAATAACGATAGACATAATAAAAACGGGATGACGGACGGATAATAAAGCTGGTGACATGGGTGCGCAAATTATCAGCTTCAAAAACAAACAACAACTAAAGAGAAGTTCGAAGCCCGAAGGATTGGCACAGCCCGCTAACGGTCTTCGAACGTCAGGTACACCATTGTCTGATTTAAAAGCATATAGGCAATTTCACCGAAGGTCATCGGGCCTACGATATCTGCTGTCTTCTTGCCTTCTAAATTCGCGTATAGAAAATTTAGAATACAGTTACACGTGAATGTAGGATTTTTCATATCCGAGTTCTTGATAACTTTTTCAAACTCGGCTTCATAATCCATAACTGGATTCGCAAACTTATAGTCGACATCCGAAAAAACCGGAGCATAAAACTGAACGGACTTGTTCGCTTCATTCAGTGACATTACGCTGACGTTGATCATGGCCCCTGAATAGTTCGCTACCAAGGGCAATTGCGTGTCAATCCCACGTTCTTTAATATATTCAAATAAGTTTTTACTTTCCCCGTTCACCAGGCAGGTCGTTGCCTCAAAGCCTGTGGATTGAAAACGAACGACGTCCCCGTATCCTTGTTTAAACAGATTCAAAATATTCACTTTGCCATACTTGTGTTTAGCCAGACCTAAATGAAGAACAACAGCTCGATCAGAATAGGCTTGTCCCGTGAAGCCATCATAAACTTTAGCGACCTTCTTTGAGTCTTGCTGTAAATGATAGCCGCTCACCCATCCTAACAAGGGGCTGTCAAAGAGGCCCGAAAAGTTCATGCATTCTTTGGCAAATACCTTATGCACTTCCGAAAAAGCGGGAATAATAATAAAAGAAACACCATTGTCTTTATAATCTTTAGGAATATGTTGAATCTCTTTCGCGCCATAACTGATCAAAGTCTGACTCGAAACAAAATCCGGCAACTCAACGACCTGAATCATATCAGACGTATCGATGCCTCCCCACTCCGACATGAAGTACGGGATGGTTCCACCAACCCAAGCACCGCGAGGAAGCTGACTCATTAACGAATCGTTTCCCGCAAGAAGAAGCTTTTTGCCTTCCTGGATCATGGCGCTAACTTCTTTTACATTAAAGAGTGTCTTCAAATTAACTTCCTTTTCCAAAGATACATTGGATGTCTTCAGAAACTGCGTGTTCATTTTTCTTAAAAAATTCATAGGCAATAGTCACTGCTTCACCGATTTTATCGGAAGACGGGTTTCCTTGGACCAAGCGCCTCACACGGGTCAGAATCATTTTGCTAGCAAGAGCCTGTAACGGGACTTCGTTTTGATCGACAACAAGACTTCGCCAGCGGGGATCATCTTTGGGTGGAAGCATTTGATTCACTTTCAAAAGGTAAAAAATCCTACCTGATTCTTATCGGTTTCACTTGTAGTAAGGTATATAGAATAAACTCGTAATAACATTACAAATGGGATCAGTTACGAAATCGTATTGAGAACAAACTAAACAATCCGAAAAGTTATGACAGAGGTTATACCCAGATGAAAGAGTTTCTTTCGGATGTGAACCCAGTGAGATCCATAGTTCCACAGCTTCGTCGTATTCATCCTAATGCTTTAATCACTGTTGTTGCACTGTTCATTTTTACGATACTCACGGCAAGCCTGTTTCACAAGGAGTCGTTTTTAAACCATTTATTTGACGTCATTTGTCTTTTGGTTGCACTTTGCTCTATCGTCGCTATTTCACTGTGCCATCTTTATCTAGAGAGCCAAAAACACGCCGCTCAAACGATCGCTGTACTTGAAAGCAAATCTCAAGAGCTGCAAGAACAAAAGACCATTGCTTTGCAGTCGGCGAAAATGTCGGCGCTGGGTGAAATGGTTGCCGGCATGGCTCACGAAATCAATACGCCGTTAGCGGCCATTAAAATGTTCTTATCAGAAGCGCTTTACGAAATTGAAAACAACAAAGCCGATAATTCGACTCTTATAGGTTACCTCCATAAATCAGACGCAACCATCGACCGCATCTCTAAAATTATTAAAGGACTCCGAACGTTCGCTCGCTCTGGCGAGACGGATCCTTTCCAGCCCTACTCTGTTCAAGAAGCAATCGAAGATGCGATGATTTTATGCGGAGACCGTTTTAACACCGAAGGAGTCGAACTTCGTTGGGAAATTCCCGCCGAAACAATTCCAATCGAATGCCGTCCCGTGGAAATCACTCAAGTTCTTCTGAATTTAATGGGAAATGCGTTAGATGCTGTTGGCAAACTAGATCAGAAATGGATCGAACTCAACGTCTCGCAAACGCCTGATTTCGTTCAAATGAGGGTGACAGATTCTGGCCCGGGGATTGACCCGTTGGTTTTAGACAAGATATTTCAGCCCTTTTTCACGACGAAAGATGTAGGAAAAGGCACGGGTATTGGCCTAAGTATTTCGATGGGAATCGCCAAGGGACATAACGGAAGACTCTTTATTGATCCGGGACATGTGAACACGAGCTTTGTAATTGAAATTCCTAAACGGCAGAATCTTCAAATCGAAGATCTTTCTTTAGAAGGTATTATATGATGAAGAAAATTCTTTTAGTTGAAGACGATGAATTCTTTCGGTCGGCCGTTAAGGACTTCCTCGGTAAGACTTATGAAGTGCACGAAGCCGAAAACGGACTTCACGCGCAAAACCTATTAAATGAAAATCTAGATCCTGATGCCATTCTTACAGATATCAAAATGCCAAAAATGACCGGCATCCAGCTTTTAGAGTGGGTTCGCGAACACAGGCCAAAGATTCCAGTTGTACTAATGACTGGTTTTTCAGAGATTTTAGAGACGAAACGCGCACACGAACTGGGGGCCAAAGACTTCATCCCTAAACCTTTTAAGTCCGCGGAGCTTCTTTCTAAGCTGAATAATTTGTTAGCAGGCGCTTCTCAATGGAAGATTGATGACGGTAAAGATGAAGACTTTTGTTCTTTACCTGTCGAAGACTTTCTTACGGAAAGAAACACGCAGTTCGGTATCTTCGTCAAAGTCGCTTCCAACAAATACATCAAGATCGCCCATCATGGTGGAAAGATCGCAGAAGAAAAACTGCGCGTCTTTAAAGAAAAAGGTGTTAACTTCTTATACGTAAAGCAGGCCGACTTTTCAAGTATCGTGGGTTTTACGGTCCACATATCCAGAGTGGTCAGCGCGAGTGAAAAAGTCGACGATTCAAAAAAGTTGCGTTTCGTAAAGTACACCGGGGGCTTGATTGTACAGCAGGCCTTTGTACAGGGCACAGATAAAGCTTTATTCAATAATGCCAAAGACTTTCTTTCATCGAGTGTTTCGGTCATCACCGAGTCCGAAGACGCAATGACCGTTTTAGATCAATTGAATGATCATAACGATTACCTCTATTCGCACAGTTTAGGTGTTAGCATGTACTCGGTGATGATCGCAAAAAAAATGGGAATCAACTCTCCCCAAACTCTTTTTAAGCTGGCGATGGCGGGCTTGTTTCACAATATTGGATTTAAAGAACTGCCTCAGGATGTTCTACAAAAAAGTCGTTTTAAACTCAGCAAAGAAGAACGCATGCTGATTGAATCGCACCCGGCTCGGGGAAAAGAAATCCTAGAGTCCATTAAAGGCATCCCTACTGATGTTATTCAAATGACTTACGAGCATCACGAGGATCTGATGGGAACGGGCTATCCCCGTCGAATCGATAAGAAGAAGATCCATCCGCTCACAAGAATTATCTCTGCGGCAGATGCGTTTTGCACCCTGACGCTGAAGAATCCAGATAATGAAGTGCCCTTGGATGGAGCCGCGGCTATCGCCCGATTACATGAAACCAAACAAAGTCTTTTGGATCAAGATTGCCTCAAAAGCCTGGCGTCCCTTTTTTCGGCTAAGCAGGTGGCTTAAAATAAAAAAGCCCACGCTTAGAAGCGCGGGCTTTTGAAACTCTATTATCGGCCAGGAATTACCAACCGAAAGAGTCTACGTCGTAACCCCAGTTAGCAAGAGCTTTTTTGTACATGCCCTTCATGAACTTTTGAGCTTGGTGAGGTTTCAAACCAAGTTCAGAAGCAGATCTGTTTGTGATGTCTTGCATTCCTGCAGAGTCACCCAAAGCCAAATCTTTTGCTGCTGCCAAAGCGTCAGAGAACTGAACACCGAAAACAGCTTTGAAAGTTTTGTCCATGTCTTTTTCAGAAGTTGTACCGCGTTCCGCAGCTGCAACCGCCCAAGAGTTCAATGCAGAAGCTACCGCTACCGCTTTGTCTTGTTTGAAGCCGTATTCTTTCATCAATTTCTCAGAAGCTCTTTTAACAAGTTGTTTGTTCGCGTCAGAGTTCAAAGCCGCAAAGTTTGTATCAGAAGCTGAAGAAGAAGTTTTGTCATTGATAGCTTGACCGTAGTTAGACTCACCTGTGTTCGCATTGTATAGAACACCGTTTTTACCTAACCAGTATGTACCGTTACGGATGTCTTCCCAGAAGAAACCAGTTGTACCTACACCGATAGATGTGCCACCCACATAACCCGCGAATTCAGAAACGTCAGCGTAGTATTGGAATTGACCAAGATCGTTGTAAACAGCGGCTTCACCGTTAGCATCGAACTTTACATACCAAAGGTCATCAGAACCGTAACCTTGGCTGTTGTAGTCTGGATCTCTAGTTACAGTGATACGAGTTCCATCAGACGCCAAGAATGTGCAACCAGGAGTCGCTTCTTGAGTTGTACAAACATCGCCGTAAACTGTTTCGTATGGGTAGTAGATAGCTCCGCCGCCGCCAGTGCCGCCGCCCTGTCTCT